>JAOZMX010000095.1:0-7674 GCA_029934065.1 Bacteroidales bacterium
TATCGCCGACGCTTCTCTCCTGCGTTACCACATTGCCGTTGCCTTTGACGCTTTTCCATTGTGCAAATGCATGATTCGACATTAAACTAATGGCCGTCAAAACCATAAGCAGCACCATCAATGATTTGTTGATTCTCATAATTTTTCGCTTTTAAATGATTAAATATTGATATTTTACTTTTCTCTGTTAATTCTTTTAAAATGGAACATTCATTTGTCCTACCTGAAAAATATCGAAACCTCGCCGTATTCGCTTCGGATTTTCACTTTTGACCCGTTGGGGGTTCCTTTTCCTATCGTGCCGAGATAATAGCTTTCGCCCGCAGAAACAACGATTCTTTTGGAGAAATCGGCCAGATTGTCGGGATATTGCAACGAGCACATGTCCATCGTGGCCTCAATGTCAAAGACGCAGCCGGGATCGAAATACAATTTGACCGTTCCGAAGCTGTTTTCCAGATCAATGGTTTTACAGGCAGGCCCCATTTTTTTTACCGTGAAATTTCCGTAGGAAGTAGTGCATTCCAGGTCTTTTTGCAAATGCCCAACGGTGATATCGGAAAATTTGGATTCGGCTTTCAAACGTCCCAGGTCTGCCACCTCCAGTTTTCCGCCTTCACAATCAACATCCAGGGCGTCGGCTTTATCAATGTTCAACTCCGAATAATTGCAATCAAGTTTAAGAAATTCGGTTTTTTGGATATTCACCGCCGAATAATTGACCTCCACATCTCCCGAACGGATGTCGCCGATGTCTGCACTTCCGAATTCAATTTCCAGATTATTGATTTTGTTTTTCAGCTCCTCAACGACCAGGTTTCCATATTTGCTTTTGATTTTCGACGCTCCTTCAACCAATTCGATATAAGCATCCCCAAATTCGTGTTCCAGTTCGAGGCGCACCGACTCCGGCATCATAATATCCACATCAATGGTTAATTCGTTATTTTTCTTTAAAAGTTTTTCACTTAAACTACATTTCACCGAAACCTCATCGGCATTGCCGTCAACCTCTATTTTCACGGCATTGAATATCTTTTCGGCAATGGTCGTATTTGAAGCTGTAACCCTCACCGTTACTTTAACAGCGATGGCGTTTTCTTCCCAATTCCTGCACTCTACCGTGCCATACCGGTGTTCGATATGAAGGAGTGCACCTTTGTTTACTTCAAATTTTTTATCAACGACCACACGTTCGTCCCTGACTTTTGCAAAAACCGAGAGGTTTGCAAAAATCACAATGAGTACCAGTATCACATTCTTTTTATTCATAATTCATTAATTTTTCGTTTATCTATGGAGTCATTGTTTGGGGTTGCTCCGGCAAGCGGTTGGCATCCGAAAGTTGTTTTATAATGTGCTCAACCACTTCGGCTTTTTTGCGTTTATTGTTGATCAAAGCAGCTTGCAATCTTTTGTCGCCGGGATTTTTGGCGTATTCTTTTTTGATCTCGGCAAGAGCCGCATCCAGACTTTCGAGTTGTTTTTGTGCCATGGATTTAACGTATTGCGTTTGAGCGCTGTCGGAAGCCAGTATGTTGATGCGTTCTACGTTGGCACAGGTGATGGCTTCGTAGTATTCAAACACATTGTTCAGTTCTTCCGATAGCTGAATTTGATTGACGGTTTGTGTAACGGCAGCTTGCACGAAATCATCCTTGTATTCGTAAACGAAGAACAGTGCCAGAACAACGGCGGCGGCAACGCCCGATATTTTAAGCCAGAAGGCCCGGCCATCGGTTTCGGATTCATCCGGAGTTTCCCTGGCGGCGAGCTTTTCGGCAAATCGTGCTTCGTGCCCTTCGGGCGGCTGATGCCGGTCGAAAAAACCGCGATTATTTTTTATTTTTTGTTCTAAAAACGACATGGCTTTTATGCTTTCTGTTTTTCTTTTTGCTCTCTTGTTTTCATTATGATGTGTAATAATTTTTTCTTTGCCCGCGAATACCTTGTCCTTACGTTTCCGTAGGATGTGTTTAGTATTCCGGCGATTTCCTCGTGATCGTATCCTTCCAGAAGATGCAACGAGAGAATGATCCTGTATGCATCGGGCAATTGTTCCATGGCACTCCTGATCTCTTCCATCCGGTAGAATAAATTCTCGGAATATGCCTCGTCAATCTCTCTGTCATCTTCCGCTGCAATGCCGATGTCTTCGATGTTTACCGTGGGTTTCAGTTGCCGAAGGGCATTGATGGAGCGGTTGACCACGATTTTTTTCAGCCATGAACCGAAAGAGCCTTCACCCCTGAAGGATTCAATTTTATCAAAAGCTTCAATGAACGAGTCCTGCATCACATCTTCAGCCAGCGCAACATCATTGACGATCCTGATGCTGGCATTGAACATCGCTTTGGAATAAAGCCGGTAGAGCTTCATTTGCGCATCCCGGTCGTTTTGCCGGCATCTTTCCACCAGATCGTAATGTATATCGGTTATTGCTGTTTCCAAATCTTTTCTTTCAGTTCCCAAATCCGAGTTTATCGGTAAAAATAAATTTCAAATAAATAAACGAACCATCATATTAAAACACTAAAACGACACGACTTTTTTGAAAATGTTACAGAAGTGACAAAAAAAAGGGATTTGTTTTGATGTACAAATCCCTTTTTTCGTTTAAGGTACAAAGAATTATTGTCCCAGGTAAGCTTTCAGGAGCTTACTTCTGGAAGTATGTTTCAGCCTTCTGATGGCTTTTTCCTTGATTTGTCTGACGCGTTCACGGGTCAGATCGAATTTCATGGCGATTTCATCGAGGGTTAGTCCGTGGTTCATCCCGATGCCGTAATACAGATTGATTACGTCGCGTTCTTTTTTGGTAAGTGTGGCCAGCGAACGTTGAATTTCCCTTGCCAGCGATTCTTTCATCAGATGGTTGTCGGTTGTGGGATTGTCGTCGGTGACGTACACATCCAACAGGCTCATGTCTTCATCCTGTGTTAAAGGGGCATCCATCGAAACGGTGCGCGTGGTGATCTTCAGCACCGAATCAACTTTGTTTTCAGGCAATTCCAATGCGGTAGCAATTTCGTCCGGTGACGGAGGACGCTCGAATTTTTGTTCCAGCTTTGACGACTCCTTGCGTATTCTGTTGAGCGAGCCCACCTGGTTGAGGGGCAGCCTCACGATACGCGACTGTTCGGCCAAAGCCTGCAAAATCGACTGACGAATCCACCACACAGCATACGAAATAAACTTAAATCCGCGTGTTTCGTCGAACCGCTGCGCTGCTTTGATGAGGCCCAGATTCCCTTCGTTGATAAGGTCGGGCAGGCTCAATCCCTGATTTTGGTACTGCTTGGCTACCGACACCACAAAGCGCAAATTGGCTTTGGTTAATTTTTCCAAAGCCGTTTGATCGCCCTGCTTAATCCTTTGTGCAAGTTGAACCTCCTGTTCCGCCGTGATCAACTCTTCTTTGCCGATGTCCTGCAGGTACTTGTCAAGAGACGCAGTTTCACGATTCGTAATTGATTTGGTGATCTTTAGTTGTCTCATTAATACCCTTTCTTATAGTGATTAGTAAAGATTATTGTTTCATCCGCTGTTTTTGATTTCACGTAAAAAAAATCCTGTATGTGTAACTACAGGGATGGATTTTTATTGTTGCTTAATTAATATACGTAGTTTAGCCGTCCGGGTTACAAAAAACTGAAATCCGGGCGGCTTTATCTTTTCATTTTTTTATTTGAGGAAGGGCTTTCCGTTCAAACCGTTTTTACAGTCCGATGGCATAATAAGCCCTTTGCCCGCCGGGATAAACCCCTTCGATAAGCACCCCGCCGCGTTTGTCTTTGATGATATTTTTGATGTCTTCCAATGAACGTATCGGCGATTTGTCAATCTCCGTTATTATAAACCCCTCACGGACGCCTTTGTTCATTAACATCCCGCGCCGCAACTCAACGATTTGCATTCCGTAATTGATCCCGAGTTTGCTTTTGGCTTCGTCTGAGGGTATTTCAAAGGAGGCGCCGAGCAGGTCGAATACTTCTGCATCTTCGGCCGTCACCACATCAAAATTGTTTTGACGGTTTTTCAATAAAACATCTTTCCGCAGGATCTTTCCGTCGCGTTTAACGATCACCGATATCCTGTTGCCGGGGTTGTGCTGGGCTACCGATTCTATCAGCCGGGTTGCACTGTTGATCTTTACACCGTCAATTTCAAGGATGATGTCTGCGGGGCGAATATCCGCATCCTCGGCCGAGCTGTTATCCACCACCGAAACCACATAAACCCCTTCGAGGTCGTCGAGGTTTTCCTCCTGGGCAAACTCCGCATCAATATCGCGAATGGTAACACCGATGTATGCCCGTTGGATTTCTCCGTAATTGATAAAGTCATTCACCACTTTTTTGACGATATTCACGGGAATGGCAAAGGAATAACCCGTATAGGAACCCGTATTGGAAGCAATGGCCGCATTGATGCCGATCAGCTCTCCATTGGTGTTGACCAGTGCTCCGCCGCTGTTGCCCGGATTGATGGGCGCATCGGTCTGGATAAACGATTCGATGGCCGTATTGGACCCGAGAATGTTGATGTTTCGCGCCTTGGCGCTTACAATACCGGCGGTTACTGTTGAGGTGAGGTTGAACGGGTTGCCCACGGCAAGTACCCATTCGCCCACTTTAACGTCGTCGGAATTTCCGTAAGTTAGAAAAGGAAGGTTCTTTTCGTCAATCTTGATCAGGGCCAGATCGGTGGCCGGGTCGGCGCCGACGATTTTTGCTTCGTAGCTGCGCTTATCATTGAGCGTAACTTCGAGGTGTTCGGCATTTTGCACCACATGGTTGTTGGTAACGATGTATCCGTCATCGGTAATGATCACACCCGATCCGGTGGCAATAACGGGTTGACTGTACTGATGATAAGGCCGGCCGAAAAATTCTGAAAAGAAATCGTCATAAATGGAGTTTCTGCGCCGCAGCTCGGTCTTGATATGAACCACGGCATGCACCGTTTTTTCTGCCGCTTCGGTGAAATCAGGCACATTCTGGGGTGCGGAATAGCCCCCAACAAAACTTGCCTGCGGCTGTGCCTGCTGATTTTGAGTGGTTGGCCATTGTGTTGTCTGAAGTGCATCTTCCCGCTCGGAAACTTTGTATATCCCTACCGAAACAACACCTCCGAAAACTGCTGCAAAAAATAGCACGATGATTTTTTTCATGATTATTTAATTTTAGGTTAATTGTTTTTCGCCGATCAAGATTTGAACCATTTTTCCCAACTGAAAATTTAATAAAACTTAAATGTGTTTTATCGTTTTTTTTAAATCCCGAAAAAAACGGACTACGGATTTCAATATTTTCGGCGTTCAGTTAAAAGATGTTAACCCTTGTTTTTTAATTAAAAGCATCAAAGAATGATAAAATGGACTCATTTGCAAATTCTTTTTGCATAAATAGGATTCAGAATATTTTTACGTTAATGTTCAATAGATTTTTGGTTATTGGAAAATAAAACCGGCAGGTAAGCACAAAATTTATTATTATTGGCAGCAAATTAATTTGATCACAGCAGTTACATCTGATTATGAGAAGGTATAGAATTCCGTTTTTTTTCATTTTTTTCTTTTCGTTGATATATGGACAGTCTTATGCACAGGAGTCGGTCGTTCGCTCCAATGTTACGAAAACCATTGACGGAAAAGAGTTTTATCTGCATGAAGTTAAAAATGGAGAAACATTGTATGCCATTTCGCGGGCATATCATGTAAACATCAACAGGATAAGAGAAAACAATACGGGGCTGACGGATCAACTGGAGCCTGGACAAATTGTCAGAATACCGGCATTTGCTCCTGATGCCGAAAGTGCTCAAATCAATGAAAACAGCGGCTACATCATTCACAAGGTAAGGCCGAAGGCGACATTGTACGGTCTTTCGAAAGAGTTTGGGGTAAGCATTGAAGCCATCAAGGCTGCCAACGGCGGGTTGCCCGACGGACTGAAAAAGGGTTCCTTCATCAAAATTCCAAAAAGTACCATTGCAACACCGGAGCCTGAACCGGTTGTCAACGTCCAGCCACAGCCACAGGAGCGGAAAAACTATTTGGAATATCAGGCCAGAAGGAAAGAATCGCTTTACGACATAGTTTTAAAATACAGGGTGAGTATCGACAGCATCCGGGCTCTCAATCCCGGCATTGAAGACCAGTTGAAAAACGAGCAAATCATTAAAATCCCCGTTTCCGGCAAAGACCTGGTGCGGCTGACACATACGGTGACGAAACGACAAACGGTGAACCGGCTTGCCCGGAAATATCACATGAGTGTTGACGACATCAGAAAAGCAAATCCGTTTATTTCGAGGAATCTGGTGGAAGGACAGGTGGTTTTTATTCCTTTGCCGGCGCTGAATCCTTCTCCCGTCGAAGAAACCCCTTACAATGACACGGTGATGCCTTTCGCCGTTACTGACAGTTTATCCAACCGGCGGATGATGTGCGACAGAATGCATGCCGGAGGCCATTTTAAAATTGCTTTGATGATTCCGTTTTATCTTTCCGGTTTCGATGAGTTGCAGGCGGATAATGTTGTTTCGGATAATGATGAAGAACCGGATTATATTAAGCCTTTTACTTTCATACAGTTTTACGAAGGTTTTATGATGGCGGTGGATTCGCTGAAGAAAACAGGCCTGAATGCCGAGATCTTTGTGTACAATGTTGAAGACGATGCCATCGCCACCAAAGAATTGCTGCGCAATCCCGAAATGAAGCAGATGGATTTGATCATTGGTCCTGTTTACAGCAACAGCTTTAAAATCGTTGCCGGTTTTGCCAAAGAACATCATATTTTTATTGTGAACCCTTTTACTTCAAGGGAGGAGGTGCTTTACAACAATCCGTTTGTTTTTAAGCTTACACCGTCGTTCAACAGCGAGCTCGGCCATCTGGTTCATTACCTGAACACCTCATATAAAAATGCACAAATCTTTATTGCACGACACGATCCCTACAGAGATGAGACGGATTTCAATTTGTTAAGGACATATCTTGACAAAC
The DNA here is from genome assembly GCA_029934065.1 of Bacteroidales bacterium. Taxonomy (GTDB): domain Bacteria; phylum Bacteroidota; class Bacteroidia; order Bacteroidales; family 4484-276; genus 4484-276. Next base: position 7,013 of record JAOZMX010000095.1, read on the forward strand.
GACTGGATTCGCGTCCGGCACCGTTTACCGATCTCTACCACGAAATTGTATATAGCCGCGATTCGGTTTTCACATTCCTTCACACAGCCGTTTCCGACCATGAAAATGTGGTGATCACCCTGTCGGACAATAAGGTTTTTATTCTTGATTTTATGCGGAAGCTCAATGAATTGCGCGATACTTTTCCCATCACGGTGATCGGTATTCCCGAATGGAAAAAAATCGACTTCCTCGAACCCGAGTACCTGAATAACCTGAACACACAGATCATGAGCGATACCTACATTGATTACGGAAACCCCTGGGTGAAACGGTTTGTCAGCGGGTTCAGGGAAAACTATTTTACCGAGCCGCAGGATTATGCTTTCAGGGGTTATGATATCGGATGGTATTTTCTGACGGCTTTGAATAAATTCGGCCCCGCCTTCGATGAATGTATCCCGTTTTACAATAAGAGACTTTTACAACTGACACTGGAGTTTGAAAAAACGCCTTCCGGCGGATATGAAAATCAACACTGGTATATTTTGCAGATGCGCAACTACAAATTCCATGATATTTCGGTCAGGATGAATGGAGGGGGGATATTGAGGAACGGTGAGTGAAAGGCTAATGGCTAAAGCTCGAGGTTTAAAGGAAAAAGCGGGAGACTGGGGCGACTG
>JAOZMX010000095.1:7774-13482 GCA_029934065.1 Bacteroidales bacterium
GGCTAATGGCTAAAGCTCGAGGTTTAAAGGAAAAAGCGGGAGACTGGGGCGACTGAAGGGATGATTGAACGATGGAACGATAGGACGATTGAACGATGGGACGATAGAACGAAGGGACGATGGGACGATTAACCCATCCTGCAAACAGTACTTCTGAAATCGTTAACCCTGTGAAATTAAATCTTCAAAATTTACAACTGTTTCACAGGGTCAATCGCTGTTCGATACATGTCCCCGACTTATCGGGATTTGGTGTTCGATAATTCTTTTCTGAATAAAAATCTTTTGCCGTATAAACCGGATCAGGCTGTTTACCAGCTTCCGCCGGCACCGCCGCCGCCGAAGCTTCCGCCGCCGAAACCGCCGAAGCTGCTGCCTCCGCCGAAAGAGCCGCCGCCCGAAGAAAAATCGCCCCATGAGCCGCCATGGCCCATCTGGCTGCCGAGGAAGACACCCGTCCAAAACGGCATGCTGCTGCCGCGGCGTCCGCCGTAGTGTTGCATGTTGCGCCTGTTTCTCCTCACGATTGCGATGAAGATGACGATCATCACGATGAAAACGATAACTCCGGTGGCGTCGCCATTAGCGGACTTTTTCAAATACTCATCGGCGGTAAACTCACCTGCCGTCAGGCTCATCAATGTGTTGGTACCCTGGTCAATGCCTTCGTAATAGCGGTTTTGTTTAAAGTAGGGAATCATTTCCTCTTCAACGATGCGTTTGGCTACGGCGTCGGGAACGGCACCTTCGAGGCCGTAACCCGTGGCGATGAACGCTTCACCTTTTTCGTTGCCGCGTTTGGGCTTGATCAGCACAACGATGCCGTTGTTTTTTCCTTTGTGCCCCACACCCCATTTTTCGCCGAGCAGGTCGGCATATTGGGCTTTGTCGTATCCGTTGAGCGAATTGACCAAAACTACCATAATTTGTGTTGAGGTGGTATCGTTGAAACGGACGAGCTTTTGCTCCAGCCGGTTGATCTCGGTTGTGGACAGTGTTCCAGTGAAATCATTCACCAGCCGGGGTGGATTTGGCTTCGGCGGTATGGCATCGTTAGCCGGAAATACCGTTGTGGAAAACGTCAGCATGAGCAGAAGTAAGATGAAGCCGCTTTTTTGTTGTATGGATCTCATAATTATTTTTTTTGCTTGTTGTTCAAATTGTTTCCGGGCAAGGACTACTTGTCACCAAATGAAATCTCATCGGAGAGTTCGTTGACGTCGTCCTGCTGATAAGGGAAAAATTGCCGCAGGTATTCACCCGTTCGCGTAATCCCGTAAATCAGTCCTTCGGTAAATTTGCCGTCTCTGAAATAATTCAGCATTTCGGCTTTGAGGCTTTCCCAGAAATCATCCGGAACGACCCGGTTGATGCCTGCATCGCCGATAACGGCAAACTTCCTGTTTTTTACGGCGAGGTAAAACAAAACACCATTGCGGAGTTTGGTTTGATGTATTTTCAGTTTTTCAAAGATAAAGGCCGCCCTGTCCAGCACGTCGCCTTTGCAGGTGTTTTCGATGTGCACCCTGATCTCACCCGAAGTGTCCAGCTCGGCGTTCATGATGGCCTGCTTGATGGCTTCACGGTCTTCAGGGCTGAAGAAATTCTTTGCCGATGTTTTTGTTTCAGTCATGATATTTCGTTGTTAATGATTTTTGGCGATGATATTAAACATCAACGGTTTAAAATTAAAACTCCACTTTCGGGGCTTTTTCGGCGCCGGCATCTGCCTGGAAATAGGGTTTCGGCTCGAAACCGAACATGTTGGCATAAATGTTCTTCGGAAACCGTTTGATGTAAACGTTGTAGGCTTTTACCGCTTCGTTGAACTTGCGGCGGGCGTTGGCAATGCGGTTTTCGGTGCCTTCGAGTTGTGCTTGCAGGTCGCGGAAATTGGTGTTGGCCTTCAGATCGGGGTATCGCTCGATGGTTACCAGCAGCCGGCTCAGTGCCGACGAAAGTGCTCCCTGTGTCTGTTCCAGTTTTTGTATGGTGGAAGCATCCAGCTTGTCAACATTCAGGTTGACACTCGTGGCATTGGCACGTGCCTTCACCACATCGGTTAAGGTCTTTTGCTCAAAGTCGGCATAACCTTTTACCGTATTCACCAGATTGGGGATCAGATCCATTCTGCGCTGGTAATCGGTTACCACCTGCGACCAGGCTGCATTCACTCCCTCATCGTAGGTTACCATGGTGTTGTAAGTGGTTTTAACACTGCTATAAATGATAATAAACACAACGGCGATGATGCCAAGGGTAATCCAAAGTTTCTTATTTTTCATGTTTTTCGATTTTTTTTGATTAATAAAAAAGACGTTATTGGTTTAGTTTATTCAAAACAATTGCTCTACACTTAATTTATTGCTGCAAGGTATTAATGCTGTAAGGTAGCAATGCTGTAAGATTTAATGTTTGATTTTTTATGTCGTTTTCCTATCCTTACCGCATTGCTACCTTCTTTCCTTGCCGCATTCCAACCTTCCCACTCAACTCGTGTTAGTATCAAAACCAATAACGCCTGAAACACATATTTATTTAAAATTCATATTACTAATCCTTACAACAGCTCAACGCTGCGTTTGATGAATCCCGTCAGGGCTTCTCCCTTCAACAGGTTTTGCGAAAGCATGGCCAGGTCGGTTAGCTGTTTGGCTGTTTTTTTGCGTTCTTCCTCATTTTCTTCGGTAGCCATTTTGTAAATCAGCTTGTGGTTGGTATTCACCACCAGGTTGAAACTGTCGGGGAGGTTGTCCATTCCCATCATTCCCGAGCCGCCCAGTGCCGACATGTCTTTCATCCTTCGCATAAACTCCGGACGTGTGATCATCACCGGAAGGTCATTCTCGCTCATGTTCTTGAATTCAACGGTGAATTTGGTTTTGTCCACCATCTCCTCAAACAAAGGCTTGATGGCCTCCTTTTGCTTGTCATCCAGCTTCGACGGCGTCTCGGTATCGTCTTTTTTGATCAGATTTTCTATGGTGTCGGCATCCACGCGGACAAAAGCGGTGTTTTCCAGTTTTTGCTCCAGATGGTTGATAAAGTGATTGTCCAGCACACCATCCATCAGCAACACATCATAGCCTTTTTCTTTGGCCACTTCAATGTAGCTGTGTTGTTCGTCCATGTCGTTGGAATAGAGGTAAACCAGCTTTTTGTCCTTGTCCTGCTGCGTCTCCTTGATTTTTTCTTTGTATTCGTCCAGCGTAAAATATTTGCCGTCCACATTTTTCAACAAACAAAACTTAACGGCACGTTCGTAAAATTTCTCTTCCGAGATCATCCCGTACTCGATAAACACTTTGATATCGTCCCATTTCTTTTCGAAATCTTCACGATTCTCTTTAAAAAGTTCTTCCAGCTTATCGGCCACCTTTTTCATGATGTGGTTCGATATCTGTTTCACGCGCCGGTCGCTTTGCAGGTAGCTACGCGAAACGTTCAGCGGGATGTCGGGCGAATCAAGTACCCCGTGCAGCAACGTCAGAAAGTCGGGTACGATGCCTTCCACCGAGTCGGTGACAAAAACCTGATTGGCGTAAAGCTGAATTTTGTCGCGCTGTACTTCGAAATTCCTTTTCACCTTGGGGAAATACAATATTCCCGTAAGGTTGAACGGATAATCCACATTCAGGTGAATATGGAACAGCGGATCCTCGAAGTTCATCGGATACAGCTCACGGTAAAAGTTTTTGTAATCCTCATCCTTCAGCTCCGACGGTTTTTGTTTCCACAACGGGTTGGTGTTGTTGATGATGTCGGGCTTTTCCACCTCGATGTATTTGTCTTTGCCGTCCTTGTCCTTTTCGCCTTCCACCTTCACCTGTTCCTTTTTGGTGCCGAACTGGATGGGTACCGGAAGGAAACGGCAGTATTTTTTCAGCAGCTCACGTATTTTGTAATCCTCCAGAAACTCTTTGTCCTCTTTGCTGATGTACAGGATCACCTCGGTGCCGCGGTCTTTCTTCACGGTTTCTTCCATGGTATATTCCGGGCTTCCGTCGCAGCTCCATTTCACCGCCTTTGTCGGGCCGCCTTTTTTGTAGGTTTTGGTGATGATCTCCACCTTGTCCGAAACCATGAACGCCGAGTAAAAGCCCAGCCCGAAATGGCCGATGATGGCATTTTGCTCCGCCTCCGTCTTGGTTTTGAACTTCTTCACAAACTCTTCGGCGCTCGAAAAGGCGATCTGATTGATAAATTTATCCACCTCGTCGGCAGTCATTCCGATGCCGCGGTCAATCACTTTCAGCGTTCCCTTCTTTTTATCCACCTCCACTTTGATGGTCAGATCCCCAAGCTCGTCCTTGAAATTCCCGGTGCTGGCCAGGGTTTTCAGTTTCTGTGTGGCATCCACTGCATTGGAGATCAGCTCACGGAGGAAGATCTCGTGATCGGAGTAGAGAAACTTCTTAATGATCGGAAAAATGTTCTCCGTTTGTACGTTGATTTTACCTTTTTGCATATCTCTTGTTTTTTTTTTTGATTTCGTCAAATATTCTTATTTTTTGGTTCAGAGCGGAAATCAAAGGCTGTGCCACCCCCTCCGGGCTGACAAATTGTCCTTTAGCGACCCGGATTACCCACTGGTATGCGTCATCATTATTGTCAGATTTTTTTGGGCGCCGGACGGGCTATCCGCTCTATCCCCTTTGTGCCGGCTGTGTGTCCGTAGGCGGTGCGGGGGCTTCCTCCGTCAGCCTCCACCCGCCAACGGTCACATCAGCCGCCACCGCAGGGGGATGCCGCTCCTATCCCTGGCGCAGCACTGGCATGGCAAACTTCCATTTGCCCTTTGCAACTGCATGGCCTACAGGGTATGGGACGATGGGAGGAAACCGAAAATATCGCAGAGATGAAAAACTGCTGATTGCACAATATCGAAACAAAGAATAACAAATTTGCTTTTTGTTCATTTCTCCCGTAGCTTTGCTTGCTGAAAAACATAAAATGCAATACAAATGATGAGCGCCGGTTTGAAAAATATTTTGCCGTCTATCTATGTAAAAGCCATGGAGGGGAAGACGTTATCACAGGAAAATCACTTGACTGAAAGGAAATGCAACAGTGCCAATTAACAAATCTGGAGAACTGAATTAATATGACAAACGAAGCGATAAAAAGATTAGAAACGGAATTGTGGGGAGCAGCGGATAATTTGCGTGCCAACTCAAAGTTAACTGCAGCAGAATATAAAGACCCTGTTTTGGGCTTGATACTTTTGCGTTATGCTCAAAACAAATTTGAAGAAGCAAAAAAACAGATTGAAAAAGATTTGCCGATAAATCCGAGAACAGGAAAGAAAAGAGGAGTTACAAAAGATGATTTCCTGGGAGCCGGAGCAATGTATCTCCAAGAAAAATCGCAATTTGATTATTTGGTAAACCTTCCCGAAAGTCAAGACATTGCAGAAGCAGTAAACAATGCTATGCGACTGATTGAAGCCGATTACAAAGACCTTGAAGGTGTTTTACCAAAAAACTATCAGGAATTTGATGCCGATTTATTGCGCTCTCTTATTCGTGTTTTCAATAAAGATGCTGTAAAAAATATAAGTGGTGATGTATTTGGCAGGATTTACGAATTTTTCTTAATGAAATTCTCAATGAGCGGCGCCGGTGCTCAGGAAGGTGGCGAGTTCTTTACACCGCCTTCATTGGTGCAAATGATTGTAAACTTTATTGAACCCGACCACGGAATTATTC
>JAOZMX010000096.1 GCA_029934065.1 Bacteroidales bacterium
TATTGACAAACACTAAAAAAAGATATGACTCACGAACACTTATCGGAACGCGTCAATAAACTCTCCGAATCGGCAACGCTGCAAATGACACGTAAAAGCAGGCAACTGAAAGAGGAGGGGAAAGACGTGATCAACCTCAGCATCGGCGAGCCGGATTTCGATACGCCGATGTCTATCAAAGAAGCTGCTATTGCTGCCATTAAAGGGAACATTACACATTACCCACCCGTTTCGGGTTACAAGGAGCTGAAACAAGCCATCGTTGACAAACTGAAAAGAGAGAACAACCTTGATTATCATATCAACCAGATCATCGTTTCGAACGGGGCAAAACAATCCATTGCCAATTCCATTCTATCGCTGGTCAATCATGGTGACGAGGTGTTGTTACCGAGCCCTTTCTGGGTTTCTTATCCCGAGATGATCAAACTTGCCGGAGGGAAATCCGTCTTTTTGCAAACAGGATTGGAGAGCGATTTTAAGGTAACCCCTCAACAGGTTGAAGAGAGCATCACCGAAAAGACTAAAGTATTTTTGTTCAATTCGCCCTGCAATCCGTCGGGAACGGTTTACCATGAGGATGAATTGCAAGCCATTGCCGAAGTATTGGCAACTAAGGAAGACCTGTACATCATCTCGGACGAGATATACGAGCACATCAATTTTATTGGTGAGCACACCAGCATTGCCCGGTTTGATGTGATCAAAGACCGTGTGGTGACCATCAACGGTGTATCGAAGAGCTTTGCCATGACGGGATGGCGTATCGGATATGCAGCAGCACCCGAATACCTTGCCGACGCCATGGATACCCTGCAGGGACAATACACCTCCGGGGCGTCCTCCATTTCACAAATGGCGGCTTTGAAAGCCCTTGAGGCCGATGCCCGCCTGATGCCGGAGCTGAAAGCCATGAAAGAAGCTTTTCGCCAAAGAAGAGACCTGGCGCTGAAAAGACTGAACGAAATTCCCGGACTGAAACTGAATATCCCCGAAGGGGCCTTTTACATTTTCCCCGACGTATCATATTATTACGGTAAAAAGAACGGTGATGCCGTCATTCGTGACGGATACGACCTGTGCATGTATTTACTCGAAAAAGTACATGTTGCACTGGTACCCGGGGCAGCATTCGGCTCCTACAAACACATCAGGATATCGTATGCCACCTCTACGGAAGAGCTCAACAGGGCTTTCGACCGCATTGAAAGTGCGCTGGCTGAATTGAAATAGACAAACCAATGACCCGGAAAGAGACAACAAATCTGTTGGAAAAGTTCGGAAAGCTGAACGTGATGATCATCGGCGACGTGATGATTGACGCCTATTTGTGGGGAAGTGTGGAGCGGATATCTCCCGAAGCACCGGTGCCCATCGTTGCGGTCAGGAAAAGAGCCAACCGGCTGGGGGGAGCCGCCAATGTGGCGCTCAACATCAAAGCACTCGGTGCGCAGCCGTTACTCTGCTCGGTGGTGGGAAAAGACGAAAAAGCCGACACCCTGCTGAAGCTGATGCGGGAAATGAAAATGCCGGAAACAGGCATCCTAAAAAGCAAAAACCGTGTTACCACCACCAAGTTCCGTGTGATCGGCAACAACACCCAAATGCTCAGGGTTGACGAAGAAACCGATCACCCTTTGATTCCGGAAGACCTCGAAAGATTTTTGGCAACGATACGTTCCATCCTTTCTGAAAACGAGATCAACGGGATCATTTTTCAGGATTACGACAAGGGGGTCATCACGCCGACGCTGATCGAAGAGGTCACCCGGCTGGCATCCGAAAGGGATATTCCCGTTGCCGTTGACCCGAAAAAGCGGAATTTTGACAATTATAAAAATCTTACGCTGTTCAAGCCGAATCTGAAAGAGCTCAGGGAAGGTCTTGGCATTGAGCTTAAAAATAGAGATATTGAAAATATGCGCAAAGCCGTTCGTGAGATCCACAACACTCAAAACATTGAAATCGTGCTTGCCACTTTGTCGGAAGAAGGCGTTTACATCAGTAAAAGAATGGAAAACGGTGGATACGAAGAACATCTCATACCGGCGCTTGTTCGTTCCATCGCCGATGTTTCGGGTGCCGGCGATACGGTGATCAGCACGGCAATGCTTTGTCTGGCATCCGGATTACCCGTTAAAGAAATCGCCGCCATCAGCAATCTCGCCGGCGGTCAGGTATGCGAAAGTGTCGGTGTGGTGCCTGTTGACCCGGAGAAACTTTTGCAGGAATTACCCGGGATATTCGAATAGATGAATACCCCTCTTTTTGACCTGGAAAATACGATTTCTATGTAAAGAAGTAATATTTTAATCATCAGCCCAACTAAACCTTAAACACATGGAGCCCGTTGCCGGGAAGACAAAAAAAACAATGGTCAGGCAGATGTTCAACAACATCGCTCCGCGGTATGATTTTCTGAATCATTTTCTCTCGGCCGGCATCGACAGGATGTGGCGCAGGAAAGCCATCGGCATCATCAAAGCGCATGCGCACGAAAAAATCCTTGACATCGCCACGGGAACCGGCGACATGGCTATCCTTGCCTCAAAACTCAATCCGGAATTGATCAAAGGCATTGACATTGCCGCACAGATGATTGAACTGCAAAAGAAGAAACTGGCCAAACGAAACCTGCAACATCTGATCGAACCGCAGGTTGGTGATGCCGAAAACCTGCCGTTTGCCGAAAATACCTTCGACATTGTGATGACGGCCTTTGGCGTGCGCAACTTCGAAAACCTCGAAAAGGGACTTGCGGAAATGTACCGTGTGCTCAAACCCGGCGGGCTGGCCGTGATCCTTGAGTTTTCAAATCCCCGGAGTGCACCGTTCAAACAATTGTATGATTTTTACTTTTCCACGATCCTGCCCTGGGTGGGCCGCCAGGTTTCGAAAGACAAAGAAGCCTATACCTATCTGCACGACTCGGTGACTGTTTTTCCGTCCGGGAAAGAATTTGTGCGTATCCTTTCGAAAGCCGGATTCAAAAATCCGCACTCCATCGCATTGACTTTGGGAATTGCATCTATTTACACCGGCGAAAAATAAAAAATTATCAGGGGCGTTATTCCGTAGAATTTTTAAAAACTACATTCATTGAAGAAGACAGGGTTAAGTATTGTTGTTATCATCATTCTCTTTTTCTCCGGGACGCAATCCTACTCACAGGTTAACAAAGTACCTAACCTGAAGCTTTATGATTACGAACTCTTTCATTTCGGCTTTATCCTGGCGGTCAACCAGATGAATTTTGTCGTCAAAACCAAAGAAAACCTTCATCAGCTATATTTCAAAGACAAACAACTTCCACAGGGAGATCTTCCGATCTATCCGGTTGATTCCGCAATGGTTTTCGGAATTGAGCCAGAGCCCACCATGGGCTTTTCGGTGGGAATTGTGGGCGACATGAGAATGGGCAAATATTTTAACCTGAGGTTTGTTCCCACGCTTGCCTTTGGAAGCCGCACACTGATTTATGACCTGAGGCTCTTTAAGGAAGGCGATACCGTTCCATTCGTTTCAAAACAGAAGATCAATTCCACTTTTCTCGACTTCCCGTTTTACATCAAATACAAATCGAAACGCGTGCACAACATGAGGGCCTATATTTTCGCAGGCATCAAATTCAGTTTCGACCTGGCCTCCCAGGCCAAAAAAAAGGAAGAAAACAATTATGAACCCAAACTTCTGGGACAGGATACCTACGCGATGATCGGTACCGGCGTTGACATTTACATGAACTGGTTTAAGTTCGGCATCGAAGTGAACATGTCTTACGGCTTACGGGATATTCTGTTGCAGGAAGACAATCTTTACACGGGAGGCATCGAAAGTTTACGTTCCAAAGTTTTTATGCTTACTTTTACATTCGAATAATCATTCAGGCTAGCGGCAAAATATTGAATAATGAAGAACAAACCCGACTCCGAAGAAGTTTTTAAAATGCTGATTGCAAAGGGCAACCTCAAACAACAGGTCTATTCAAACACTTACAACACCTTTGCGAAATTCAAGACCGAGATCAAAAACATCGTTAAAGAATACCAGGAGAGCCAGCTAAAAACCGATAAGCCCATTCCCTTTGAATACAAGAACAGGGGTGAATTTGAAGTGGAGCTGAAATTTGCCGGCGACATCCTGATTTTTATGATGCACACCAATGTTTTCGAATTTCCCCGGAGCCATGAAGTGAACAAAATGCCTTACGTAAAAGAAGACCCCAACCGGTCGTATTGCGGAGTGATCAACATTTACAATTTTCTCGGCGATTCCTTTAAATACAAACGGGTGAATGACATCGGGTACCTTATCGGAAGGGTTTTTATCAACAAGGACATGCATTATTTTATCGAAGGCAAACGCGAGATCGGTTTCCTTTACCGGAATTTTGCCGTTGCGCAAATGAATGAAGAAGCCGCCCGCAAGATCATCCTTTCCTCCATCAAATATACCATCAATTTCGATTTGCTGACCCCACCTTACGATCAGGTGAAGATCCTCAGTGTTTTCGAAATACAGGCCACCCTCGACAACATGAAGATCAAAACCGGCAAACGGCTGGGGTTTCAGTTTCAGGCCGATCAGGACGAAGAGGAAAACCCGGAAGAAAATCATTCGCCGGAAAACCTGTTTTAATTGCTCCGCATAATCTTTTTGCACCCCAAACACACTGCCATCTCCCGCACAGGAAGGAATATTTTTATTCTTTCAGCCGCACGCTAATCGGAACAACCGGGAAAAGTAACCGTTGTATCATTGCTGACCAGAATCCAGTATGAAAGTCCGGGATGCAGATAAATTAGGGAGTAAATCTGATAATCCGGCCAGTAGATCCCGGTTCCGGCAACATCCTTGACAATTTTAATTTCGGGATTGGCATCAAAAAGCTGCGACACCCACACATCGCATGGCGATAGCACGGGCAAAAGGTTCCAGCCGGCCGTTAACGATACTTGCGGAGGTTCGGCAGCCGGCCCGCTTAAAATCAATGTCAGGGGGTTTTGTGTTTTAATGGTATAACCGTGTTGATAATCCCAGTAGACGATCGTGTTGACATTGTTGGCGGGATAGTAAAATCCTGTGTTTGACGTCAGAATAATAAAATCGTTGCCGAAGGGAGCAAACATCGCTTCCACCAAATCATTCAGCGGCAGCACATAGCCCGAAATGCCGCTCCATCCCTGCGGGATAAAGACCGTCTGGTTCAGAATGGCGACGGCATCAAGGCCAAGGAGTTGCGAAAGGCCGTTGGTGTGGAAATTCCCGTCATGGTCGGGCATGGTTTCGTCGTAGGTCGCTTCAGCAATCCCGTCTTGTGTTCCCTCCTGCAAAAACACCTCCCACAGCAAGGGCTCTCCTTCCGAAAACCCGTCTTTTTCAGGGGTGAAAGTGTCGTCGCCAAACGCCGTCAAAACCGTGGCACCTTCAGTCCACTGCACTGCTCCACCGCAATGCAGCATTTGATTTTCGTCCGTGTAAAATACCCCGATAAAATCTCCCGCTTCAAGAGGATTTTCCTCAAATAAAGGATTAGCCGACAGGGGAATGGAGATATTGTGTGTGTTGGGTGTGTAAACAATGTCCCATCCTGCCGGCAGTTGGGTATCCAGGATAAGATCAAAATCGACAATGACCGTATCCCCTCCCGGTGTTATCTCTATTTCGTCAAACGATTGTGAAACATAGCCTGCTTTTTCGCAATCCACACTGTAAATTCCCGCAGGTACACCGGAGATCAAGTAGTTTGTTCCGGAAGTTGTCGTCTCTTCGGAATAAGTCACGAATGAATTGTTCCCGTCAGCAGCGGTTATTTTCGCTCCGGCGAGAATGCCGCCCGTAGCCATTGACATAACCGTTCCTTTGATCGTTCCGGATTGTGATGCCGGAGCGATGGAGATATGGTAATCCTGTCCGTTGTTATTGTCCCAGGTGTTGTCGTCGTAATGGATCACAAAGTCAACCACCGTCACTTCCTGAACGGGAAGGTTGAAGGGCCCCAACTGAATCGTCAGTTGGTTATCTCCACCTGGGCCCTGCATGGGCGACTCCACCGCGGGGCCGCTGCCGCCAAACAGGTAACTCCCTTCGGGGCGATAGGCTTCGGCAGGTGTGTTCCACCCGTTGACGCCCCAGTGCAGTTTTGCTCCCTGTGTGGCATTGCCGACTGTGATCGTAACGATATTGTTGGCATCAGGTTCCTGCGGTTGCCACGAAACGCCGTCCTGTCCGCCCGGTGTTCCTTCGCCCACCCAAACATGCTGGATGGGGGTTTTGAAAACATTCCCGGCACTGTCGGTCGCTTCCACATAGTAATCCACCAACGTGTCGGAGAGGCCGGAAATTTCAGCCCAGAATTCATAGGCAATGTATTCGGGCATGATAAAAAAGTTGATATCCGGATTGTTGGTCACATTTCCTGCCGGAAAAAGTCTGTTTTCCATGGGAAGGGTCGTCCACTCCGAAACACCTGCTCCTCCTGCGTAAGTATCGTTAGCCTGATCGTCCGGAGGATTGATTCCGTCGGCATCAACGCGGTATTTCAGCACCACATTCTGCAATCCCGACACATCGTAAGCAAAGGTCCAGACCGTAAAACCGGAGGCGTTCTGGTGCTGCTGATATCCGTATGTGGGGCCGAAGCCGATACCACCCGGATTGTAGGGATAGCGTTGCGGAATGAAAACCGACGGCGGGGTATTGTCCGTTCCCGGATTTGCCGCGATCACCTCATCGGCATAACCGACGGCAAGGTTAGCCGCCAGGGTTTGTTTGACTTCCATGTCCAGTGAAGTGCCGTAGTATAAATAACCGCTCGTAAAGCCGGGCAAAAGGTGGTGCCACGCTTTGGCTGCGGGGGGAGCGCCGGCATCAGGCGCTACGATATCGGCGATGTTCAGCGTGCCGGGGGTAAGGTCTTCTGCCGTTTGCACCCGGTTTTCGGCGGCAACCAGCACTGCCCAGTTCCGGGCATCTTCCGTCCAGCCGTCGGGATCAAACTCATAGCTTGCAGTGTACATGGGCCACAGCCAGTTGATAAATTGCGGATGTCCCCAGTCGTTGGCAGCGTTTACCCAGGAGCCGTCCTCCACATGCACCACGTCATCGCCGGGCACAGGATGGTCGGCAAGGAACTGCGCAATGGTGGAAGGCACGTAACCCTGACTGGCACACGCCTGTGCAAATTGCGGCACCGAATTGTGGTAATAATCGTATCCGCCGCCCCATGCATTGTCGCCGTCGTGTGCCAGCAGCACCAGCGACGGATGTTGCGGGTCATCGTAGGGTGCGATGTGCGAATCGATTTCGCCGGTTCCCATCAGGGCATAACCGTTCATGTAACTTAATACGTCATCCATCGGGACGACGGTAATTTTTGAAACCTCTCCTGTCTCCGGGTCGGTGTATTGCGCTTTGTGGGCCTGATAACAAAACGGAGCGGCAAAAGTACCTCCGCGGCCGTCAATCTGACCGCTCCACCAGTTTTGTCCCGTGATGCTAACTTTATCGGCTTTGTTGGGAGGATCAATATTGCAACCCGAAGTTCCGTAAGTAAGCGGATAGTCAGCCAGGGTGCGCGCCAGATGGCTGTTGGCGATGACGCTCCATTCAAATCCTTCGTCCGAAAGCACCTTGATCATCCGTTCGGTAAAAGCACATTCCGAAGGCCAGAATCCCTTGGAATAATCCGGTGATGAGCCGAAATTCTGCTGGCAGATGTAACGATGCGCCTCGATCTCTTTTTTCAGGACATTGTCGCTCACCAACGGTGCCAACACGTGATGAAAGGTAAAGCCCACCATATCCATCCGGGGGAAACCGCCGGAAGTTTGCCAGTTGCGTGCGGTGATAAAACTGTTTTGCCATCCGTTGTAATACCCCCACTGGCTGTTTGCCGCCAGGCTGTTGACGTTTTCCATGAGGCAACCCGAATAGCTCACCTGGGCTCCCGCCTCCGGAAACGAGAGCAATGTTTCAACGGCATCTTTGGTCCGGAACTGATAAACGGCTTTCCGGTCGTCTTTCCCGAAAATCTCTTCAAGGTTATTCAGCGGATGGGCCTGCCCGTCGGGATAGATGTTCCCGCCGTTCATCTTCAGGTAATCCGATTCCCGGGCTTTCTGATACTGCGACGGTTCCCACTGGCTTTGATCCGGCCAGTAAACCGGCTGCTGAAGATGCCACAGATAGGTGGTGTGCACCTGCGAAAAGCCGGCAAGTGAAAACAAAAATGACAACAAGAGGGTTAATGGTAATTTCATTGATGATATTTTATTTTTCTTTCGGATCGAACCATCTGCAACATTACGCCACCCAAATGGTTTTGATGTTCACAAATTCTTTGATGCCGTAATGTGAAAGTTCGCGGCCGTATCCCGATCTTTTGACCCCTCCGAAGGGTAAACGCGGGTCGGATTTGGTCATTCCGTTGACAAATACTGCGCCTGCTTCAATCCGGCGGGCCAGTCGTATGCCTTTTTCGATATTGCGTGTCCACAAGCTTCCGCCTAGGCCGAAAGGACTTTTGTTGGCCATCTCAACGGCTTCCTCTTCGGAGTGAACCTTTAACACCGGCAATACCGGTCCGAAGGTCTCCTCCGAAAATACGGGCATACAAGGCGTAATGCGTGTCAGCACCGTAGGCTGATAATAAAACCCACTGACTTTCATTCGTTTTCCTCCCGTTTCAACTTTTGCTCCCAACCGGATGGATTCACGCACCTGCCTGTCGATCTCCTCCACGAGATCAATCCTTGCCAGAGGCCCGAACCGGCTGCTGCGGCTCAACGGGTCACCGCCCTTCAGCCCCGACATGATTTTTACCACCCTTTCCACAAATTCATCATATACAGCATTCTCGACAATGAACCGTTTGGCGGCAATGCAGCTTTGTCCCGAGTTGATCATCCGCGCCGTCACGGCGGTTTGTGCGCATTTTTCCATAGCGGCATCTTTCAATACCACAAACGGGTCGGAACCCCCAAGCTCCATCACTGTTTTTTTCAGGTGTTTTCCTGCATTGGAAGCCACCATGCTGCCTGCATGTTCGCTACCCGTCAGTGTTGCTGCCTTCACTTTTTCGTTGGCGATGACATGAGCCACATCGTTGCCGCCGATCAGCAAAGTACGGAACAGATGTTCGGGAAAACCGGCCCGGCGAAAAACATCCTCGATGGCCAATGCACACCCCGGCACATTGGAAGCATGTTTCAGCAGTCCGCCGTTGCCTGCCATCAGGGCCGGAGCAGCAAACCTGAATACCTGCCAGAAAGGAAAATTCCACGGCATCACAGCCAGAATGACTCCCAGCGGCTCGAAGCTTACAAAACTTTTCCCCGCATCACTTTCGATGTATTCGTCGGATAAAAACCGTTCCGCATTTTCAGCATAAAAATCGCAAACCCATGCCGATTTTTCAATTTCCGCTTCGGCTTCGGCGATCACCTTTCCCATCTCACGGCTCATCAGTGTGGCAAGCTCCGTTTTTTCATTCCGCAGGATTTCGGCCGTTCGCTTCATCAGAACACTGCGTCTGCTGAAGGGAGTTTGGCTCCAACTTTCGTAAGCTTCATGGGTTTTGTTGATGATATCGTCGCATTCTTTCAGTGTATAATCCCGGTATTCCTTGATCATTTTACCGGTGGACGGATCAATACTTTTCATTGTCAATTAATTTTCCGTTTGTTTGATGATTGTTATTTTTGCGAAAATACAAAAATAATCACCCTTCAACATTTTATGAATGGATATTCCTGCCGAAATAGATCATCTTATCTGGGACTGGAACGGAACGCTGCTCAACGATCTGGAGATCAGTATCCGTTCGATGAATCAAATGCTTGACAAACGCAATGTCCCATTGCTTGACATCGAAAAATACCGTTCGATATTCACCTTTCCGGTACGCGATTATTATGTTAAGGCGGGGATGAAGTTCGATGAAAACGAATGGGAAACGGTGGCCATGGAATTTATCGGAAATTACAGGGCCAATTTCAACAAAGCCCCTCTGCACCGTGATGCAAAAACAATCCTCGGGTTTTTCGGAAAAAGGAACATTCGACAGTATATCCTCTCGGCCATGGAACAGGACTTTCTTGAAGAAACACTGACAGCGTCAGGGATTCATAAAATGTTTGATAAAGTTGTGGGCTTAAACGACCATTACGCGGCCACCAAAACCGGGAATGCCGTCGGTTTGGTTGAAAGCGAAAATATGAACAAGCGCAAAACGTTGATGATCGGCGATACGGTGCATGATTACGAAGTAGCCCGTGCAGCCGGCATCTTCTGTATTCTGATCTCACACGGACATCAGTCGCACGAAAGGCTCCGTGCTACCGGAGTACCGGTGATCGAAAATTTCGAAGCGTTGAGATCACTTTTTCCAAAGGAATTCTAACCGGTAAAAAAGATTTTCCAGACAAGGTAAAACACACTGAACGCCGTAAGTAAAACAGCCGAAACGGAAGCATAGATTTTAAGCCATTTTCCCGGCTGTGCTTCCTGCGGAACGTGTTTATGGGTGATCACACGGTAATTGAGTATGGCAAGGACGGGTGCCGTGACAAATGAGATGGTGGTTGCCAGATCGACCATAAAGCCCATGGAACCGGAAAAATAACCGAGCAGCAGCATGGCGCCGAGTGCCACCACAATGATCCAGAACCAGTAAAGTTTTCTTTCGAACTTATCCATGTTGCGGGTTTCGGGAATCAAAATTTCGGCCGAGCGGCGCAACACCCTCGGATAGGCATCGAGACAGGTGATCGTGGTGCTGAACATCGTCGTCAGTGCCGCAATGGCAATGAGCGGATAAGCCCATTGGCCGATGCTGGCGGTGTACATGCTGATCAACTGAGCGGAAAAGATAATCCCTTTGGGAGAAAAGGCCTCGCCCGAATTGAACATCACCAGCGCACCGAGCGACAGAAAGCCGACGGCAAGCAGCGAGGCTCCGATGTACCCGATGTTGAAATCCAGCAAAGACTGTTTCATCGAAGGGCGTTTCCCGAGCTGATCCTCTTTTGCCACCGACCACAACGAATGCCATACCGAAACATCAATGGGTGCCGGCATCCATCCGACAAAGGCGATCAGAAACAGGATGTCGGTACGGTTTGTCCAGTGGAAGTTGCCCCGCAATGAAGCGGGATCGAAATAGCCGAGCCCGAAAGCATAAATGACGGCGATGATGGTGGAAAGCGTGAGGACAACAATGATGACTTTGATCACCTTGTCCAGTGTGTTGTAATGTCCCAGCCCCAGCAACAACATCGACAGTCCGAGAATGGCAGCCGTGACGAAAGCAGGTTGCACCGTCAGATGAAAAATATTCATCACCAGTCCGGTGGTGACAATGGTCACCGCCGCCTGAATGGTAAACATGGTAGCAACGGTGATCGCCACATACAGTATCAGTGCCCATTTGCCGATGGCGCTGTAACCGTCAACCAGCGACTTGCCCGTTGCCGTGGCATACCGCGGCGCAAACTCCATGAACGGATATTTCATGGCGTTGGCGATGATCAGCACCCACAGCAACTCAAAACCGTAGCTTGCCCCTGCACGTGTGGATTGCACCAAATGTGAAACACCCACTGCCGCACCGGCAAAAAGCAATCCGGGCCCCAACTGTCTGATCAGTTTACTGAATTTCATTTTTTCACAGGTAGTAAGGATGCAAAAGTATCAAAATTCTTTTTTCCGAAGCTCCGTCCGGAACAATCGCTGTTTTGCACTGTTTTGCGGGCAATGCCCCCAACAATATCTTACACCGTGCCGCTTAACCGATTAGCAGCGCTATCTTTGCCGGCGTATCAACTTTTTGGTAAAGCATGGAAATGAATATCTTTTTTGAAGGCAGGAAAAGAGTGAATGCCGAGTTCAACGGGCAGATCATCGGAACTGATCAGTCAACTCATGCCGGCGGCGAAGGTACTTCTCCGGCGCCGTTTACGCTCTTTTTGGTCTCCATCGGAACCTGTGCCGGCATCCATGTAAAGTCTTTTTGCCAGCAGCACAATCTCCCCACCGATGGCATTACCATCACCCAAAAGATGAATTACAACTACAAAACCCGGATGGTTGACAAAATCGAATTAAAGGTCAACCTCCCGAAAAACTTTCCCGAAAAATACAAAGATGCTGTTGTTCATGCAGCAAATTTGTGTTCGGTGAAAGAACACCTGCTCAATCCGCCGAGCATCGAGATCACCACTTAAATCGGGAAGAAATAAAAGTTTGGGGATTAAAAAAGATCGGCCTCCGTTTTTCGTTACTCATTTATAATTTTTGCAAATAAAAAACGAAACGCTCACATCTCAACAAACTCATTGACTCATGCTGCCAACGGAAGTCGTGAAAAAAGCAACAATCGTTTTACTTGTCATCCTTTTGGGCTTATGTTGTAAAGAAAGTTTTGAATCCGACAGGTTTCTTTTGTCCGAAGATGAGAAATCATTCATTCCCTATCAAATCAACGATAAAGTCGGTTTCATTCATTCGGGCGGATTCCGGTTTGATCTGACTGCAACCAACATCATAACCGAACTGCAACGGACAAATACCGAGCATTGCGGCGAGCCCTACATCACTTATGAAACAAAGACGGTTGCGTTGCAAAGCGGCACCCCGCAGTTCGACATCAGCGTTGCCGTTTTTCCCAAGGAGTTCTCGCCGTATTTCACCATCAACATCAATCGTTATTACTTTCAAAAAGAGCTCACGGAGCCGCCGGATTATGATACCCTTACCCTAAACGGACGGTTATTTAAAGATGTTTACAAAATGGAAATCCAATACGGAGACACTTCGCTGATCATTCCGCAGCAGGTATTGTACAATTGCACAAACGGCCTTCTCCAAATAAAAATGACAAATGATGAAACCTTCACCATCGATCAGTAAGTTATTGTTGCTTTTGTTTTCGGGTATTCTGCTGACAGCAGGATGTGTAAAAGAGCCCTGTCTGGATTTGGAAAAGCTGGATCGTTACAGTGCACAGACGCGTGAATGGTTTGTGGACGACACCATCGGCAACCGGACGATTGTTGACGAACACGGCATCACCCAAACACTGGCCGTTTCGTCGAGAGATTCGGCATATTTTGAACATACCGTTGAAGATGACTGCGGCAACACCTACGGCAGTTTCGACTTTTCGATCCAATACAACACCTCTTTAGCTCCCCTGTTTTTTATGGTTGTAATTCACGGATCGGGACTGGAAGAAGACGGCTTTACGCTGGAAATGACCACCTTGAACATCAATAATGAGGAACACAAATCAACGGTTTTCGACTTTGTTAAAAATGCCTGCAGGGACAACAACGCCGTTGGCAACTATCTGGATGAATTAACGGTTGGCAATTGCGTTTACCATGGGGTTCTGGAAATCATTTACAACTCCACCTTTTCCCCCGAAGA
>JAOZMX010000273.1 GCA_029934065.1 Bacteroidales bacterium
GTTGGCGGGTGGAGGCTGACGGAGGACAGCCCCCGCACCGCCTACGGGCACACAGCCGGCACAAAGGGGATAAAGCGGATAGCCCGTCCGGCGCCCGAAAAATTATTTGGTTATCAAAAAACTATTCTCTAATTTTGCCGCCCAAAATTTTGGAGGGATGTAAAATGGATCATTTAAAGGAGTTTATCATTCCTTTCAGGGGGTTGAAAGAGGGGTTGCATCATTTTGAGTACGACATTGACGGGACGTTCTTTAAAAATTTTGAGTATGCCGAGTTGAGCGAAGGGAAGGTGAAAGTAGCGCTGGCACTGACGGTAAGCGAGCGGATGCTGGTTTTTGATTTCACCATCAGCGGGAGTGTGGAGGTGATGTGCGATCGCTGTTTGGGCAGGTATGACGAGCAGATTGCCGGGACGGAAAAGCTGATCGTTAAGCTGGGGGACGAACCGGGAGAGATTTCGGATGAAGTGGTGATCGTTGCGGAAGGAGCGTATCAGTTTGACATCAGCAGGTACATTTACGAATACATCGTATTGCTGGTGCCCATGCAACACATTCATCCCGACGACGAAAACGGAATAAGCACCTGCGACAGGGAGATGACAAAAAGGCTTGAGGAGATGAAGGGAAGCCGGCATACCGACCCGCGCTGGGAAGCGCTCAAAGCATTGAAAAAAGAGAAATAACAATTAAAACCATAAAACATTAAAAGAAAATGGCTCATCCGAAGAGAAAAATATCGAAGACAAGAAGGGACAAACGCAGGACGCATTACAAAGCCACTGCTCCCACACTGGCCACCTGCCCGACAACAGGTACCGTGCACATTTACCACAGAGCTTACTGGGTTGACGGCGACCTTTACTACAAAGGCAGGCTGGTGATGAAAAGGGAAGAAATAGAATAAAAAATATCCAGATATCAACAACCAATGAGATTAGGACTTGACGTAATGGGTGGTGATTTTGCTCCTGAAGCTACGATAGAAGGAGCGATATCAGCACAGAAAACACTGCCTGTTAACGATCAGATCGTACTCATTGGCGATGAGGAGATCATCCGCTCTTTCCTGAAAGAGAAAGCTGCCGATGCCGGGCTGTTTCAGATCGTCCATGCTTCGCAAACCATCGGCATGGCCGAGAAGCCGCTGAAGGCGTTGTCGTCGAAGCCGGATTCGAGCCTGTCGGTGGGCTTCCGTTTGTTGAAATCCAAAAAGATACACGCTTTTTCGAGTGCCGGAAATTCGGGCGCTACCATGGTGGGTGCCATGTACAGCGTGGGGAGCATCCCCGGGGTGATCCGTCCTACCACCACGGCCCACATTCCGCAGGAATCGGGCAACGACAGCATTATTCTCGACATCGGAACCAACCCCGACACCAAGCCGGATGTGTTGTACCAGTTTGCCATCCTCGGCTCCATCTATTCGCGCTATGTGCTGAACATCAAAAAACCGCGCGTGGGATTGCTGAACATCGGGGAAGAGGAAGGAAAGGGAAACCTGTTGTGCCAGTCGGCCTATCAGTTGATGAAAGACTCGAAAGACTTTAATTTTTACGGCAACATCGAAGGACGCGATCTTTTCAAATCGAAAGTGGATGTGATCGTTTGCGACGGTTTTACGGGAAATATCGTGTTGAAGCAAATTGAGGCGATGTTCCGCCTGATGCAAAAGCGCAATCTAACGGACGAATACTTTGAACGGTTCAATTATGAAAATTACGGCGGAAGTCCCGTGTTGGGTGTCAATTCGGGGGTGGTGATCGGACATGGCATTTCCAATGCCACGGCCATCAAAAACATGATCCTTCTTTCGAAAGAAATCGTTGAGGCCCGTCTTGCCGCCAAGATACGCAGGGCGCTTCAGAAACATACGAGATAACAAAATACTTACAGAAAAATATTGAAAGATGTCGAAAATAAGAGCTGCCATAACGGGCATCAATGCATCAGTCCCTGAATACATCCTCACCAACGAAGAGCTCTCCAACATGGTGGATACATCGGACGAATGGATCACCACAAGGACGGGTATCAAGACGCGTCATATCCTGAAGGGAGAAGGCAAAGGGACATCCGACATGGGTGCAGAGGCAGTGAAAGGTTTGCTGAAGAAGACCAACACCGATCCCGATGAGGTGGACCTGCTGATATGTGCCACGGTAACGCCCGACATGCAGTTTCCGGCCACGGCAAATATCATTGCCGACAAGGCGGGGCTGAAAAATTCTTTCCATTTCGACATCAATGCAGCCTGTTCGGGACAGATCTATGCCCTGACCACAGCCGCCATGTACATCCAGTCGGGGCTGTACAAAAAGGTGATCCTTGTGGGCGCCGACAAGATGTCGTCCATTGTGGATTATACCGACCGTTCCACGTGTGTCATCTTCGGTGATGCAGGCACTGCCATGATGCTGGAGCCCACCACCGAGGATGTCGGGATCATTGATTCCATCCATCAGTCGGATGGCTTCGGGAGGGTGCACCTGCACCAAAAGGCGGGCGGCTCGGTGAAACCGGCATCGCATGCCACGGTGGATGCCCGCGAGCATTACATCTACCAGGAAGGGCAGGCGGTTTTTAAATTTGCTGTTTCCAAAATGGCCGACGTGTCGGTGGAGATGATGAAAAAGCATCACATCGAGCCGGATGATCTGGCATGGCTGGTGCCGCATCAGGCCAACCTGCGCATCATCGAAGCCACGGCCCGCCGCATGGGCATCGAAAAAGAACAGGTGATGATCAACATCCAGCGTTACGGAAATACCACTTCTGCCACCATTGCCCTGTGTTTGTGGGAGTGGGAAAACCAGTTGAAGAAAGGCGACAAGCTGATCCTTTCGGCTTTCGGCGGTGGTTTTACCTGGGGCTCGGTTTACGTAAAATGGGCCTACGACGGGAAAAATCATCAGTAGTAACACCTCCTTTTTTGCACAACAACCTTCAAGTTTTCAGCTATGCTCAAAGTCAAAGTTTTCGATTCCTCCAATGCCGTATTACATGATGAAGCGCTCAAAATAAGGATGAAGGTCTTTGTTGAAGGGCAGCATGTTGACCCTTCCCTTGAGGTTGAGAATGAAGCGGACTGCACACATTATTTGTTGTATCTCGACGACCGGCCCGTGGCAACGGCTCGCTGGCGCCAAACCCCCAAAGGCATCAAACTGGAACGGTTTGCCATGCTGAAAGAATACCGCAACAAAGGATACGGCAGCGTATTGCTCGAAAAGGTGATGGAAGATATTTTACCTTTAAAACAAAAAATCTACCTCCATTCCCAACTGAAAGCGGTCAGCTATTACCGGCAGCAGGGATTCGTTAAGCAGGGCGAAATCTTTCAGGAAGCCGGGATTGACCATTATCTGATGGTGAGGGAGGCTGATGACTGAAGTAAAAAGGAAAAAGGCAGAAGGCAGAAGTTATGGGTTAAGGGGTTATGTGTTAGGAGTTATGCACTGCCAGCCGCAGCACGAAGTGCAAAGGAGAGAGTTAAGCTTTAAAAGAGCAATTTTTCAGAGCGGGCCGGCGATCGTTTCGGGTCGCCTTCTTTGGTTACT
>JAOZMX010000274.1 GCA_029934065.1 Bacteroidales bacterium
ATTTTTCAGCAATTTTTTCACCACATCGTTTTCTTTTTCCGTGTCTTCGGCTTCTACCTGAATGAATGCGGTTTGTACTTTTTCGAAATTTGCAGCCTTTGCATTCTCATCTGCCGTTTCCAGTGTCCTGACGGTTGGATTGTAAGCAAACGAATCGCAATAGATCATTAATAATTTCATCTGATTAAAATTTTATTTCAAATTTGGAATGACTACCCGGCCTGCATGGTCTCGGCACCGGGCAGTATTCCTTCGAGTTTTTGCGGGTCGTGTATCAAAACCGGAATATGCTGAGGGCAGATCCAGTAGCTTTCCGATTTGTAATCTACACGTACCAAAGGTATTTCGTGCTCGGTACGATTGCAAAACATACATGCTTTTTTGCTTTCTTCTGTCATTGTTTCTTTGTTTTGATTATTTTTTCGCATGCAAAGATAATTTGCCGGAAACAATAAAACGACAATCGGTCTGGAACGGGAAAAATATTTTGGTTTTTTAACATTAGGGAAAATTCCGACAACAGACTGTTTGGTGGACGAAAACAGGAAATGCTATTTTTTCGACAATGGAATACAAACAAAGATTCTCCGGTTTATATTCTTGCAGAACCTACGACGTGGCAGAAATTGACCTTGTCGAAGAAAAGGGTAGTAAAATTTTTGCCTATGAATTCAAATGGAAGCCCCAACGCAAAACCGAAGCCTTATTAATAATCTCCCGACCTCCTTGCGTCGGCCGGGACTCATTCAACCGGCAATTTTCGGCTTACCGGCTCCCAACTCAAACGATACCGGCTTTTACAAACTCATCCTTTAAAGCCCTTAATACCGGTTTGTGGTTATAGTAGGTGAAAATCAATTGTTCCGTCTTTTCTTTATTGATTGTTTTCATTTTTTTCAAATAATAAGCCATAGTGGTATAATCATTTCGTTTTCGCAACGAGAACAGGTGATTAACCTTTTTGAAATAGATATCCCACACCTCCCCGGGCATTTTCTTCGATATCTCATCTAAAAACGCTTCATACGAATCGAAACCAAATTCGCCGCGCACCCGCTCTCGAATATATGCCACAACAGGTTCGTACAATTTTTCTTCGACCAATAGCGGAAGCGCAAACCGTTCATTGCGATAGGAAAGCTTTTTTTCAATACCTGCAATGAAGGCATTTTTCTGGTTTTCGTCAACCAAACCTTTGTAAATTTTGTAATACCTGGTTTTGAAACATTTTGTAATAAGTTGCAACAGGAAATTTTTATATGTTTCATCACCAAGTTCCGGTGTGATGAATTGTTCGAACTGACAGATATCATCTTTTTTCGAGAGCCTTAGGAGAGTTTGTTTTATTTTATCAATTTCGCCGTTTGCTTTCAATATTTTGAGATAAGGAATGTATAATGATGCCTGTGAATTATCGCGCAATGTTTTTTCCATCAATCCCACATCGCCATTCATTTCGGCAATCATCATAAGTATTTTGTTTACAGGGTATTCTTCTCGATATTCCAGCAAAAACTCCTTGAGCAAATCAACATGTTTTTCCGTAATATACACCATTAAAAAGGACTCAAAAGAATGAAAGTTGTGGATGTGATTTTCGTTGCAAAAAGCTATAAACCTGTTCAGTATCTTTGTTTTCGACGCATCGTTTTGCAATTTTAAGGTTTCCGAAAATTTATCCAGCGATTCGCCTGAATAACTTTCAAGGTCATCCATATATTCGGCAATCTCTGTCTCAACACTATTTCGCAATCCGAGATAAAGGCCCAAAATATAATCGAATGCCTCTTCAATCCTACCGTTTCGTGCCATCTCATCAATTTCGGAATAATGATCATCAAGTGCATTTTCGATCATATCGTTCATTACATCAAATTCATCCACATAATAATCGTAATGGTCTTGATTATCCAAAACATCTTCCCACGAAAGATTTTTCAACATATGAAAAACGGCCTCCGCTACATCTTTTGTCTCAACCTTATCATCCTGACTCGCCCGTTTATTAAACTTATCCAGATTTTCTTTTAAACCTACATCTTCACTCACCAATCTTTCGAGAAACCGTAGTTTGACTTCGTTGTTGATGCTTGCATACCATTCGTCAAAATTTTTAACGGTGCCCAAATTATCTTTTTCCTCGAGCAATTTCAGCCCGAAAGCCACAAGATGTTTACAAAATCCGCCATAAGGACAATTACACGAAAACCTGTTTTCGCCGGGAGAATATTGCACGGTGTAAACATTCCTGCCGTGAACTTTTGCAATGTATTTATCCGCAACCGTTTTGATTTTACCCACGGCATCATTTTCAAAATATCGAATGCCTCTGCCGAAAACAGAAGAACCTGCATTGTTTTTCAAGTCTTTTTTGGTGAATTTAAGCGACATAAGTTT
This sequence comes from Bacteroidales bacterium, assembly GCA_029934065.1. GTDB lineage: Bacteria > Bacteroidota > Bacteroidia > Bacteroidales > 4484-276 > 4484-276. The sequence goes on from JAOZMX010000274.1 coordinate 2,398, forward strand.
TGAATTTATTATTAGTTTAGCATTCGGTAAATTTTAAACTTTCCATATTTATAATTACCTATTTGATTGATCAGCGGGGATAAAATCAACATTCGTGCATTCGTGGCATATTACTCCAACTTCCGTTGGTTATTTTTCATTCTTTCTTTTTCCAGTTCTTCTTTTGTCCATGTTTCTTTCCAAGCATCACAGTAATCCACAAAAGCACAATCAGGGCACCACCCCGTACAAAAATCAACGATCCAACCCGGTACCGATTGAAAACCTTCTTTAAAAAGCGCCCTTGTCTCGCGGTATGCAAGCTCTACGGGAATACCGTTTCCGGGAAAACTCACTTCGGTTCCCTTGGCCGACAAGGCATTCAGTATCGCTATCAAAAGACGTTGCATTTGTTCGGCAGTAAGCATTTCGGGAGGCGGCAATTCCTCGTAGCTTACACCCAAAAGTTGCTTGGCTTCGATATGCTCGTTGCTTTCGATTTTGTGCATCATTTCCTCAAACTCTTCGTATGAATCGTCAAAATCCTGCTCCGGCACCGGATCGGCTTCTGCCCGGTTAAAGTCTTCTATCAATTGTTGAATGTAGCGCTCCATGATTCTGATAAATTTGTTGATAAAAATTCTCCCGTGTAATAATCTTCCGGAAGTACGATTTGACATTTCGATTTATCCACAGATTCCCTTTTAACCGTAACTTAATTTTGATGGTAAAACTACGATTTATTTCCCGAATTTCCCGGGAAAAACACACAATGGAATTTCCGGTTTAATGAAAATATTTTTTCCGATAAATTGACAATTTATCGGAAAGTCGAAAATTAAATTTTACCTAATCCGTCTTTCCCTATTCATTCCTAATCGGGACTAATTCAACGTTGTGCTTTGATTCGCATACTCGCAAAGCCCAAACCTCAATGAAAATCTCCCGACCTCCTTGCGTCGGCCGGGACTCATTCAACCGGCGGCTTTCGGTTCGCCAACTCCCGAAAGCCGGGTTTCATGGAGCTTGTTTTAGTGCCCTGTCATACGTAGCCTTGGCGAAGTATGAGAAGTACAAGAAAACCAGAAATCTTTGATTTCGTATGTTTTCTTGTATCCCCGACGAGTGAAGCGAAGTCGGGATGTGAAGAAAACCAGAAATCTTCGATTTCGCAAGTTTTCT
>JAOZMX010000275.1 GCA_029934065.1 Bacteroidales bacterium
GCTCCCGGCCATCCGGCTAATTTCTTCTGTCTTACACCTTCCCCAATATATCTCTCAACCCCACCCAATATTTTGAGGGAGATGAAATCGTTTCAATATGATAAAAAGTTCAGCATTCACTGTTTTGGTCAACATGATTGCTGTAAAAGTAAAAAATAAAATTGTAAAGCAGACAGGTTATCAAATAATTCCTGCCGGTTAATAAAGAGTTGGATAAATTGTACTTTAGCCGTGCGAACCAAGCCACCCGTTAAAATCAAATAGCGGGTCATTGCATGAAAACAAAACCTGTTCATTAAAGAAAACCCATGAAAACATTTGGTATTAAAACAATGATTGCCGCGTTGGCCGTCCTGTTATTCGTTCAAAACCCGGCCACCGGCTGTACGGGTATTATGTTGAAAACAAAAGACGGATCAACCGTTCACGGCAGAACACTGGAATTTGCCGTTGAGGTAAAAACCGATGTGGTGGTCATACCGAAAAATTATCAGTTTACCGGCCTGACCGTTAACGGAGACGGTTTGAAATACACCTCGAAATATGCCGTGACAGGTGCCATTACCTTTGGTGTTAAATTAGTAGCCGACGGGATGAACGAAATGGGATTGACGAGCGGCGCTTTTTTCTTCCCGGACTTTGCAGAATATGCTCCGCTGACCAATGAAAATCAACGTAAAGCATTATCGCCGCTTGATTTTAACAATTGGATATTAACCCAATTTGCAACCATTGACGAAATTAAAAAAGCGATAGAAAACAATGAAGTGGTCATTGTGGCCACCGTTCTGGAAGGGTGGGGGGCGGAGGCACCACCTTTTCATTATATCGTTTACGACAAGACGGGAAAAAGCATCGTGATTGAGCCCATCGGTGGCAAACTAATTGTTTATGACAACCCGCTCGGGGTACTGACCAACTCGCCCACTTTCGACTGGCATTTAATTAACCTCCGGAACTACGTTAACCTGACACCCAACAACGTCCGCGAAATAAAAATTGACGGTGAAACATTTAAAGGACTGGGACAGGGAACCGGGATGATGGGCATCCCCGGCGACTTCACGCCGCCTTCGCGGTTTGTCAGGGCCATGGCGTTTTGCATGACGGCCATACCGGCCCCCGATGCCACGGAAGGAATCAACCAGGTTTTTCATATTTTAAACAATTTCGACATTCCGGTGGGGTTTTCCCGGACGGTGGAGAATGGAACGGTTTATGCCGATTACACACAATTTACATGCGCAAGAGACCCTCAAAGTTTAAAATATTACTATAAATCCTACACCGACCAGAATATCAAAGTGGTGGATTTGAAATCCTTTGATTTTAACGCAGACAAGATCATGATCTTCAACACATCTTCCGAACAGAAATATGAAGACGTGAGTAAAAGATTTGCGCCGGAATAAAGAATATATTTGCCGGAAAAACACTCCGAATGAAATATATTGACGAATACCGGGATAAGGCGCTGGTGATGACCCTCGCCGAAGAGATCAAAAAGGTGTCCGTAAAGCCCGTCAAACTGATGGAGGTGTGCGGAGGGCACACCATGGCCATTCAGAAATTCGGAATACCTTACCTTTTGCCTGATAACATTCAACTGATCTCCGGCCCCGGCTGCCCGGTTTGTGTGACAAGTAATTCATTTATTGATAAAGCGATAGCTTACAGCCGTCGCGATGATGTGATCATCACTACTTACGGCGATCTGATTCGCGTGCCCGGCTCCAGCAGCTCGCTTGAACGGGAAAAGGCCAACGGCGCCGATGTGCGTATAGTGTATTCCATCCTTGACGCGCTGGAGATCGCCAAACACAACCGCAGGAGGAAAGTGGTTTTCCTTGGGATCGGTTTTGAGACTACGGCGCCCAGCTCGGCGGCAGGCATCATCAAGGCACAGATGGCGGGCATCAGGAACTTTTATCTTTTCAGCGCCCACAAGGTGATGCCCCCGGCCATGGAAGCGCTGATTGACGAAGGTGTACAGATCAACGGATACATCGGCCCCGGGCATGTGAGCACCATCACCGGCGAAGGCATTTACCTCGACATCCCCAAAAAATACGGGTTGGGTGTGGTGATCAGCGGTTTTGAGCCGGTGGACCTGATGGAGACCATCCTGATGCTTGTGTGGCAAATCGAAAACAACGACCCCAAGGTGGAGATTCAATACACCCGTGCCGTCAAACCGGAAGGCAATGTCAAAGCACAGGAAATGCTGGATGAAGTTTTTGGCCCCGGCGATGACTGGTGGCGGGGATTGGGCGTGCTGAAAGACAGCGGACTGAAGGTCAGGGAGAAATATGCTGCATTTGATGCCGAAAAAAACATTGAAGTGGAAGTGGAGCCGTTGAAAGAACCCAAAGGATGCATCTGCGGCGAAATCCTGCGTGGTGTGGCCAACCCGAAAGACTGCAAGCTGTTCGGAAAAGCCTGTACCCCTTCAAACCCGGTGGGCTCATGCATGGTCTCCAGCGAAGGAACCTGCCAGGCCTATTTTCTTTACAACAGATAAGAGCAACCATGACACACAAAACAGAATCCATATTACTCGGGCATGGCAGCGGGGGCAAGTTAAGCCATGAGCTGATTGACAAGCTCTTTGCCCGTCATTTCGACAATGAGATACTTCTACAGCAGTCCGACTCGGCCATTCTAAAAACCGAAAGCACACATCTTGCATTTACTACCGACTCATTTGTGGTTGACCCGTTGGTTTTTCCGGGAGGCAACATCGGCACGCTGGCCGTGGCGGGAACGGTGAATGACCTTGCTGTATCAGGAGCGGTTCCGCAATATTTGAGCGCCGGATTTATCATTGAGGAAGGACTGTCGTACAAAGAGCTCGAAGAGATCGTCATCACCATGGCCGAAGAAGCCCGGAAAGCGGGTGTTATGATCGTTACGGGCGACACCAAGGTTGTGGACAAGGGCAAATGCGATAAAGTATTCATTAACACCTCCGGGATCGGACGCATTGCAGAAAAACATACGGGAATCAGCTCGGGACGCGACATTCAACCCGGCGACAAGATCATCATCAACGGAAGTATCGGCGATCACGGCATGGCGGTAATGGCTGCCCGCAACGATCTGAACATTGCTGCCGACATCCGGTCGGATTGTGCCGCACTGAACCATCTGATCCATTCCGTATTACAGGTAAGTGACGGCGTAAAATTCATGCGCGACGCCACACGTGGCGGGCTGGGTACGGTACTATCCGAAATTGCAAAAGACAGACCTTTTGGCATAGAGATCAATGAGGAAGATATCGTGATCCGCGACAGTGTGAGAAGCATGTGTGAATTGCTCGGTTTCGACTCACTGTATGTGGCCAATGAAGGTAAGGTCGTGATGGTTGTAGATCATCATGATGCTGAAAAAATATTGCAAACCATAAAACAAAATCCTTACGGTAAAGAAGCGTCAATCATTGGCGAAATAACCGCCGAACATCAGGGGATGGCCTGGCTCAATACGGTTGTGGGAGGAAAGAGAATCATCGACATGCTGTCAGGGCAACAACTGCC
>JAOZMX010000276.1 GCA_029934065.1 Bacteroidales bacterium
AGTCAACTTTCAGATTGATCAAAAAATATTTTCCCGGACAGGAGATTGCCGTTGCCGATAGCAATATGCATCTGAACATCGGTTCGGACATCCGCAACGGATTGATGTCGCTCTACCTTGGAGCCGATTATCAAAAGCACCTTCCGGAATTTGATGTTATTTTCAAATCTCCTGGCGTGGTGCTTGAGCAGGAGATGGGGGAGGAGCTTTCGGAAAAAATCCTTACCCAAACATCGCTGTTTCTGGAAAGATATGCCGGGCAAACGATTGGTGTTACGGGAACAAAGGGCAAAAGTACAACGGCAAGCCTGATTCGTAACATCTTTGAAACGGCGGGGATGAGGTCGGTGCTTGTGGGAAATATCGGTGTTCCGCCGTTTGATCTCACCGGCGAGATTGATGACGAAACTACGATCGCCTTCGAATTGTCGGCGCATCAGTTGCAGCGTATCAGCCATGCTCCGCACATTGCTGTTCTTCTCAACATTTTCACCGAGCATCTGGATTATTTTTCTTCTTTCGAAGCGTATCGCAGGGCCAAGCTCAACATCGCCCGGTTTCAAACGGGTAAAGATTATTTTATTTACGCTTTGGAGGATGCAGCGAAATACCGGTTGTTGCTGGAGGATTTTTCCGGGAAAAAACTTCCGTTTTCAGTTGCTCATTCTTCCGGAGCCGAGGCGTTTTATCACAAAGGTAAATTTGTTTTCGGATTTGCAAACGGTGTAACCGTTGATGCCGGGCAAACGCAACTCCGGGGCAAACACAACCTGCAAAACATTTTGGCAGCCGCCACGGCCTGCTTGCTGAAAGGGGTGCCTCCTGCCGCTGTTCAAAAAGGAATGGCAACGTTTGTCCCGCTCAAACACCGTCTGGAATATCTGGGGAATTTCGGGGGCATTGATTTTGTCAACGATTCCATCTCCACGATACCCGAATCTACCGTGGAGGCTCTGAAAACTGTGGAAAATGTGGATACCCTGATCCTCGGAGGTTTCGATCGCGGCGTGGATTTTTCGTTGTTGATTGACTATCTGACGAAACATCCCGTGGCGAACATCTTTCTTACAGGACCAGCGGGCCAAAGGATGTTTGAGCAATTAAATAAAAAGGAGATTTCTTCCCGAATGCTGGTGTTTAATGATTATGGCAAATTGCCGCAGTTGATCCGGAAATACACCGCCAAAGGAAAGGCCTGTTTGCTCTCGCCGGCGGCGTCAAGTTACGACCGTTTCGGCAGTTTTGAAGAGCGGGGAGATTTTTTCAAAAATATTGCGGAATCATTTTAATGGAATGCTATGATTTCCCGTTTTTCTGACGATAAAACAATTTTCCCGTTATCAGCAATCCTGCAAACATAAAAAGGCCGAACACCAAACTGCTGAAAGCAATTTGCATCCCGCCCGAAATAATATGTCCGCTGGTACAGCCTCCGGCCATTCTTGCGCCGAAGATCAGTACGAAACCGCCGATGAAGGCATAAATGATCCGTTTGGACGAAGCGTTTCCCTTGTACTTTTCCCAGTTGGGATAGATCAAACGAAACCGGAACTTGCTTTTGGCAATGGAAACGAACATGGCAGCGAGCATCGCACCAAACAGAAAGATCAATTCCCAGTGTCCCGGGGTTTGTATCTTCTCGAAATAAGTATTGTTGGTGGCGCCGGCAATCAAATCGCCAAGATAGGGATAGGATGTAGATGCTCCGATGGGGCGGTTGGTGGTGGCGGAAAGAAACACGACGGTGTTGAGAAGCGCAAGGGATATCCCCGAGATCATCCACTTTTTATCGGTACTGTTTTCAATTTTGTGAATGAAAAAAGCAAGCCATGTAAAAATTGCTCCGACCACTACAACCACGATGTAATAACCTATGGTAAAATCGCCGAACACCGAATACAATGAAATTTTTCCAAGGTCGGGGCCAAGAATATGCTGCAGTGCCGGAAAGAGCAACGTGAACACAAACCCGCCGAGTAATCCGCCGATGATGCCTATCAATGCATCCAGCGAACCTTCGCCCAGCGAAATGGCCAGCGTGCCGGGACAATAACCCAAAATGGCCATCCCCGCGCCGAAAATCAGTCCTCCGAAGATGATTCCCGTGGCAATAAATGGTTTAATATGAAATTCCGCCAGTCCGAAACCGGTGACAATGCTCAATAAAACCGCTCCCAGCCCGATGGTCAGAAGAATGGTCTTGGCTACCGTATTGTCTTTCAATAATGCCTGGGCGCTGATGACATCATATTTGTTGAGACGGGCGTACTGAATGATAATACCAAACAGCGCCCCGAAGATTAAAATTAAAGCAAAATTTTCCATGATATCAGTTATTTAAAGGTTTTGCAATCAACCGGAAAACTTAATTTTCGGTATAAAATTATATTTTAAATCATACTTTAACTTTTCCGTAACAGTCGTTAATAGTATTTAACACTCCCCCCCTTAAAATACAAACCGGTAGATCACTTTCAGTGCGGCATCGGTCACCTGGGGTTTCAGGAAGTCAATTTGTTTGACCTGCTCTTCATAACCGATATTGTAAACAAAATAAACATCCGACCCCACTTTGGGAATCCAGTGAAAGCGGAAATTGTAGATCATCACCTGATCCAAATCATTGTATTGGCCGAAAAGCGAAAGATTGAGTTTTGTGGTGAAAGCGTAATTGAGGTACATGGCCACTTCGTTGGTAGTGATTTCCCCGTCGGGCATGTTAAGGATGTTGAAGGTGTATGCTCCGTTGATGTTGAAATGTTTGTTAATATTCACGCCCAGTTCACTTTCAAAAGTCTTGATGTATCCCGTGTAAAAGTCACCCCAGTTGTAAAGTAGTGAAAGCCACACCCGGCGCGCCTGATAGGTTTCGAATTGCAGTTCGTATTTATACATCCAGTATTTTCCTACCGGAATGCTGATCTCATCGGTAAGTTCAAACGGATAGTCAATACGGTCGAAGTCTTGAATGAGGTTGACTTCGAAAGTTTCACCTGATTTAAAGACGGCTCCGAGGGGGCGCGTTTCGTTGGAAAAACTTTCCAGTTCGCCAGTGGAATGGGTGTAATAAAGCGAAAAACTCCATGGTTTGAAGAGCATCCGCTTTACCCCGAATTTTGAAAAAATGCGGGGCGTGATCCTCAAATGCCAGTTGTAGGCATCATAATTGGTGCGACGGATGTAACCCAGTTCGGGGTTGAAATCTTTTTGCATGCTCGATACCGACATGAAATTGTCTATCAAATCGTTGGGGTAATCAATAAATACCCGGTAGGTCAACGCATTTTTTTGGATTGAAAAATTTTCGGTGCTCGTGGTGATTTTTCCGGAAATGACAAGGTTTTTGTGGTCTAGAAAATGTGATGTCTGGTATGCCGCATCAATGCCGAATACCTGATTGGAAGTATAGTTGTTTACCTTGTTGGTAAAAATTCCCCCGATGTAAGATTGTTCACCGATATCACGCTTATAGCGTAAAACGGTATTGTTTGTCGCAGAAACCGTATCTG
>JAOZMX010000097.1 GCA_029934065.1 Bacteroidales bacterium
AATTTACCAACCGATGAAAAAATTCACTGTTTACCTTCCTGTTGCATCGCTGATGCTCATCTTGCTTACGGTTTCGGAAACCGTCAAAGCACAGGGTATCTCGGGCGATACCTTAGTTCATCTCACCGATGTTCAGAAGTATTACCGTGCCATACATGTCATGGCCATGTTGTTGCTCGGTTTCGGTTTTCTGATGGTGTTTGTGCGAAAATACGGCCGCTCGGCACTAACGGCCACATTTCTTCTGGTCAGCGTTTCCATTCCTTTGTATTTTCTCATCAGCGGATGGGGCATTTTCGGCGACAAAGGCAGCGACATTGATAAGCTGATCCTGGCCGAGTTTGGTGCCGCCAGCCTGCTCATCACTGCCGGAGCCATTCTCGGAAGACTGAAGATGCCGCAATACCTTTTACTCGGCATTCTTTTTATCCCGTTCTACATGTTCAACGAATGGATCATGCTTGACGGCGGCCTGGGGCTGGTCGCCAAAGGACAATTTATCGATACCGGCGGCTCCATTGTCATCCATGCTTTCGGAGCTCTGTTCGGCCTGGGCGCCGCTCTTTCCATGACCACCAAAAACGAATACACCGCTGCCATCGAAACCGATGCCGTGAGCGACCGTTTCTCGCTTCTGGGCAGCATGATCCTCTGGGTATTCTGGCCGAGTTTTTGTGCTGCACTGGTACTTCCCGAAGAAGTTGTACTCACCGGCATCAACGTCATTCTGGCATTGAGTGGTGCCACCATCATCACGGTTTTCATGTCCAACTGGCTGAGGGGTAAAATTGATGCTGCCGACATTGCCAACGCATCCCTTGCCGGCGGTGTGGCCATCGGATCGGTGTGCAACACAGCCTCTCCCACCGAAGCGTTTATCATCGGTGTTGTTGCCGGAGCCATCTCCGTTGTGGGATTTGCATGGGTACAATCACGCCTGCAAAAGGGCTTCAAAATGGTGGACACCTGCGGCGTTTCCAACCTGCACGGCATGCCCGGTATCTTCGGCGGCCTTGTGGCATTGGTTGTTGTTACGGGTATCAGCTACGGGGCACAACTCACCGGAATAGGACTCACCATTGTCATTGCCGTCATCGCCGGATTGATCTCAGGAAAAATCATCTCCTTTTTCGGCCATCCCGCAAAACCCTATCTCGACTCGGTGGCATTTGAGGTGGATGAATAAAACATTTCGGAAAGCCTCTCCGGGCTATCCGTTTTATTTTCCGGAATGATGATCTTTGGCATCAGGAAAATTTGAAAATCACGAAATTAATTCTACTTTTGCAGCCAAAAAATATCAAAATAAAAAAGCAATGGACTTATTTAAAAAATTTGAAGACAGGGGGCCGCTGGGTCAATACAACGAAAGGGCTTTCGGCTATTTTATGTTTCCGAAACTTGAAGGAGAACTTGGGCCGAGGATGAAATTCATGGGCAAAGAGGTACTCAACTGGAGCCTCAACAATTACCTGGGGCTGGGCAATTATCCCGAGGTGCGCAAAGTAGATGCCGAAGCGGCAAAAGAATGGGGGCTTGCCTATCCGATGGGTGCCCGGATGATGTCGGGACATACCAGCAATCATGAAAAACTCGAACGTCAACTGGCCGACTTCGAAAAGAAAGAAGATGCCTACCTGTTGAATTACGGTTATCAGGGAATGGTTTCCACCATTGAGGCACTGGTGAGCCGTCACGACGTGATCGTTTACGATTCGGAAGCACACGCCTGTATCATTGACGGTTGCCGGCTGCACTTCGGCAAACGTTTTGTCTATCCCCACAACGACATGGAAAATCTGGAGAAAGAGCTGATCAGGGCACAAAAGATCGTGGAGCAAAACAAAACAGGAGGAATACTGGTGATCACCGAAGGTGTTTACGGCATGTCGGGCGATCTGGGAAATTTGAAAGATATCGTGGCGCTGAAGGAGAAATACAATTTCAGGATTTTGGTGGACGATGCACACGGATTCGGAACCATGGGGCCAACAGGCGCCGGAACCAGTGAACATCTTGGTGTGATGGACGAAATAGACCTCTATTTCGGAACTTTTGCCAAGGCCATGGCTGCCATCGGCGGGTTCATTGCCGGTAAAAAGGAGGTGATCGAATACCTGAGATACAACCTCAGGTCGCAGATATTTGCCAAATCGCTCCCCATGCCCATCGTGGTCGGTGCCATGAAAAGACTGGAGCTGATCCGTACGGAGCCGAAATTCCGGGAAAAATTGTGGAGCATTGTCAATGCACTGCAAAGCGGCCTGAAAGAAAAAGGTCTGAACATCGGCAACACACAATCACCGGTTACGCCCGTTTTCCTGTCGGGCAGCATCCCCGAAGCTACGCAAATCACTTATGACCTGCGCGAAAATTACAATGTGTTCTGTTCCATCGTAACCTATCCGGTGGTACCCAAGGGTGTGATCATGCTGCGATTGATCCCCACAGCCGATCATTCGCTGGATGATGTGAAATACACCATTGATGCTTTTGCCAAAATAAAAGAAAAACTGGATCAAAAAGCGTATTCAAAAGAAGATTTTGCCGAAATACGCAAAAATCAGTAAAGAAGATCATTTGATTATTACGGGGCTGCTGATGTACAATGGCAGCCTCTTCTTTTTAACATCAACAGCAGGATGGATAAGTTGGATCTGACAAAAGACGAAAACAAAAGAACGCCGGGGAATTTTATGATCATTGCCCTGAATTCCACAGGATATTTTATCCTGGCTTTCTTTTTCGTTTATCTTTCGGGACAATTGGCAACCGCCATAGCCGCCATGCAGTTCGATTATACGGGAGTGGTTTATTATTACAAGCTGGTTTACACCATCGACACCTATGCATGGATATCGGATGCCGTGAAAATGCTGTACAGTATCGCGCCTTTCACAGCTTTGCTGATTGCGCTGCTGAGCATCATTGCCATATTGAACATGTATGCCGACACTTCCGGCCTGAAACTGTTTTTCCTTTGGACATACGTCCACGGCATTGTTTGGTTTTTCGGGGCCATCCTTGCCGGCACCTTTCTCGACAAAGGGTTCGGCTATGTGATCATGTATCTCTATTTTATGGATACGGGAAAGCTGGTGCTCTCGCTGTTGTCGTTAACCGGCCTGCTGGTGGCATTGGGTCTTTCAACAAAATATTTCATTTTTTCGGCCAACACCTATTTCAATAAGCTCACCGAACACAGCAGGACATTTTTTATCTTTTCGCAGGTTTTTCTGCCCGTCATCGCCGGAACCATCATCATCATCGGCATCAAGTTGCCGGAGATTACCATTTACGAGTTGTTCGTCCTGATATCAACATTGTTTATCATTCTGCCGGTCAGCCTGCTTTACAATTCTTATCCCACCTTTTATTTTGAAGAATGGCCCGTCAGGATCCGGTTGAACCTGCCGGTCATCATCACAGCCATTGTTGTCCTGGTAGCCTTCAGGATCATTTTTGAGGCGGGCATTCCTTTCGGGACACCGAAATAAGCCGAGCGGGACGAATGAAGTGATTTCTCACAAATGAGAAAAATGGGAATTTTCCGTTTGGGGAAAGTTAACTTTTCTATCTTTGTGAAATCATTAACAACTTCAATATCTAAAAATAAACAGCGATGGGCATTCGGAAATTAAACAGCATTTTCAGGCCGAAACGTATTGCTTTGATCGGTGTGCCGGCCAATCCCGACAGTGTAGGCGGATTAACGCTTCGAAACCTTGTTGGCGGCGGATTCCGCGGAGTGGTTTATCCGGTCAACCCCAAATACGAAGCCGTTTTGGGCATTCCTTGTTTTCCCGATGTCAAAAGCCTGCCCAAGGTTCCCGACCTTGCCGTGATCACCACGCCTGCCCGCATTGTGCCTCAAATTGTTGAGGAATGCGGCGAAGCCGGCATCACGGGAGTGATCATCATGTCGGCGGGATTTAAGGAAACCGGCGATGAAGGAAAAAAACTTGAGGAGCAGGTAAAAGATATTGCCGGCAAATACGGTATCCGGATCATCGGCCCGAACTGCCTCGGCGTGATCGTCCCGCATCAAAAGATGAACATCAGCTTTGCCAGCGGAATGCCCAAGAAAGGACATGTGGCCTTTATTTCACAATCGGGAGCATTATGTACTTCGGTGCTCGACTGGGCCGTGAGCGAAAACATCGGCTTCTCCTATTTTGTTTCCATCGGCAACACCATGGATGTGGGATTTGGAGACCTGATCGATTTCTTCGGACAGGACCCCAATACCAAATCCATTGTCCTTTATGTTGAATCCATCACCTTTGCCCAGCAGTTTATGACGGCTGCCCGTGCCTTTGCACGCAAAAAACCCATCATTGTTTACAAAGCGGGGCGTTTCCCCGAATCGGCCAAGGCCGCCACTTCCCATACGGGCGCCCTTGCCTCGGAAGATGCCATTTATGATGCGTTGTTCCGCCGTGCCGGCGTTGCCCGTGTTTACAACATCGGAAACATTTTCGACTTTACCGATCTGATCGGTCGCCGCCACATTCCCAAAGGGCCCAACCTCGCCATTGTCACCAATGCCGGGGGGCCGGGCGTGATGGCAACCGACAGCCTGATAGAGAAAAACGGGAAGCTGTGCAAACTCTCACCCAAAACCATCGAAAAACTCAATGAATTGCTGCCCCCCTACTGGTCGGGCAACAATCCCGTGGATGTGCTCGGCGATGCCACACCGCAACGATTTGCAGCTGCCACCGAGATCGTGATCGGCGACCCGGGGGTGGATGCTGTGATGGTGATCCTCACACCCCAGGCCATGACCAAACCCACCGAAACGGCCAAAGCAATTATTGAAATTGCCGAAGGATCCACCAAACCCATCATGGCAACATGGCTGGGAGGTCACAGCATGGCCGAAGGCAGGGCGTTGTTCAACAAATCCGGAATTGCCGCTTACGAAACCCCGGAGCAGGCAGTACGCGCTTTTATGACCCTGGTCAACTATGCCCGCAATCTGGATGCCCTCTTCGAAACACCAAGGGAGATTCCCGTCTCTTTCAAATACAATCGCAAAGAGTTGAGGGAGAAATTTGTGAAGGAAGTTTTTCCGAAACGCAAAATCCTTTCCGTCCACGATGCCAAAGATTTGCTCAACGCATACGGGATCGCCTCCACAAGACCTCAACTTGCCGCCGATGAACAGGATGCCGTGAAGCTTGCCAACGAGATCGGATATCCGGTGGTACTGAAGATACAATCGCCCGACATTGCCCACAAAACCGAAGCAGGGGGTATTGCACTTGATGTGCGAAACGATGAAATCCTCATCGCATCCTATCACGGAATCATGGAGCGGGTGAGCAACATGGCCCCCGGGGCACGCATCGAAGGAATCACCGTACAAAAAATGATCGACACCTCCGACTCGGTGGAGATGATCCTCGGCATCAAAAAAGATGCGGTGTTCGGCACGGTGATGCTGGTGGGGATGGGCGGCACGGAAGCTGAATTATTCATGGACCGGAGGCTGGAATTTCCGCCCATTAACGAACGGCTGGCCAACCAGATGATCGAATCGCTGAAGATATATCCGCTGCTGAAAGGGTACCGCGGAAGAACACCTAAAAACACCCGGAAACTGATTGAAGTGATGATCCGCCTCTCGTACCTTGCCGCCGATTATCCGGAGATCGAAGAGCTGGAGGTCAACCCGATCATCGTTACCTCCAAAGATGTGACGGCACTTGACGCGCACGTGGTCATAGACGAGTATTCGCTTAAAAACCCCATCCCTTCCTATTCTCACCTTTTGTTGCGTCCCTATCCCGAAAGGCTGATGAAAAAAGTAACACTTGGTGACGGCACCGAAGCATTGCTGCGCCCCATCAAGCCCGAAGACGAACCGTTGTGGCTTGAGATGCTCGGCAGTTGCTCCAAAGAATCCATCTATTCGCGCTTCAGGTACAATTTCCATTTCGATTCGCATGAAGTGGCCACGCAGTTTTGCTACATTGATTATGCCCGTGAGCTGGCCATCGTGGCCGAGATCGAAGAAAACGGCCGGAAAAGGCTGATCGGTGTGGGAAGACTCATAGCCGATCCCGATTTGGAAACCGTTGAATATGCCGTATTGATCACCGATGCATGGCAGGGCAAAGACCTTGGAAAAATATTGACGCAATATTGTTTACAGATCGCCAAAGACAACAAATTGAAGAAAATCTATGCCGAAACGACAAAGGATAACAAACCCATGATCTCGGTGTTCAAAAAACTCGGGTTTAAGGTTCACTTTGATGAAGACACCAATGTTTCGGTGTGGAAAGACCTGACTTGAAAATTAACCCGGTGGCAACGGCCTCATTAAAGATGCTTTTCGATGGATTTGAAAAGTTTTTCGGAAATGTCGTCAATGGAACCGATACCGTAAACGGATTCGTATTTACCCCGTTTTTTGTAGTATTCGATCAAAGGTTTTGTTTGAGTGTAATAAACGTTCATCCTTTTGCGGATCACCTCTTCGGTGTCGTCTTTCCGGCCTTCCAGCTCGGCTCGCTTCAGCAAACGTTTAACGATCTCTTCTTCATTAACGTCAAGAGCCAAAACAAGTGAAACATCCTGACCTTTGGCCGAAAGCAGATGATCAAAATCTTCGGCTTGTTTAAGCGTGCGCGGGAAGCCGTCCAGAACAAAACCGTCAACATTTTCATATTTCTCCATGGCCTGCGACAAGATTTCGATGAGCAGTTCGTCGGAGACCAGCTCTCCTTTTTCGATAATACGCTGTACCTTCAGCCCCAAAGGTGTTTTGTTCTTTATCTCATTTCTGAAAATATCACCTGTAGATATGTGTGCAAAATTGAACCTTTCGGCAATTTTTACCGATTGAGTCCCCTTGCCCGACCCCGGCGGGCCAAATAATATCAGATAGAACATATTTCCTGGTATTTAATTTGTGTTTGATGAATTTGCTCCCCAAAACTATAATAATTTTGTGATGTCGCAGCATGAAAATAGATTAATTTTGCAACTTAATATTGAAAATATAAATTTTGATCAACCCATCAGACACCATACTTCACAGGGATTCAGCAACTGCCGGCACTTTGGCCTCACCCTGGGGCCCGGATACCGGTTCCCTGCCGGTTGCTCAAGTAAAGCCAAACGTGTCTGAAAAATATGTTCAGGATACCATCCCCGCGGAAAGATTCATTACCGCAAACGATCCGTCGGTTACACCAATCACTCCGAGGGTCATTGCCGAAACGCCGTCCGGCATCACAACGGTACTTCTCACCGGGGGTTTGTTTTTGGCGGCACTTCTGCATTTTGCCGATAAAAACCTCTTCGGAAGGCTTTTCAGGTATCTGGATATTTCTCATCCCGGTCGTCAGCAACCACCCGTCGGCGAAATCATGCCCCTCATCTTCAGGGTGGCTCTTTTTGCAATGGTACCACTGGTTTATTCCATTTTCGCAGTATTGATATTTTCAAAATTCAATGTCCGTTCCTACATTTTTCAACCGGTGGATCTTCAGGTAATAGTTTTGCTGTATGCGATCATTTTTGCCTACCTGGCGGTAAAATCCGTCATTATCCGCATCGCAGGTTCGATCTTTAAAACAAAGGGCTTCTCGAAAAAATACAACGCCGGTCAGTTTGTTTTTAACGTCGTCACTTCACTCCTTTTACTTCCGGTATTATGGATCATGCCTTACGACCAATCACTTACAACAACATACCTTGCCATATTCATCTACATTGTTCTGTTTATTATTCGGATGATGCGCAATGCCTTTATCGCAAAAGAAGAAGATAAATATTCCTTATTTCATTTTTTTATTTATTTTTGCACCCTCGAAATTTTACCTGTTTTGCTGATTATTAAAGCATTTTTGGATTACAACAAGCTGTAAGACAGGCATATGGAAATAAAGAAGTTCTAAATCAAAAAAACAATTTTGAATGGTTAAGCATATACTTGTTTCGCAACCAAAGCCGACAGGTGCTATCAAATCCCCTTACATTGATTTGGCACAAAAGTATAATGTAGAAGTTGATTTTGAGAAATTTATCAAGATTGAAGGAGTGCCTGCACGGGAATTTAGAAGAGACAAGGTGAACATTCTCGATCATACGGCGGTGATTTTTACCAGCAGAAATTCGGTTGATCATTTTTTCAGAATGTCGAAGGAGATGCGGATCGAAGTTCCCGAAACCATGAAGTATTTTAGTATTTCCGAGGCAACCTCCTACTATTTGCAAAAATATGTTCAATACCGCAAACGGAAGATCTTCTTCGGGAAACAGAACTTCAAAGACCTGCTTGAGGTGATCAAAAAGCACAAAGATGAGAAGTTTTTACTTCCGTGCTCCGACATTCACAAGCAATCGATTTACAAAATGCTGGACGACAGCAAGATCAACTACTCCAAAGCTGTGATTTACCGAACACTGGCCAGCGACCTTTCCAAACTCGACATCAGGAAATACGACATGCTAATCTTCTTCAGCCCGTCGGGGGTGGCTTCCTTACTGAAGAATTTTCCCGATTTCGAACAGGGTGATACCAAGATCGGCGTTTTCGGGCCCACCACTGCAAAAGCCGTCAAAGAAGCAGGATTTAAACTGGATTTGAACGCCCCCACAAAAACAGCTCCTTCGATGGCAATGGCGCTGGATCAGTTTCTGGAAAAAACGTTCAAAAAAAACGGGCATAAAGTCTTAAAATAGATCGGCGTGCCGGAATCCGGTTTTGATAAAATGACCCATTGGTAAAATAAAACCGGAAAAATCTTAAAAAAACAAAAATAAATGTTCCGGCAAACAACACGCCGGAACATTTTTTTATGTACAATAAACAAACATTTAAAAAGTCCGAAAAGCTTTGCCACAAGCGCCTCATACAAAAGCTTTTCTCCCACGGAAAATCCTTTTACGATTATCCGTTCAAAGTGATCTATTGCTACGACTTCGACCCTCAACAATTGATGAACAACTACCCAGTCAGGGTGTTGCTGACGGTTTCAAAAAAGCATTTCAAAAAAGCGGTTGACCGCAACAGGATCAAACGGCTCATGCGGGAAAGCTACAGAAAAAACAAGTCACAGCTTTACCAAACACTCGACGGAAAGAACAAAAAACTTTTGCTTTCATTCATTTTTACGGGCAGGGAGCTGCCGCAATACGCCGAAGTGGAAAAAAAAATAATTGACATTAATAATCGTTTAATCCGGGAAGTTAACCGCCGAAAAAAATAACCGGTGAATGTCCTTGAATTTTAATTGAAAAATAAAACGTTATCATGAAGAAATATTTGAGAGTTTATTTGTTTGTACTGTCGTTGTTGATGGTGAATCTCTATGCCGCGGCACAGGAGCAAAACCATGATTTTGAAATTTCGAAAAACCTCGACATTTTTTCGGAGTTGTACAAGCAACTGGATTTGAATTATGTGGACGACATCAACCCGGGAGAGTTGATGAAAACAGGCATTGATGCCATGTTGGGCACGCTGGACCCGTTCACCAACTACATTCCCGAGTCAAAGATCGAGGATTACAAAATGATGACCACCGGAGAATACGGAGGCATCGGTGCATTGATACACAAACAGGGAGATTATGTGGTCATTGCGGAGCCTTACGAAGGATTTCCGGCACAGAAATCGGGATTGATCGCCGGGGACAAGATCCTGACCATTGACGGACAATCAGCCAAAGGAAAATCATCACAGGATGTGAGCAAAGCCCTGAAAGGAGAACCGGGAACAACAGTAACACTTGAAGTTGAAAGGCTTAATGAAACAAAACCGGTCAGGATCGAACTGAAACGCGAAAAAGTAAAGATCGACAACATCCCGTATTACGGCATGCTCAACGACCGGGTGGGATACATCAAGCTGAACAGCTTCACCCAAAATGCCGGTAAGGAGGTGCAAAATGCTTTTACCGAACTGGAGGAAAACAACGATCTGCAAGGACTGGTTTTCGATTTGAGGGGCAACGGCGGCGGTTTGCTCAACGAAGCCGTCAACATCGTGAACATCTTTGTTGACAAAGGCGAACTGGTGGTAAGCACCAAAGGGAAGGAAAGCGTCAGGAACAAATCGTATTATACCATGAACAAGCCGGTGGATTTGAAAATCCCGCTGGTTTTTCTGGTGGATACGGGCAGTGCCTCGGCTTCCGAAATCGTTTCGGGAGCAATGCAGGACCTCGATCGCGCCGTGATCATGGGACAACGCACCTACGGAAAAGGACTGGTACAAAATGTCCTTCCCTTGAGTTACCATGCCAAAGTAAAAGTAACCGTAGCCAAATATTACATTCCCAGCGGCAGATGCATTCAGGCCATTGATTATTCACACAAAGACAATGAAGGTTATGCCCACAAGGTTCCCGATTCGTTGATCAACGAATTTGAGACCAAAGACGGAAGGAAAGTTTACGATGGCGGCGGCATCGAGCCCGATGTTTATATCGAACCCTTGAAAATGAGCCCCATTACCCAATCGCTTTTTATGAAGTACATTATTTTTGATTACGCCACAAAATTTTATCTCGAACACGATTCGATACCTCCTCCCGGTGAATTTGTCATTAACGATGAAATCTATAACGATTTTATGGATTACGTTCAGGGCAGAGAAGACTTTACCTATACCACACAAAGCGAGAAGACACTGGAAAGGCTGAAGAAAATAGCCGAAGCCGAAGATTACCTCTCCGCCATCAATGCCGACATTGATACGCTGGAAAAGAAGCTGGCCGTCAACAAAAACGACGACATGCTGACCCATCGGGATGAGATCAGCGAGGTCCTTGCCATCGAGATCATTTCAAGGTATTATTTCCAAAAAGGACAAGTGAAAGAAAGTCTTGATTTTGACCCTGAAATAAAAAAAGCCATTGAACTGATTGAGGACCAGGAAAAATATTCGGAGATATTAAGTCCTCCTTCCAAAACGAATTGATCAAAATTTCGTACATTCGCTGTCGAAAACCGAAATGCGCTGATAAATGGAAGTCAACAAACTGTGTTTTGAATTTGAAAAGTATGCTTCGACGGACGAATTGTCCGGGGGCGATCTGCAATTGATGCAGCATGCCGTTGCGGCAATAAAAAATGCCTATGCACCCTATTCGCAGTTTCGTGTGGGAGCGGCCTTGCGGCTGGACAACGGCAAGATCATCACAGGGAACAATCAGGAAAACGTTGCTTATCCTTCGGGGCTTTGTGCCGAGCGGGTTGCGCTGTTTTATGCCAACTCAAATTTTCCCGATGCGGTGGTTGAAGCCATTGCCATTGCCGCCGAAACGGAAACTTTTGAACTTTCCGGCCCGGTCACGCCCTGCGGTTCGTGCCGGCAGGTGATGTCGGAGACCGAAAAGCGTCAGGAACATAAGATGCGGGTGCTCATGCGCAACGGCGACGGAACGGTACTGGCCACCAATAGCATCGAAGGTTTGCTGCCACTGATGTTTGAGGCCGACGGACTTAAAAAATAAATCCATCACCCTCAAAAAAAAAAAAAAAAAACAGACCCAATGCAACTCATTTCCACACAAATCTGCAAAACCAGCGACATCGGCGTCAACAACAATCTGTTCGGCGGCCGGATGCTCTCGTGGATGGATGAGGCGGGAGCCACACTGGCTTCTTTCAAAGCACTTTCCACCAACATGATCACCCTGAAGATGGATGAAGTGATCTTTGAAAGACCCGTCAAAGTGAACGATCACATCAGGATTTACGGAAAGGTAGCCCATGTGGGTACCTCTTCCCTTTCGCTTTACCTCGAAGCCCGAAGGTTCAATTTTGTTTCCCATATCGAGGAGCTGGTTTGCTCCACAAAAATACTTTTTGTCAACATTGATGACGAAGGACATTCAAAACCCATCAACGAAACCGTTAGAAAAAAACTGATACAATCCGTTAAAGAACAAAATAAATAATCATCGCATGAAAAAAAACAATTTTTTATTGCTGCTTCTCGTAGCGGCCGTTTTCACGGCATTCAAATCCGACAAACCCGCCTACCGTTTATTCGACAAAGAAGGCAAAGAGGTAAAATACAGTAAAATGATCAAAGATGCCTCGGAAGCCGACATTGTGATGTTCGGCGAATTGCACAACAACCCCATCAGCCACTGGATGGAGTTGGAGATAACAAAGGATTTGTTTGAGGCCAAAGGCGAAAACCTGATACTGGCCGCCGAGATGTTTGAATCCGACAACCAAATGTTGCTGGATGAATACACTGAAGGCACAATACAACAAAAGAATTTCGAAGACGAGGCCAAACTGTGGAAAAATTACGGCACGGACTATAAACCGCTGGTTGAATTTGCCAAAGGGCACAATCTGAAATTCATCGCCAGCAACATCCCGCGAAGATATGCCGCCATTGTGCATAAAAAGGGATTTGAAGGGCTCGACAGCCTGGACCAAGCCGAAAAAGCACTGATCGCTCCGTTGCCCATCGACTATGATGCCGACCTGCCTTGTTACAAAGCCATGATGGAGATGATGAAAGGAATGGGACCGGCACATGCCAACGAAAACCTGCCCAAAGCCCAGGCCATCAAAGATGCCACCATGGCGCATTTTACGCTGGAATACTGGACACCCGGCAAGCTGGTCATCCATTACAACGGCTCCTATCATTCCGACAATTTCGAAGGGATCGTCTGGTATCTGAAAAAGCAAAACCCGGATCTGAAGATCGTTACCATCACATCGGTGGAGCAGGACGATATCACCAAACTCGACGACGAAAACAAAGGGCTGGCCGATTACATTATTTGTGTTCCTTCGGATATGACCAAGACGTATTAGGCCGGGGGATTTCAGATTGGAGATTAACGATTGCAGATTGAAGTTTTTCGATGTAGCCTTCCCACAATCCTTTGCTGACGCATTGGCGGGTGGGGTTTCCTCTTTAGGGAATCAAGGGGGTGCGGTGGGTGGAAACATACAAGAGACAGGGGATACACGCTTTTGATATCAGATATCCGATGTAAGATGTAAGATGTTTGATATTGATTTCAGATTGCAGATTTTAGATGGGATCAAAGTGGTGGCCGTGGCCGGGAAAATCAATCAACCGAACTTTTTGCAAAGCAAAAAGAAAATCCGCACAATCCGATGAAAAAAAAAGAA
>JAOZMX010000008.1 GCA_029934065.1 Bacteroidales bacterium
ACGGGCTCCTCTTTTCCGGGGCGGGAGCTACATCCTATGAAGCTTACCTGCCGGCGTTTTACTCCAAATCGGGTGTAACGTTCGCCTTTCTGGCGGCTTCCGACCGGACGGGGCAATACAACAATTACCAACCCTACCTCAACGCCGGATACAATAAGCCGGGCTTTGCCAACCTGAAAAAATATTACATCAAAAAGCAGATCAACGCCGTGAAAGATGTGGTTGACCTTGTGGTGATGGAGTGGCATACGGGCAGTGAGTACTCCCTGACGGTGAAAGAAAGGAGACGCAACGGTTTTGAGACTTCCGGCGATGCCGACGAGGATTATTGGCCGTTGGAAGAGGTCCCCGATGCACGCGGCCGCGAAATCAGACACTATGCCATCGACAACGGGGCCGACCTTGTGGTGTGCCATCACCCGCACGTCATTCAGGCGGTGGAAGCCTACCACGGCAAAGTGATCGCCCATTCGCTGGGAAATTTCGCCTTCGAGCTGGATTATCCCGAAACTTTTCCGACGTTGATCCTGAATGCCAAAGTCAACGAAACGGGATTCTACGAATATACCCTGACACCCATGTACATCGACGATTACATCCCCGTGCATGCCGGCGGCGGCCTGGGCTTGCACATCCTCGACTACATTGCCCGGCGTTCGCGCGATCTGGACACTTATTTGTGGATTGACCGCGAAAACGTCGTAGCGACCATTATCACCGATACGCTGAACATGAATACGGTGGTGTCATCCATGCATGCGACGCTCCCGGCGGAACAAAACGGCGGGCATTGGGAAACGGTGCCCTTTGCCATCGAGAAGCAGGGAAGCATCTCCTCCGTCAACGACATTCAGCCGGCGGGCGATTACACATTCAGGCTCGGCAGGGAAATCATCTGGTTCGGCAACATGGAAGACGAAGGTTGCACGCTCTGGAACCTCAACAGCAACGACGAAAACTACTGCGACACCGTGGCGTTTGCAGGCCAACGGTCAATCCAACACCGGAGGGATGCCGGCATGCCGAGCAACATTGTTACGAATCTGGAAAAAAGAATTATCTGCCGCACCGACACGGTGAAATATTCGCTGTGTGGGTACATCAAAACCCAAAACGGAAAAAACGTTACCATCAAGGTTGTTTATTACGAAGACCGCGAAACGGAGTTTCCTTTGGGAGATGAAACCGTCGGCACGCTGGTGAACGGCGACACGCCCTGGACATTTTACCATAAACAATTGACTCTTCCCTACGGAACGAAATTTTTCGACATCAAGCTCGTCAGCAAGGTGCCGGTTTCGGGCACGGCTTATTCGTGGTTCGACAATGTGGGGATCATCAGGTGGAACAACTGGGGAGCATACGGTTTGGGAGCATCCGTTCCCGCACCCAACGACTATTATTTCCTTCAGGTAAAAACATCGCAAAACACGGACGAAATCGCAGTTGATTATTCACTGACCGATTACAACGGCTTGCCGGTGGGTATAGAAGAACCGGTAGAGACAAAAGAAAGTCGGGAGGCCGGAATATCCCTCCAGAACTTCCCCAATCCCTTCGACCCGCACAAAGGCTCCACGCAGGTTTCATTTACACTCCGTAAAGCGGAAAATGTGAAAATCACCGTCGCCGACATCCACGGCCGGCAAATCAGGGTATTGACCGATGCCTTATTTCAACCCGGAAAGCATCATTTGATCTGGGATGGAAAAAACAGTGCGGGAAAGATTGTCGAGCCGGGAATTTATTTTCTGATCCTGCAATCGGCCGGAAATCGAAGGGCTTGTAAATGTGTTGTTACGGGCGGCTAATAGCCCTGAATCCGGTTGTGTTTCTTCAAGAAAAAGAAGCCGAAGTTTACTATTCATCGTATTTATCGGCCATTGGCGATTTGCCGGGCGGCGGGATGGCCAGTGACCGTTTTTGTTACCCGAACCCTGCCTCCGCACAAATTACCGTGATGAATCCTTACCAAAAAGAAGCACATCTGAAAATATTCGGCATGACCGGTGCGCTGATCAAAGAAACCGGACTCAACAAAGGTGAAAACACGGTTTCAGTGCAAAACCTGCCGAAGGGGATCTATCTTTTCCGGTTGCAATCGGGCAATTCGGTCATTCAAAATAAGGTGATGGTATATTAGTGGCAGCCGGTTTCCCGGATGATAATTTCGGTATTAACCATGCGGAACCAAAGACAATACCGTTGATCATGTGATGGCTTGTCTGATCTTCAGCAGTTTTTTCAGCAAATCTTCAAGAAGCTCCAGTTTGAGCATGTTGGCGCCGTCGGAGAGGGCAACGGCAGGATTGGGATGGGTTTCGATGAAGAGTCCGTCGGCCCCCACGGCAATGGCTGCTTTGGCCATGGTTTCGATCAGGTCGGGGCGGCCACCCGTAACTCCTCCGGGCTGGTTGGGCTGTTGCAGCGAGTGGGTGCAGTCAACGACCACGGGAACGTCAAACTTTTTCATTTCCGGGATGCTTCTGAAATCCACCACCAGGTCCTGATAGCCGAAGGTTGTGCCCCGTTCGGTGAGGATCACCCGGTTATTTCCCGCTTCCCTGATTTTTTCCACAGCAAAACGCATGGCGCCGGGCGAAAGAAACTGTCCTTTTTTGATGTTTACGGTTTTGCCCGTTTTGGCGGCAGCCGTCAGCAGGTCGGTTTGCCGGCACAGAAAAGCCGGTATCTGCAACACGTCCGCATATCCGGCAGCCAGTGCCGCTTCACGTTCGGAGTGAATGTCGGTAACCACCGGAATATCGAAAGTGCGGCCTACCTCGCGGAGCACTTTCAGGGCTTTTTCGTCGCCAATGCCCGTGAAAGAACCGGCTTTCGAACGGTTTGCTTTACGGTAAGAAGCCTTGAAAATAAACGGAATTTTCAGCTCGTTGGTGATGGTTGTAATCAGTTCTGCAATCTCAAACGGCATCTTTTCGTTTTCAACCACGCAGGGGCCGGCCATTAAAAAGAAATTCCCCGTTCCTGCATTTTTTATCTTCGGGATTTGACCCAATATGTCGTTGGTGTGCAACATTTCAAAAACAATTTTTTATTTATGCCCCCAAAGGTATTGATTTAATTTATTTTGCCCGGTTTAAAATTTCAGATGCCAGCGGAAAACACTCTTAAGGATTTATGATGTTCAAAATGTCTCAATATCCATATTTCTCTCCCCATCTTATTTTCAGCCATTTTCTAATCTCATTTTCACGGGCATTTCCCCCCGGTTCATAAAATTTCCGGCCTTTGATCTTTTCGGGTAAAAACTCCAGCTCCACAAAATTTTTGTCGTAGCCGTGTGCATATTTGTAATCTTTGCCGTAGCCGATATCCTTCATCAGCTTGGTGGGGGCATTCCGGATATGAAGCGGCACGGGCAGGTCGCCGGTTTTGCGGACCAGGGACAGGGCATCGTCAATGGCGAGGTAGGTAGAGTTGCTCTTGGGGGATGTGGCAAGGTAAACGGCCGTTTGCGAAAGGATGATGCGCCCTTCGGGCCAGCCGATCTTGTTGATGGCGTCAAAACAGGCATTGGCCAGCAACAGGGCGTTGGGGTTGGCATTGCCGATATCTTCCGAGGCAAGGATCACCATGCGGCGGGCAATGAATTTAGGGTCTTCGCCGCCTTCGATCATCCGTGCCAGCCAGTAAACCGCAGCGTTGGGATCGCTGCCGCGCATGGATTTGATGAAAGCCGAGATGATGTCGTAGTGTTGTTCGCCGGCTTTGTCGTAAATGGCCAGATTTTGCTGGATGGTTTCGGTGACCATGGCATTGCTGATCTTCAGTTCGCTGGCTCCGGCATTTGCAGCAACCACCAGCTCAATGGCATTGAACAGTTTGCGCGCATCGCCGCCCGAAAACCTGAGCAGGGCCTCATTTTCCATGATTTCGATCTTTCGGCCGGTCTCTTTTTCAAGATGCTGAATAGCCAGTGTCAGCATTTTCAGCAGATGAGACTTATCCAACGGTTTTAGGATATAAACCTGACAGCGTGACAGCAATGGTGAGATCACCTCGAAGGACGGGTTTTCGGTGGTGGCTCCGATCAGGGTGATGATCCCCGTTTCCACCGCCCCAAGCAGCGAATCCTGCTGCGATTTGCTGAAACGGTGGATCTCGTCAATAAACAGGATGGCATTGGCCTGCGCTCTGGCAGTGTCGATGACCTTGCGCACATCGCGCACACCCGAACTGACTGCACTTAATGTATAAAACGGGCGATTGAGTGTTTGTGAGATGATGTATGCCAGTGTTGTCTTGCCGACACCCGGCGGCCCCCACAGGATCATCGAAGGGATGTTTCCCGATTCGATGCTGCGACGCAGGATGGCATTTTTGCCAAGCAAATGCTCCTGCCCGATATAGCCATCCAGCGTAGAAGGACGGAGGATTTCGGCCAAAGGTTTCTTGCTGTTGCTGCTTGTTTGATCCATCGTATTCATCATCCTTTTTCTTACCTGAGATTATCCTCTCCAAAACTAATATTTACTTTTTAATCTGGTAAAAAAAACTTTTTTGTAAAGAATAATCCGGACATTGGAACGCCCTGTTCCCTGCCATTCACTTTTCACTTTTGTTTTTTGATATCAGATAGTCTGTCCTCGAGTTGTCGGGATCCGATGTTAGATGTAAGATGTTGATTTCGGATTTCCCCAAACGGCCGGTGTCTTCCTCCACTAAAATTAATTATGAATAATTTTTCAACAAACGGTTAACATATTTAATTATTAACATATTTTTGTACGTCGGAAAGGAGAAAAAAGACTGATGAAGATCAGTATTTTTTAAAAAATAGGTCAGGAACAGGGGTGTTTGGCCGGTTTTGAGGGTGATTTTTTTCAAAAGTGCGAAGGGAAAATAAAATTAATTCATATTATTGCACTGCTGTTATCAGTGTGATTTTCGAAAACAGCATTAGAAAAAGTTTCATAGATTTTAACGATTAATATGTCAGAAACAATAACGATTAAAAAAGGATTTGACATTCGCCTTGCCGGTGAAGCGGAAAAGACGATCACCGAGATGGAAGCGGACATGTATGCCGTCAAACCGACCGATTTCACGGGTGTTTTTCCAAAAATGCTTGTGCGCGAAGGTGATAAAGTAAAGGCAGGTACTTTGCTTTTTTACGACAAATACCGGGAGAACATCAAATTTTCGTCACCGGTAAGCGGTACGGTAAAAGAGATCAAACGTGGCCCCAAACGGGTGTTGCTCGAAATAAAGATCGTGCCCGATGCCGCACAGGAGTATGAGGATTTTGGTGCCGCCGATCCCAGTAAGCTGGGCAGGGAGGAAATTGTTGAAAAGATGCTTGCCAGCGGGGTATGGCCGGTCATCAGGCAAAGACCTTACACCGTGGTGGCCAATCCTGAAGACGACCCGAAGGCCATTTTCATCTCTGCTTTCGACACGGCACCGCTGGCACCCGATTACGATCTGATCATTCACGGACACGGCGACGCTTTTCAGGCCGGCCTTGATGCCCTGAAAAAGCTGACTTCGGGGGAGGTACACCTGAACCTGCCTGCCGGAGTCACGGTATCCAAAGTTTTTTCCAACTCAAAGAATATACGGTTTAATTATTTCAAAGGGCCTCATCCTGCCGGGGACGTTGGCCCCCAGATCAACAAAACCGACCCCATCAACAAAGGTGAAGTAGTATGGCATCTGCGTCCGCAGGAAGTGCTGACCATCGGCAGGCTTTTTCTCGAAGGCCGTTTCAATGCCGAACGCCTCGTTGCCCTTACCGGCTCGGAAGTGCTGAAACCCCGTTATTACAAAACGAAAATGGGAGCATCGATAAAAGGGATGGTGGAAAACAACGTTGCCGACGGACATTTGAGGTACATCAGCGGCAATGTGCTGACAGGAAAAAAGATTGCTCACGACGGTTTTATCGGATTCTACCATTCGCAAATAACAGTAATTCCTGAAGGGGACTACTACGAGCTTTTCGGATGGTTGTTGCCGGGATTCGGAAAATTCAGCTTTTCGGGCGCCTATCCCACTTTCCTTAATCCGGGCCATAAAAAATTCCGTCTCGACACGAACCTTCACGGTGGGCGCCGGGCATTGGTGATGACCGGGAAGATGGAAAAAGTCTTTCCTTTCGACATTTACCCCATGCAACTGCTCAAAGCAATCATTGTCGAGGATATTGATGCAATGGAAAATCTCGGCATTTACGAAATTGACGAAGAGGATTTTGCCTTGTGCGAATACGTCGATACCTCAAAGACCGAAATCCAGTCCATCATAAGAAAAGGGCTGGATATGATGAGAAAAGAAATGAGTTAATGTTTTCATTCACGATTGAATAATTATGAGTTCATTAAGAAAAACCGTTGATAAAATAAAGCCCTATTTCGAAAAAGGCGGGAAATTTGAATACCTGCATTCAACCTTCGAGGCTTTTGAAACTTTTTTGTTTGTCCCCGATACCACCACCACATCAGGAAGTCATATCCGCGATTATATCGACATGAAACGGACGATGACGATAGTGGTTCTGGCGCTTACGCCGCTGCTGTTGTTCGGGATGTGGAACGTAGGTTACCAGCATTTTTTGTCGTACGGCGAAGAGGCCAGCTTGTGGCAAAATTTCTGGTTCGGCTTTTTGAAAGTCTTCCCCATCCTTGTGGTTTCTTATGTTGTGGGGCTGGGGATTGAGTTTGCTTTTGCACAGGTGAGAGGCCACGAAGTGAACGAAGGATTTCTGGTGACGGGTTTTCTGATCCCGTTGATTGTTCCGCCCGACACGCCGTTGTGGATGGTTGCGCTGGCTACTGCCTTTGCCGTTATCATCGGCAAGGAGGTTTTCGGCGGCACGGGGATGAATATCCTGAACCCGGCGTTGCTGGCACGTGCGTTTCTCTTTTTCGCCTATCCGCAGGACATGTCGGGCGAGAAGGTGTGGATTGCCGAAAAAGCGGATGCCTTTTCGGGCGCTACTCCGCTGGGCAAATTGCTCGTGGGTGAGCCGTTGAGCACACTGCCCCATGCTTCGGATATGTTTTGGGGGCTGATACCCGGCTCCATCGGCGAAACTTCAACATTCCTGATCCTGCTTGGAGGCCTTTTCCTGATCATCACGGGCATCGGAAGCTGGCGGGTGATGCTATCGGTTTTCATCGGCGGATTCGGCCTTGCCGGATTTTTATGGATACTGGCTCATTATACCGGCGTGGACAATGCCTATATGTCTATCCCGCCTTATTACCACCTGATCATGGGCGGATTTGCATTCGGCGCGGTGTTCATGGCCACCGACCCGGTAACTGCGGCGCAGACCAACAAAGGGAAATGGATTTACGGAATACTGATCGGGGTGCTGGTCATTATCATACGTGTGTTCAATCCCGCCTATCCCGAAGGGATGATGCTTGCCATCCTGCTGATGAATGTATTTGCTCCGCTCATTGATCATTTTGTGGTGGAAGCCAATATTAAAAAGCGGTTGAAAAGAATTAAAGTTCAAACAGTGAAATAAATTATTGTCCTATGTTTACAAACAGATATATTTTTACGTATTCCTCGGTGATGGTAATCCTGGTGGCGGCTATTCTTTCAACGGCTTCGATGGTTTTGAAGCCATACCAGGAGGCCAACATAAGGGCTGAAAAGATACAGGGCATCCTTGCTTCGGCCAATATCCAAACCAGCCGTAAGGATGCCGAAGAGAATTTCAGGAAACATATTCTTGAAGAGATCGCCGTGGATACCGCCGGCAACGTGGTGATGAAAACCACTGACGGCAAGACGGAGTGGACCAAAGAAGGGGAAAAAATTAAAAATGCCGTGAAGTACACCCGCCCTTTCGACATTAACCTGAAGGAAGAGCTGGCCCTTGAAGAAGAGGCCCGACAGGGCAAAGCAACGCGCTCGCCCATCTTTCCGCTGTTCAAAATGAAAAACAACGGAAAAGAATATTATGTGGTGCCGGTAAGGGGCACGGGACTGTGGGGGCCCATCTGGGGAAATATCGCTTTTGAAAAGGATTTCAACACCATTGCAGGTGCCACCTTCGATCACAAAGGAGAAACCCCGGGGCTCGGTGCCGAGATCAAAACCGCATGGTTTGAAGATGAATTCAAAGGGAAAACAATCTTCGACAAAGACCGTCATTTTGTTTCGGTAGCCGTGGTCAAGGGAGGTGTGAAAAACAGCAACATCCCGCTGATCCATGGCGTTGATGCGATTTCCGGAGGCACCATCACCAGTCATGGCGTTGACAAAATGTTGAGAACCTGCCTGAAAAATTATGTACCGTACATCGAAAAAAACATTCAATAAAATGAGCAATAACAGAGAATCATTATTTTCGGCGAAAAACAGAAAGTTGCTTCTTACTCCGTTGAGTAAGGAAAATCCGATTACGATCCAGGTGCTTGGAATTTGCTCTGCACTGGCGGTTACCGTGAAATTACAACCGGCTTTTGTCATGGCCGTTTCGGTGATGGCGGTGCTTGCCGTGGGCAATGTGCTGATCTCGGCACTTCGCAAAACCATTGCACCCCGCATCCGCATCATCGTTCAACTGGTGGTCATCGCTTCGCTGGTGATACTCGTCGATCAGGTATTGAAAGCCTTTGTTTACGACATCAGCAAACAACTCTCGGTGTTTGTGGGGCTTATCATCACCAACTGCATCATCATGGGACGTTTCGAAGCCTTTGCCATGAGCAATAAACCGTGGCCTGCTTTTTTGGACGGTATCGGCAATGCCGCCGGCTACGGACTCATCCTCATCATCGTGGCCTTTTTCAGGGAGTTATTCGGGTCGGGAACATTGTGGGGCTACAAGGTCATACCGCAGGGATTTTATGAGTTCGGCTACAAAGACAACGGCCTGATGATCCTTCCGCCCATGGCACTGATCGTGGTGGGCATCATCATCTGGGTGCAGAGGAGCAAGGATAAGGAACTTATTGAGGACAAATAGTTATTGAAATAATTATGAATATCAATTGATATATGATGTCAGATGTTAGATGTGAGATATCAGATGTTAGATTTGAGTAAAATTTTGATTTTAAGAAATTAATACGGATGAAGCAAGAAGATTTGGAAAATAGGTTGATTGAATATGCGGCAAATATTGTTGAACTTATCAATTTGCTACCTGTATCAGTTGCCGGGAATCATCTTGCAAAGCAACTCATCAGATCGGGCACAGCACCGGCATTAAATTATGGAGAGGCAAGAGGAGCAGAATCGAGAAATGATTTTATTCATAAAAATAAAGTTGTTTTAAAAGAATTAAGAGAATCGTTGATCACCTTAAAAATAATCAACTCGGTTAGTTTAATTTCTAACGATAATCATTTGTTAAATCAACTTCTAAACGACAGCAATGAGTTGGTTTCAATTTTTGTTGTAACTCTAAAGACTCTTGGAACTAAACAATAAACGTATTATCAAAACATCAAACATCTGAGATCTAAGATCGGACATCAAATATCAAACAAAAGTGAATTAAACAGATAAAAAAAAAGATAAATTATGGAAAACCTCATTAACATATTTGTAAAGTCGATTTTTATCGACAACATGATTTTTGCCTATTTCCTCGGCATGTGTTCGTATCTTGCGGTTTCCAAAACCGTCAAGACATCCATGGGGCTGGGAATTGCCGTGGTTTTTGTGCTTG
Source organism: Bacteroidales bacterium (assembly GCA_029934065.1). Lineage (GTDB taxonomy): Bacteria > Bacteroidota > Bacteroidia > Bacteroidales > 4484-276 > 4484-276. The sequence goes on from JAOZMX010000008.1 coordinate 9,662, forward strand.
GCATCACCGTTCCGGTGGATTACCTCATCAACAAATACCTGTTGACGGCTGGGGCATTAACATGGATTTCGCCGGCACTGGCCGATGTTGATTTGAGCTTTTTAAGCTTTATCATGTTCATCGCGGTCATCGCTTCGATGGTGCAACTGGTGGAGATGGTTATTGAGAAGTTTTCGCCGGCACTTTATTCTTCGCTCGGCATCTTTCTTCCGTTAATTGCTGTCAATTGTGCCATACTCGGGGGGTCGCTTTTCATGCAGGAGCGCGAATATGCATCGGTTGCGGAAGCCACCTCCTTCGGTCTGGGGTCGGGTGTGGGCTGGTTTCTGGCCATCGTAGGCATTGCCGCCATACGGGAAAAAATCAGGTACTCGAATGTTCCCGCTCCGCTCAAAGGGCTGGGGATCACCTTTATCATCACCGGACTCATGGGCATTGCCTTTATGAGCTTCATGGGCATTAAACTGTAAGGAGATTGCAATAATCCGATCATTAACAACAAAAAATATTAAACATTAAATACGGAATAAAATGGTTTTAGAAATTGGAATAGGCGGAGTAATCGGCATCAGCATTGCCATTTTTCTGACCATCATCATTTTGTTGGTGGCTTTGCTGCTTTTTGCCCGGAAAAAACTCACCCCGCAGGGAAAAGTAACCATTACCATCAACGACGAGAAAGAGCTTGAGGTGGATCCCGGGAGTTCGTTACTTACAACTCTTGCCACAGAGGGCATCTATCTTCCGTCGGCATGCGGAGGCGGCGGCACCTGTGCCATGTGCAAAGTTCAGGTGCTCGAAGGCGGCGGCTCGATACTTCCCACCGAAGTGGGCTATTTTACCCGCAAAGAGCAGATGAACCACTGGCGGCTGGGTTGTCAGGTCAAGGTGCGCGAAAGCCTGAAAATTCATGTTGCCCCCGAAATTTTCGGGATCAAGAAATGGGAGTGTGAGGTAATTTCAAACCGTAATGTGGCCACCTTCATCAAAGAGTTTGTGGTGAAACTTCCGGAAGGCGAAACGCTGAATTTCAGATCGGGAGGCTACATCCAGATCGATGTGCCGCCCTGCGAAGTGGATTTCAAAGATATCGAGGTGGAAGAGGAATACCGCGACGAATGGGACAAATTCAAGATGTGGGATCTGAAGATGAAGAATCCCGAACCCATTTTCAGGGCCTATTCCATGGCCAACCATCCCGCCGAAGGAAATATCGTGATGCTGAATATCCGTATTGCCACCCCGCCGTGGGACAGAAAAGCCAACGCCTTTATGAAAGTCAATCCGGGAATATGCTCATCCTACATCTTCTCGCGCAAGCCCGGCGACAAAGTGATGATCTCGGGTCCCTACGGCGAGTTTTTCATCAAAGATACCGACAAGGAGATGATGTTCATCGGTGGTGGTGCCGGCATGGCGCCCATGCGCTCACATATTTTTGACCAGTTCCAGACCAAAAAAACAAAACGCAAAGCAACGTTCTGGTATGGTGGTCGCTCGCTACGGGAACTTTTCTATATGGATCATTTCAAAAAGATCGAAGAGGAATTTCCGAATTTTAAATTTTACGTTGCCCTGTCCGAGCCCAAAAAAGAGGACAACTGGACCGGTTACACGGGATTTATCCATCAGGTCATTTACGATAATTATCTGAAAGACCATCCCGAACCCGAAGAGATTGAATATTACATCTGCGGCCCGCCCATGATGAACGACGCCGTGGTAAAAATGCTTGACGATCTCGGCGTACCTCCCGAAAATGTGATGTACGACGACTTTGGCGGCTAACAAAAATTCAGAAACGATTTGTTAAAGACTCCCGGGAAAAAACCGGGAGTTTTTTTTGCCGGTATTCCATTGTGTGAAAATAATGTACATTTGAAATATAACATTTCGGAAAGCAAAGTGTTTTATTATTGTAATATGAAATATTTCCTTTGGCATTCTTAATGATCATCGTTTTAAGATAATAGGTGCCAAATAACAGAAATCCAACAAAATAATAAATTATAACCACATGATAAAATTAATGATCATCGGACTGTTCGTAATGTGCATCGTTCAAATGGCGTTTGCGGATGATCCGGAAGGCTATTCATGGCCTAAAGAGATTGAAAAGAACGGTACCACCGTGATTTTGTATCAACCTCAACTTGAAAAACTTGAAGGAAACGTATTGACCGGGCGAATGGCGCTTTCGGTAAAACCCAAGGACGGAGATATTATTTTCGGTGCACTTTGGTTTGATGCCACGATTTCGGCCGATTACGACCAACGCACTGCAGTGTTGCAAAAACTCGATATCACTAAAATCCATTTTCCCGATTTTGAAGATACGGCGAAAATAGAAAGGTTTACCGGGTTGTTAACAAAGGAGATCGAGTCGTGGGATGTGGTCATGTCGCTCGACAGAATAATTGCAGCTTTGGAAGATACGGAACATTTAAAAGAGATTTCGGCCAAACTCAATAATAATCCTCCCGATATTTATTTCAGGACCAAACCTGCCGTACTGATCACCATTGACGGCGATCCCATTATCAAAGATGTGCAGGGGCAGAAATTCAAATATGTAGTGAACACACCGTTTTTTATTGTTGAAAAAAAACACGACTATTACATCAAAGGCGGCAAGTTCTGGTATATTTCCGACAAACTGACATCGGGTTATCAGGAGACCACAAAAGTGCCTTCCGATGTGAGTAAATTTGCCGAGGAAAACCTGCCCGACAATGAGCTGGATTCCATCTCCAAAACCATGACAACAGCTCCGGAGATCATTGTTGTCACCAAGCCTTCGGAATTAATCACCACAGACGGCAAACAGGAATATGCACCCATTGAGCATACCAAATTGTTGTTCGTATCCAACACCTCCTCGGATGTCATCATGGATATCGACACACAGGAGCATTACGTATTGCTGGCCGGCAGGTGGTACAAATCAAAATCGCTCGAAGACGGCAGCTGGACATTCGTGGAGCCCGGCGACCTTCCTGCCGATTTTTCCAAAATCCCGGAAGATTCAGATATTGCCGATGTGAGGGTCAGCATACCCGATACTCCGGAGGCGCAGGATGCCCTGCTGGAACAAACCATTCCGCAAACAGCCACAGTTGACCGGAAAACTACCACAACGTCCGTGAAATGGGACGGTGACCCGAAATTTGAAAAAATAAAAGATGCCGATGTCTCCGTGGCCAAAAACAGTGATAAAACGGTGCTTCTCATCAACAACAAATACTATTGCGTTGACGACGGGATATGGTTCGTTGCGGATGCTCCCGACGGGCCGTGGGCCGTTAGCGATGTGCGCCCGAATGAGGTGGATGATATTCCGCCGGAATCGGAGGCTTACAACGTAAAATACGTTTACGTTTACGAGTCCACGCCCGAAGTGGTTTACGTGGGATACCTGCCCGGCTACAACTGGTCGTTCGCCTACAACGGATGTGTGGTTTACGGTACAGGATACTGGTACCGGCCGTGGTATCACCATTATTATTATCCTCGTCCGGTAACATGGGGTTTCGGCGTGCATTACAATCCATACACCGGGTGGGGGTTTTCGTTCGGTGTCAGCTTCGGCTGGATCGGCTGGAGTTTCCATCCGTACGGCGGATGGTGGGGCCCGCGGGGTTATTATCCCGGATACCGCCACGGCTACTACCACGGTTACCACCGTGGGTATTATCATGGTTACCGCCGGGGAGCGGCGGCAGGTTATTATGCCGGCAGGCGGCAGGCCTACAACAATGTTTACCGCCGTCGTGCTTCCCAGGGCGTTCGCACCACCACGGCAAGACCCACACGTGACCTGAACACCAAAGCCAGACCGGCCAAATTGCCCAACAATGTTTACACCGACAGGAAAGGAAACATCTATCGCAGGGATAAAAGCGGCAACTGGAATCCCATTCAAAACAGGCCGTCAACGCGTCCTGTTCAACAGCCTGCCGAAAGACCTTCGACCAAGCCCGCACAGAGACCGTCAACACAGCCTGTTCAGAGACCGTCAACACAACCTGTGCAAAGACCGGCACAGAAGCCGGCTACACGTCCGGCTACACAACCGAAGACAAGACCGGCCACACAGCCGGCACAAAGACCTTCAATCACTCCGCAGCAAAGGCAACAACTCAACAAAGCCTATCAAAGCCGCAGCCGGGGAAACTACAACTATAACCGCGCACGATCTTACGGTGGTGCGTCAAGATCAATGCCGAGAGGAGGCGGTAGAAGAAGATAACTATTCGGAATGCGGAGGCTATCTTCTATGGGGCGGCATTTAATTATTGCCAGAAATTTGTTTTTAGCTCTATCAAAAATATTCTCATATTAATTTTTACGGCGATGAAAATTTTGCGTTTTTTCCCTGTTCTTTTAATTCCGGTAATACTGTTCTTTTCCTGTGGTCGTCAAGAATCCGGCCGGGAAACAAAAAACCGGTCACAATTTGAAAAATTCATTAGCGGATATCCTTCGGGATATCTGCCTTCGCGGTCACCCGTAAGGATTATCCTCAACAAATCCGTAACCGGTCACCGGCCGGGAAGCAAGCTCAATGGAGATATCCTGAAGCTGAAACCGCATGTTGACGGAAAACTTTTTTTGATCGAACCCAATATTTTGGAGTTCCGTCCGGACAAGCCCTTTCATTCCGGAACAAAATACGAAGTCACACTTTCGCTCGATAAGTTGTTTGAAAAAAGAACCGGTGCCGGTGACTTTCATTTTACTTTTCAGGTGATGCAGCAGGATTTCAAGGTGCTTACCGGAAAGTGCGTTTCTGCGGGCAATGCGGAGGACAATCTGAAACGCTACGAAGGGAAGATCAAAACCGCCGATGCCATGAGCCTTGAGGATGCCCAAAAACTTTTGTCGGCAACATCACCTTACGGCCTGCTGACGGTAAAGGTTACGCCGGCCGGATACAATGAATTTTCATACCTTATTGACAGCATACCGCGCAAAGACGAAAGTTATACCGTCACCGTTTCCTGGAACGGCAACCCCATTGGCATCTCAAAAAAAGGGACATTGCAATTTGAAGTGCCCTCTTTGCATGATTTTTCGTTACAGGATGTGTCGATGGATCAGGACAACGAACAAACTGTGACACTGACCTTTTCCGACCCGGTGGATCCCAGTCAGGATTTGCACGGGCTGATCCGCATCGAGGATGTTGACAACCTGCGGATTTCGGTTTCAGGCACAACGGTTTTTTTGTATCCGGGCAAAAGGATAACAGGGAAGAAAACGCTTTATGTGGAAGGATCGGTAAGAAGCAGCCATGGTGTAAAATTGGGTAAAACTAAAACCTTTCCGGTGGTATTTGATCTATTGAAACCACAGGTTGAAATAGTGGGTAACGGCAGCATCACTCCCGGTCCCGACGGATTGATCCTGCCATTTAAAGCGGTCGGGCTGCGGGCTGTTGATATCACCGTTTTCAAGATCTTTTCGGAAAATATTGCCCAATTCTATCAGGTTGACCAGCGAGACTTTTCGTACCTGAACAGCATCCGTCCGGTGGGGCGTCCCGTTTACCGCAAAATGCACCGGCTGGACAATGTCGTCGGGATTAACCTTAAAAAATGGAACATCTTCTCGGTGAACCTAAATGATTTGGCAGGTGATGACAAAGGCGCTTTTTACGTTGTGAAATTTTCATTTCGAAAGGAATATGCCGATTATCCATGCAGTGTTACAACATCCGCCGACCTCTCGAAATACGAATCCGAAGATTTGATCACCGACAGGGAATGGCAATACTGGGACGGTGAAAAAAATTGGTACAACAACTGGCCGAACGATTACAACTGGCTCGAAAGGGACAATCCTTGTACCGATTCTTATTACATCAATGACCGTTTTCCGGTCAGAAATTTGATTTGGTCAAATCTCGGCGTCATTGCCAAATCTTCCGACGGGCTCCGTTTCACTGTTGTCGTTACCGATTTGCTGACGGCCATGCCTGTGCCGGGTGCAAAAGTTGAGTTTTTGAATTTTCAACAGCAACTTCTTTCCGAAGGCAATACCGATGAAAACGGCATGTTGACCATAACTACGGAGCGAAGGCCTTTCTTACTGAAAGTGTCCTACGACGGAAACCGGTCATGGCTGCGTGTGGACGACGGCTCATCGTTGTCGGTGAGCAATTTCGATGTCTCGGGACAAGAGGTAACCGACGGCATCAAAGGAATGATCTATGGCGACCGCGGTGTATGGCGCCCCGGCGATACATTATTCCTCACTTTCGTGATGGACGACCGGGAGCAACAACTTCCTCCTGACCATCCCGTTGTACTCGAACTTTACAATTCGAGGGGACAACTTGCCGCCCGCAGGGTTACGCACCACGGCACGGACGGTTTTTACCGGTTCGTGGTTAAGACAGATGACGATGCTCCTACGGGAAACTGGTCGGCAACGGTCAAGGTAGGAGGTGCTGTTTTTCACAAGAAACTGAAAGTTGAAACCATCAGACCCAACAGGCTGAAAATTAACATTGATTTCAACCGGAAGCTGCTCTCGTCCAACGATAAGGGGCAATCGGGATTTTTGAAAGTGAAATGGTTGCATGGTGCGGATGCTTCCGGCCTTAAAGCCCAAGTGAACCTGAAGCTGCTGAAATCCACAACGGGATTTCCCGGTTACGAACGCTATACCTTCGATGATCCCACGAAAAATTACTGGCCATTTGAAAACACGGTATTCGACGGCCGTCTGGATAAAGAGGGCCATGCTCAATTCCCTCTCGATCTGCAAGTGAACAAAAATGCGCCGGGGATGCTGAAAGCCGTGTTCCAAACCCGTGTTTTTGAACAGGGTGGGGGTTTCAGTACCGATTACCTCACCGTTCCGTTTGCTCCCTACAACCGCTTTGTGGGATTATACCTGCCCGACGGCGGCGGATACGACGATATGCTCCTCACCGATACCACACATTTGATCCGTATTGCTGCGGTGGACAAATCCGGCCATCCCGTTTCCATCAAAAGTGTGGACGTAAAGGTATATAAAATCAACTGGCGATGGTGGTGGAGCTCCTCCGATGACAATCCGGCATCGTGGATAAGCGGAGAAGAGGCGGAGTTGGTTTTTCACGAACAAACCGCCATCGTCAACGGAGAAGGAACGGGGAAATTCAGAATTCGCTATCCCGAATGGGGAAGATATTTTATCCTTGTCAGCGACCTCACCGGCGGACACAGCGCCGGAAAAACCGTATATGTTGACTGGCCTGAATACGTGGACCGCCGAAACCGCACCAATCCTTCAGGGGCTACCCTTTTGAGTTTCTCAACGGATAAAGATACTTACCATCCGGGTGAGATGGCTACAGTGAGCTTCCCGAGTGCCCGGGGAGCACGGGCGCTGATCAGCCTTGAATCAGGAAGCCGAACGATAACAACCAATTGGATAAAATGCGATTCGGCAGAAACAAACTATCGTTTTGAGATAACCCCCGACATGGTGCCCAATATTTATGTTGATCTTACTTTGCTGCAACCCTGGATGCAAACGGCAAACGACCGCCCCATCAGGATGTATGGCATTGTCCCCATTAAGGTTGAAGACCCCGAAACCGTTTTGTATCCTCAAATCAAAGTTCCGGATGAGATCAAGCCACAATCGGAATATACGGTTGAAATTTCCGAAAAAAACGGACGTGCCATGACCTATACCCTTACGGTGGTAGATGAAGGACTGCTGGATTTGACGCGCTTTCAAACGCCCGATCCGTGGAAGGTCTTTTTTGCAAAAGAGGCGCTGGGGGTGAAAACATGGGATTTGTTCGATGACGTTCTTGGTGCTTACGGTGGTGAGATTACGAAAGTGCTGGCCATTGGCGGAGATGAAGAAGCCGAGGCGACAGGCGACCGGAAAGCATCGCGTTTCAAACCGGTAGTAACTGCGTTGGGGCCCTTTACGCTACGGCAGGGAAAAACAGCGGTACACCGGTTGAAGATGCCCAATTATGTCGGGTCGGTAAGGGTGATGGTGGTGGCCGGTAAAGCAGGTGCCTGGGGATCGGCAAAAGCCGAATGTCCCGTGCGGCAGGCCGTGATGGTATTGCCCACGGCGCCGAGGGTCATCAGTCCGGGCGAAAGGATGGAGCTGCCCGTGAGTGTTTTTGCCATGAAGGACAATGTAAACAATGTCTCCGTCAGCGTTTCGGTGGAGGGCGGATTGGAGCTCCAGGGAAAACCGGTACGGAAAATGATTTTTGAAAAACCGGGTGAGCAAATGGTTTATTTCGAAATTCTTGCCAAAGAAACGGAAGGAACAGGAAAAATCAATGTTACCGCAAAAGCAAACGACGAGGGGGCTTCCGCCCGTATCGAACTGAAAATCGAAAATCCCAATCCACCCGTAACACAATCGGAAACCCTGAAACTTGAGCCTGGCGAAACAACCGATGTAAACTGTGTTTTCTTCGGAATGAAAGGAACCAATAGCGGGACGGTGGAGGTGTCCTCATTTCCCGCTTTCGATCTCGATAAAAATTTAAAATATTTGATCACCTATCCGTACGGTTGTGTCGAACAGGTGGTTTCGTCGGTATTCCCGCAATTGTATCTCGACCGTTTTGCAGCCTTGACCGATAAACAAGCGGAGGAGGTCAGCAACAACATCAGCACTGCCATTGACAGGCTCAAACGCTTCCAGCTCCGCGACGGCGGCATGTCGTACTGGCCCGGAGCACACCGGTTCTCGGACTGGGGCAGCAGTTACGCCTGTCATTTTTTGCTGCTTGCCGAACAAAAAGGATACCTTGTCCCGTTTGACATGAAAAAAAAGCTCCTCATCCGGCAAAACGAACTTGCATCGGCTTTTGATGTCAACAACAGTGGGATGCAAAACCAATACGGAGCATTAATGCAGGCATACCGCCTTTATACGCTGGCGCTTGCCGGCCAGCCCAACATCGGGGCCATGAACAGATTGCGCGAAACGCCGGATATGCCGGTTAATGCAAAATGGCGCCTTGCAGCAGCATATCTGCTTGCAGGAAAACCCGAAGTAGCCGGCAGCATGGTCAGCATGGACGAGATGGACGATTTGCCGGATTACCGTACGCCGGGTACGGTATTCGGGTCGAAACTCCGCGACAGGGCCATGATGCTCGAAACACTGGTGCTGATGAACGATCTTGAAGATGCCTATTCGCTTGCAATGTTAATGATCGATGACATGAACAACCGGAGCTACATGAGCACGCAAACCACAGCATTCGCCTTATATGGCCTCTTTAGGTTTGCTTTGGCAACAAACAACTCCGATAAACTAATGTTCGATTATGCTTACGCCGGTAAAAATGAAAAGGTAAACACTTATTCGAGTGCTTATACCATTGAGCTCCATCCCGCAGGTGCAGCCGCCACGTCCTTGAACATCACCAACACAGGCAAGAGCGTGCTGTTCGTTACCAAAACCATGACCGGGCAGCCGGCCTCCGGAAACGAGATCAGCGAAAGCAAAAACCTGAAGATGAAAATCAGTTATCTCACTCCCGACGGGAAACCGCTTGATGTTGATACCCTGAAGCAGGGAACCGATTTTTCGGCACATGTTACCATCAGCAAGGCAAGCGTGACATGGGATTATGAAAACATGGCTTTGCGTCAGATTTTTCCGTCAGGGTGGGAAATCATCAACGAGCGGATTGCAAATGTTGCCCCTGCTCAAAACGAAAGTTCCTTTATTTACCGCGATATCCGCGACGACAGGGTTTATACATTTTTCGATATGGATAACACAGGTGACGTAACATATATTGTGAAACTGAATGCCGCTTACACGGGAAGGTTTTATCTCCCGGCAATAACCTGTGAAGCCATGTACAGCAACAATGTATATGCAAGACAAAAAGGCCGCTGGGTGAATGTGGTGAAGTAAAGGAAAACCGGAAACGTTTTGGAAGGGGATTCTTTTCGTGATGGATTGTGAAGGCTCATTTGATGTCAGATGTATGATGTATGATGTTTGATTTTAGATTTGGGCTAAAGGTGCACGAAAAATTTATGCTTATGCGTTGTTGCAGAAGCATCGTCAGCTGAAAGTTTTTGCTTCCTTTTTGATCTTTCAAAAAGAAGAAAAAAGTGACCGGATTTTATTCTCGAAATATGTTCTTGTAAAAGTTTCAGGATCGAAGGTCTGGGTATTGAGACTTGTGTGATAAAAGTAAAAAAGATAGCCTGTAAGAGTTTGAAGGGAAAGGGGGTAAACTCGGGCTTACGGTTGATATATGCGTACTTTGAGGAAGAAGAACGGGTTGTCCTGGTAGAGCTCTACCATAAGAATAACAAGGCCAATGAGGATCGGGATAGAATAGTAAATAATTTCAAATAAATATTTTCTGCGATTTTTGTAACCCCTGTTATCATTCGTTATCATTCCTTATCTTTGCGCAATGATGCGAAAACAAATTGATTTTCTTACCAGGTTTCAGGTGGTAACCTTCAATGTGGCCATGTTCTTTGTGGCCGCTGTTGCATTTGTGGCCGGCTGGTACCTTTTGGGGTTGCGCCTTTCCGGATCGGGCGGATGGTTATTGTTGTACGCATCCCTCTTTTTGCTTGCCACGGGTCTGGTATGGGCATGGCTGTGGGTGATGGTGAAAATCCCCCAGGAGATGGCTGCCCGGTACGATGAAATTAAAAACAGGATCGCAAGCGGTGCCATCACCGACAGCAAGGAGTTTTCGCATGAACTGGCCCGTTTTCTTGTAAGGTATTTCAATTTTTACCGGTTTGATGTGGTTGCAGCACAGGTCAAGGTTGGTCAAAGTAAAGCGGTGCACTTTTCCGACGAAGGATTGTCGCCTGTTGCCGGAGAAGAAGAATTTTCCGAAAGAAGCAGGCAAACCGAAGCACTGATACGGCTTGGTACTGTTACTGCGGGTAACCGGAAACTATACGGCTACCTTGTTCCTGTTTGGTTTGACGAAAAGTGGTTGGGATATTTTGCCGTTTTTACCGATACGCGGTTACTCAAGGTTTATCAAAATTATCTTACGGATTTTGAAGCGTACTATGTGGACGATCAACTGATGTATGTTCTGCAAATCGAACAATTATCGGGTAAAGAATGTTAATTTAACGGATTCGGTTTGAAGCGAATCAATATGGGAAAAATGATTAAATATAAACCGGCGTGGAAATGATATTTACATTGCTGTTCATGCTTATCAGCGGCTATCTGATCTGGCGTTCAAGCGACGGATTCGAGCTGGCTTCGGATTATCTCGGGCGCCGTTTCAGCAAAGGCATCAAAGGAGCCACCATCAATGCCGTAGCCAGTTCCATGCCCGAGTTGCTCAGCACGTTTTTTTTCCTGTTTTATCTGAAAGACTCCGACAGCTTTTCGGGAGGGCTCGGCATTACAGGCGGTAGTGCCATCTTCAATATTTTGATCATTCCCATTTCCATCTATTTTGCACTGTTCTTTTCAAAGAAGATCAGGAAAATTCCCGTATCACGCAGGACTTTCATGCGGGATGGATTGTTTTTGCTTTTGCTGACCGGTTTTGTGGCTGCCATCATTCATTCGCCCGGAGGATTGAAATGGTGGCACGGCGCTTTGCTTATGGCTCCTTATTTCGGCTATGTCGGATACCTCTTTTTTCACGTACATAAAAAACATCCCGGCGATCCCGATATTTTTGAATACGATCCTCCGGATAAAAAGACTAGCATAAGGGATGTTCTGAAGATTGATCTTGAAAAAATGGTTTTGCGGAGCAAAATGATCAACCGCAAAAGTGCATGGATGCTGCTTATGGTTAGTGTGGCCATACTGGTGGTGGCTACGTGGATGCTGGTATATAGCACCGATATGCTCGGCAAAGAGATCGGAATACCTATATTGTTTATCTCCGTGATCTTATCGGCAGCGGCATCCAGTGTTCCTGACACGGTGATCTCCATTCGCGACGCTGCCAAAGGCAATTACGAGGATGCCTTTTCCAATGCTCTCGGCTCCAATATCTTCGACATCAGTTTTGCCCTCGGATTTCCCTTGATGATCTACACGGCCATTTACGGTAAGATCATTATGCATTCCGAAATTGTAAATGCCTCGTCCGATATCTGGGTGGTATTGTTTCTGATCACGGGAATTACCTTATTGATTTTCGGGATCGGCAAATCTTTTAATCTGTTTAAAGTCCTTTTACTTTGCCTGCTCTATGTGGCGTTCCTGATCTTTATCTACTTCGTTTATGCTCACGAAATGAATTTTATCAGCAGGCTGTTTTAATAGAAAGTATCGTGAATTTTCAGGGATGTGGTGTTAGAGGTGCTTCACCACTTGATGTCCGCAACGCGTGCATTTTCCTTTGTTGTCGAGGCCGTTGACCCATGTGTTGTATCTGCTGCGGTCGATCACTTTCTGTCCGCATTTGGGGCAATAGGTGTGCTGGCCTGTGGCCGAAGCGATATTTCCAAGGTAAACGTAGTTCAGTTTTTGGCGGGCGATGTCGAAAAAATCCTCCATCAGGCTTAAGGAGGTGGGCGGTGCCGACATTTTATAAGTGGGGAAATAACGCGAAAGGTGCAATACGGTATCTTCGCCCAGTTCGCCGGCGATCCATTTCACCATTTCGGTAAACTGGCGGGTGTCGTCGTTGTGACCTGTGATCAAAAGGTTGGTGATCTCCAAATGTTTGCCGCTCCGGCGTATCCTTTTCAGCGTATCCTTTACCGGTTCCAGTTTCGAGATGGTTTGCGTTTTGTAAAATTCCTCCGTAAAAGCTTTCAGGTCAACATTGAACGCGTCGGTCACTTCGAGGAGCTCATCCAGCGGTTCGGGGTTGATGTAGCCATTGGTCACCACCACGTTCTTCAACTCTTCTTTTTTGGCCGCTTCTGCAATATCCATCATGTATTCAAACCAAACAACAGGTTCGTTATAGGTATAGGCCACGCCGATATTGGTGTTTTTTGCCAGGGCCATCTTCATTAGTTCCTCTGGTGAATGTTTTCGGAGTCTGTGAACGTCGGCAGGCACCTCCTGTGAGATTTGCCAGTTTTGACAAAATTTACAGCGCAGGTTACAGCCGAAATTGCCGATGGAAAAGATGATGCTGCCCGGATAGAAATGATAAAGCGGCTTTTTTTCGATGGGATCAAAACCCACCGAAGATACCACGCCCCAGGTTGTCAGGTACAGGTCGCCGTCAATGTTCTTTCTGATCCTGCAGATGCCTGTCTTACCCTCACCGATATAGCACCGGTGAGGGCAGAGCAAACATCGCACTTCGTCGCGACGACCCAATTCGTAATATCTGGCGGTTTTCATCCTGATTTATTATTACCAAAAAATCTATACAAAGATAATCGGTAAATCAATATATTTCAATAATAGTGGATTTAATGAATGTTTTCGCTCTCGGGCAAACCGTATTCTTCCACCATTTTGATGTCCATATCTTCAAGACGGTCGAGGACCGGATTGTAGATTTCCGGGATCACAGGAATGTGGACGCCCTGAACATTCATTTTCCCTTCGAGCAACATCTCCACACCCACGGCAGCCGGCAATGCCACGGTACGTGCCACGGCCGTGTCGGTGGCCAGTGTGCCGAAATCAAGCATCCGCGATTTGATCACCTCTTTTTTGCCGTCGGGATAGCTGGCAAGGAAAGTATGTTGCATCACCACCATGTCGCGTTCATCTTTTCCGAGCACCATTTTTCCGATCATCACATCCGATGTAATCTCAAAAGGCGTATCCTCTTTCCTGTTCATGGGTTCGTTGCTGAACAATCCCAGCCATTCGATGGCATCAAGGGCATAACTGTTTACATCAATGCCAAGATAATCGGCGGCTTTTTGACGAATATTTTCAGAATTGTCCGCTCCGATCATAGCGGCAACAAAATCGGCATACGTCATTCCGGTAAAATCTTTTTTGTCGTTGGTGATCAGATGCAGCCGTTTGATGGCATCCAGCGATTCGCACCAACCCTTGTGTCTGAAGGTGCCACGGAACATGGTTTCGGTTTCGGGGATGCCGTACAATTCGATGTAGGGGAACGAATCCCTGTTGGGGTAAACCTCCATGGGGCCAACCTGGGGAAAATCAACAACAAAAGGATTTTTGAACAGGTCGATGGGTTCCACATAAATTTCTTTGCCGTGGCGCAGGTAGCGGCCGTCGTTGTTGCTGGCCATTACTACACCTTTGGGGCTCCACGAAAATTTGTAATTGAACGGATTGTCGCAGGCTTCGGGAGCCGGAAGCGCACCGCACAGCGAATAGAATTCTTCGATTTTACCGCCGAGATTATGCACATGGTCAATGATGCGCATGGCCGACATGTGGTCGATGCCGGGATCAAGCCCCAGTTCGTTAAGGATCAAAACGCCGGCTTCTTTGGCGGCACTGTCGAGGGCTTTCATTTCCGGTTTTACGTAAGATGTCGTCACCATGTTTTTGCCGTGGCTGATACATTTTTTGGCCACCATCACGTGGTAAGCATAGGGCAAAAGGCTTACGGTGATATCGTGTTCGGCGATCAGCCTGTCCAGGGTTGCTTCGTCGTCAACGGTCCATGCCAGTGATGTTCCGTGGGGGTGTCCGTCGATCATTTTATCGGCTTTGGATTTTGTACGTGTGGCCACGGTTACTTCATAACCCCGGTTCAACAGATACTGCACGATGGGTTTTACCACCATTCCCGCTCCGAGAATTAAAACTTTTTTCATATCAATTTATTTTTATGTTAGTAATGCAAATAATCTTCAACGGCAATTTGTTCTTCGATAAATTTTATTCCGTATTCCTGCAGTTCGTCGAGTACAGGCTGATAAATGTCTTTGATGGTGGGCACATGAACTCCCGTTAGTTTCAGTCTTCCCTGAAGGATCAGCTTGGAGGCAATGGCAACCGGCAATCCGACGGTTTTCGACATGGCCGTATGCGTATGGTCGTCGCCCTCCACAACCATTGACGAAATGATCTTTTCCTTTTCTCCGTTAAGGGTGGTAAAGCCGAATTGGTGCTGCATGACGATCATATCGCGGTCATGTTTTTCAAAATGCCATTTTTCTTCCAGCAGGTGCTGAAGTATCTGTGCGGGTGTGGCGTTCTTCAGGCCGATTTTGCGACGTTTATCAAACAGGCCCAGCCAACGCAGCCGATACATGATGGTTGAATCTTCATCTATTCCTACATATTCCGCCACATTCCGTTCAAGCGATACTTCCGGGCGGTATTTCAGGAAGGTTTCGGTAAAATCGCTGTAGGTCATGTTTCCGGAATTTTCCAGCGTATAGGTGTCGTCGGTCATGCCCAACTGCACCAGCACATTCCAGGTGCGCGAATAACCCGGACGGCGCAATGTGCCGCGGATCATCGTCGGAATGTTGTCCAATCCGTAAATGGAACGGTATTTCAGCGAATCGCGGTTCAGGTAAGCTTCAAATTCGCCGTAATCCAGCACGTTGATCCGTTGAATGCGCGTAAACAACCGGTGATATGGAATGTATTTGTACATCCCGTTGACAATGATCTGTGCCGTGCCTTGTCCGGCAAGCACTACATTTTTGGGTGCCCAGGTGAATTTGTAGTTCCACGGGTTGTTGTCGTAGCGGGGTGCCACCAGTCCTCCCGTAAAGGAACGGAACGAAAGCAGTTCGCCTCCCATTTCCCTGATCTGATCGATGATCTGCATGGCCGACATGTGGTCAATACCCGGGTCAACACCCATTTCGTTCAACAGCAGAACACCTGCCCGTTTGGCTTCCTCATCCAGCAGCTTGATCTCGTCGGATACATACGAAGCATTGACCATGGATTTTCCCAGTTTAACACAACTGCGTGCAATCCCGTAGTGCATTTTTGCCGGCAGCATCGAAATGATCAGGTCGGCACGGCTTACCTCATGCAAGCATTGTTCCTCGTCCGTGGCATCAAATTTTATAGTCGATCCGTTGGGATGACCGTTAACCTTTGCCCTGGCCAAATCCTCGTCGATATCGGCAATTTTTACTTTCCAGCCGTATTCTTCCGATTGGTCAAGCAGATAACGGATAAGGGTGGATGCCGATAATCCTGCGCCGATTACAAGTATATTCTTCATTTCGGTAGTTGGTGAATGTTTGTTTGTTATGCCGTGACATAACGTCAGATGGTTGAGTTATTTTAAGTATTCCTCGATATATTTGAATTTCGGGGTCAGTTTTCCTTTGTGAAGGATCATGGCTCCTTTAATTTCGTCAGGTAGTTCCAGTTGCTCGAAATCAACATTATAATCTGCCGTTGCAATGGCCGGAACAAATTTTTCAAGGGCTTTCCCGAAGCTTTCCGACGACTCGCGCGGCAACTCGCTGGGCAAAATATCAACTGCCATCACCAGAATGCCGTAACCTTCAAAACCCATTGTCGGCTTGCGTTTCACGGGGTCGTATACAAAAACCGGGTCTTCGATCTCGGTGCCTTTGTGCGTAAACTCGATAGATCCGTCGGGATCGCAGGTAACATCGCCGATGACTTTGAGTTTCGGCTCTCCCTTCTCAAACAACGAAGCGATATAGTCTTTGGTTAAGATTCGCGGATAACGCTCATCCCAATACATGCAATTCATCAATATGGTAAGATGAGGAGGGTATTTTTCGAATTGCGATTTGTACTTTTCGGGATGATTGTAATAATCAAGCAATTCAAATTTGTATCCTTCCTCTACGGGCTCCACAATGTCTTCTTCCTTAAAAACGACCTTATAAACCAGCTTGTTGGAATACTCGCCGCTCTTTTTCAGTTTGAGCAGTTCATTCGGGGAAATTTCTACCGAAGGCAACAGGCTTGCAATGTGCTGTGCTCCCCGGCTGACGTTGCCGTATCCGGTAAAGCCGATGGTAAGCGGTGCCAGTTCGTCGGGCAGTCCGTTTTTGCGTATTTCTTCGCCTACCGCTTTAACGGCATGTTCGGCTTCAGTCAGCGAATTGTATTTGTGCGACTGACTGATTTTGGTAAACGGTGTATCAATACCCTGTACCTTCAACCGTTGTCCCAACGACCACAAAGAGTTGATCATTCCGGCAAGCCCGGCAAACCGCCCGAAAAAGATCAGCCGCTTTCCGATGTTGTCTTCAATCTTTTCGTATTCGATCAGGTTGGTTTTTTTCTCCATCATCTTCTTCAGCATCGGCATGTTGTATGGCTGTCCTTTGATGACGTGCGAAAAGAAGATATAGGTTTTCCCCTCTTCAAAAAACGATATCGGCATCTCCTTTACCCCGAAAATAACATCGCATTCGTCCAGCGAATCCGTTAAAACAGCACCAACGGCTTTGTATTCGTCATCGGTAAAGATTCTTTTGGGTGATTTTTGAACATGGACTTCAAAACCCTGTTCAATGAGGTCTTTTACAACATCGGGAGGCAAAGCAACACGCCGCTCCATTTTGTATTTATCTTCGTGCCTGATTCCAATTTTATGTTTCATCATTATTCTATTTGCTTTAATGAATTAAGGCGGCAAACATACAAAATTTGAATTGGTTGGTCAAAGATATTTGTAAAATATTAATATGGGGTGTTTTTGCAATGCTTCAGCATGAGAAAATGCTTGACCCGCTGAAAAGTATGCAAAAAAAAGTTGCTTTTTAATGCGTTTGATTATTTGATAAAAAGCAGGATCCCGATGGGGTCGGCTTCTATATTTGCTCTGTCAAATAATCGTCAATCCTCTTTTCTTCAATATTAAAGTTGATCCCGATCAGGGTCACGGGCTTGTTTTCGGAAAGGTATTTCTTGTAGTAACCTTTGGCTTTTATCTGTTCCATGGCTGTTTTTGCATCCTGCCCCGCGTTGAATTCAATGACGTAGATGTATTTGTCCGTAGTGATGACGCAGTCGATGCATCCGTCAATGGTCATCACTTCGGTTTCGATGGTGAAGCCAATCAATTTTACTACGAGATAGAAAACGGAATGAAAATATTTTTCTTTCTGATCAACAATCACATAAGACAGGCCTTTGAAAAGGATATCAATCAGTTCGATAAATTTCTCAATTTTATTGTCACGCAAAGCAAATCGCATGTTGATGAGCAATGAATCCGCTTTGTCGATATGTCCGTCGTTGAGCGAAGCCAGCAGATATATTGTGAACGAGCTTTCCACTTCCTTATTCGGGAAGTCCAGAATGAGAGCCATTTCACGCAAGTTGATTTTCTTTATGGTCAGATAACCCGTTTGAAAAAGTAAAGGAATCAATGAAATTGATGTGATTTCATATTTTTCAAGGGCATTAACAGATATCATTTTGTTTTCAAGATCGAAAACCGTAAAGTTGTTTTCTTTGATCATCTTCATCAGGAAAGTGGGCGTTCCGGTGCTGAACCAGAAATCGCGAAATGCCCTCGATGCAAAAAAGTTTAAAATGGAAAACGGGTTATAAACGAAATTGATGCCGTCCCATGAATAGCCGTTATACCATTTTTTGATTTCAACCATGATATCGGGGAATATCTCCTTATACTTTTCACCAACATTTTTAATGTGTTCCTGAAAATAATTCTCAAGTTCCTGCTGTGTATAGCCTGTGACAGTAGCATAATTTTCATCAAGTGTAATGTCCCTCAAATTGTTCAGGTCAGAAAAGATGGAGACCTTGCTGAATTTGGACACCCCGGTGACAAAAAAGAAACGGATGTATTGGTCGCTGTCTTTGATTACCGAATAAAAACTCTTGAGTATCTTGCGGTTCTCATCCGCCTGCGGAATGTCGTCAATGTAATCTATGATGGGCTTATCATATTCGTCTATCAGTAAAACAACCTTCTTTTTTTCACCGAGCGTATAAATCAATTCCCTGAATTTGGAACTGAAATCTGCCGATTCAAGCACAATATTGTTTTGTTTGGCTAATAATAACATTTCGTTATCAATTGCCTTTTCCAGCCCAAGATTGAAGTAGTCAACGGAAGAAAAAGAGATTTTGATGATTGGATAGGCTTCCCATTCGATTTTGTCGTAAATCCATAACCCTTCAAACAGTTTTTTATTCCCTTTGAAAACTTCTTTGATGGTATTCAGAAACAAAGATTTCCCGAAACGGCGGGGGCGGGAGAGAAAATAATATTTGTTGGGCAGCAGGTTGAAGATGTGTTCCGTTTTGTCAACATATAAATAGTTTCCTACCGAAAATTCCGAAAACTCCTGTATGCCGATGGGTAATGCTTTCATAATGATGAATCCTTTAAAGTTTTACAAACTTACTAAAAATTCATGATCAAAGATATGCAAAACGGAAAACCATTGGAACGTGACGGAAAAATGTTTTTCCCGTCACTCTAAATCTTTGATGATATCCCTGATCGTAAATGCCAGGACGATGAGAACGATCCCCATGATTACGGCAATGATCCCCGAAAGGATGACCAGAAATGAAGCCGTTTCGAACGGATTAAAAAACAGAATGATCCCGAAAACAAGCATTAAAATTCCGTTGAAAAGCATCGAATTTTTGTTGCCCCTGCTCATCTCATATTTCAGGGCGTAATAGAGTTGCGAAATGCCGACGATAATAGCCCATATTCCGATGATCACTACAAAGACCGTCAATGTTTTTTCGGAATAAAAGGTGATGATCGCCCCTACGATCAGGGTTGCAATGGCCAAAAGCATTTCCGATTGCCAAGGCAGTTTGTTTTTGATATGACTGATGGCGCCGAACAGCATGATCAGCCCGATAATCAGAATGACGATTCCAAAATACATTACCACGGCGATGACCGTTTGTTTCGGAACAAACAAAGCCAGCACCCCGTAAAGCAGGGCAATAAAACCATTAAGGGCAAGCGTTTTCCAGTTGTTTGATAAGTTTTTCATAATTTGATTATTTTCCACAAAGGTAATATTTTCTTTTTTTTTCTGGTATTGAAGTATGCAATTACGGCAGTAAAGCCTTTGGTCAGTTATCCACGAAATTTTCGTCTCCGAACATGGCCAGTCCGCCCAGTGCCGTTTCGCGGTAAAGGCTGGGCAGGTCTTTGCCGGTTTGTTTCATCACCTTGGTCACCACATCGAAACCGATGAAATGTTTTCCGTCGGAAAGCAGGGAATAGCGTGCCGAGTCGAAAGCCCGGGCAGCGGCATGTACGTTCCGTTCGATGCATGGGATCTGTACCAGTCCGTTCACGGGGTCGCAGGTCAGCCCGAGGTGGTGTTCGAGGCCCATTTCGGCAGCGTATTCGATTTGTGCCGGTGATCCGCCTGCCAGTTGTGCGGCAGCAGCGGCAGCCATGGCACACGCCGTACCCACTTCACCCTGACATCCCACCTCTGCTCCCGAGATGGAAGCGTTGAACTTGACAATGTTGCCGACAAGCCCTGCGGTAGCCAGCGCACGAATGATTTGTTCGTCGCTGAGCTCGTAGTACTCCTGCGTTATTTTGAGCACTGCCGGCAAAATACCCGAAGAGCCGCAGGTAGGCGCCGTAACGACCACGCCACCCGAGGCATTTTCTTCCGAAACCGCCAGCGCATAGGCAAAAATACGGCTGATGATCCCGCCGTAACCTTTCATCCTTTTCGATTTAATGTAGTAAGACGAAGCTTTTCGTTGCAACTTCAGCCCGCCGGGAATCAGCCCCTCGTGTGTCAGTCCGTTCTGGATGGCCGCCTGCATCGTTTGCCACACTTCCATTAAGTAATCTTTAAAATCCTGCGCCTCGGTTTCGAAAACCAATTCCCAGAAAACCTTACCCGTGGCTTTGTAATGATCCAGCACATCCTGCATGTTTTTTTGCCGGTAGATCAATTCTTCGGGAACGTCCTTTGTTTTATCGTCCACGATCTTTCCTCCTCCCACGCTGTAAACCAGCCATTTGTCCGGAACGGCACCATCATCGGTAACTTCAAATTCCAAAGCATTGGGATGAAATTCCTTTGCTTCTTGTGTTTTCCAAACGATTTCCACCTTTGCCGGTTTTAATGCATCCGTTATGGCAACATCTGTGAGGTGTCCTTTGCCGGTGAGTGCCAGGCTGCCGTACAACGTCACTTTGAAATTGCCGGTATCGGGATGCTTCTGCCGGTATTGTTTTGCAGCAATGGTCGGCCCCATGGTGTGACTGCTCGACGGTCCCCGCCCGATCCTGAATATCTCTTTTATCGACTCCATTTACATTAATTTTTCGTGTGTTAGTAATTTGTTTGTGCAAGTGCAACATGCCTTTGCCAAGGCTTCGGCGGACAGATATAAATCTCAAATCTCAAATCTGCAATCGTTAATCTGAAATCCCCTATCCCCTTTCGAGGTGAAATCCAGACTTTTGTGCCGGTTATTCTTCAACCGGCTCCCATTCGGCAAAGCGATCGGAAACCACGTATGTTTTCGGCTCGGTAGTCCAAAAGTCATTGCTGTTGTAAGTCCATTCCATGGTTTCGGAACCGCCTCCACCTTCCGTAGTGATCAAAAAACGATTGGCAAGGTGTCCGATATAATTGGCCTGATTTCCCGGCCAATCCTGGTCGCCGCCCGAAGGATCGATGGGTACCCAGCCGTAGTTGGGCAGGTAAACCTCAACCCAGCGGTGAAAGACGTCATCTATGCAAGCCAGGTCACCACGTACCACAACAGAACCTACGTATCTTGCAGGCAGCCCCGCTGCCCGGCACATGGCGATGTAAACAAACGAATATTCGGAACAGGAGCCGTTGCCGCGTGCCAGAACCGTAGGTGCAGTATTCCAGCCCCCCGACATTTCATAATACATGTGATCGATCAAATAATTGAAAATTCCTCTGAAAATAAGATAAGCGTTGGTTTCACCGCCGATGGCTTCCTTGACTGCATTTTGAATTACCGGGTGATCGTAATGGTATTTTTCATTGTTTTCAAGGTATTTCTCTTTGATCTCCTGCGGGATATCATCCAGCGTTCCCACCTCTTCGGGATAGATAAAATAACGTACCTCGCTGATCTTTGCCTTTACCTTCATTTTTCCTTCCACGTTTTTTCCGTCGGCCACATTTTTAAAATGGAAATGCGCCGTTTGTTGCCCCCATTTGTCGGTAACGATTTCGGGTGACCGGGGGAAATATTCGGGTTCGGTTAAAATGGTTTGATTGGGCCGGTTTTTGGGGATGGCAATATGTACATCGGCAGAAAGAATTTTCCCGGGACCGAAATTGGTGATTTGGTCCGTAACCGTGATGGTGGAGACATGTGAATTGAATACCCTGAATTGCTCCCCGTCGCGGGTTTTAAGCTGATAAATTTTGTCGCGCTGGTAATCAACGGCCCATATCGTGTTTCCGTCGTAGCACATCCCCCGGGTATATTCGCCCGGTGCATCGGTGATGATGATCACCATGCCGTTGTCGGGATCAACCATATAGATTTTGTCCCTGCTCCGGTCCGATATCCACAAATATTTGCCGTCGAAAGTAATGCCCGTGGGATTGGATGACGGTGAACGAAATGCTTTGATGGTGGTGCCGTCATCGGGACTGAACTGGATCACCTGATCGGAGGAGGCGTCAACGCACCACAGGTATTGGCCGTCCCACGTAAGTCCGCGGGGCGCTTTGGTCGGCGACTGAATGGTTTTTAAAATATCACCGTTTGCCGGGTCAACACGGTAAATCACACCGTTGTAGTTCTCCGAAAGGGGAATACCTCCTTTGATGTCGGCATTCCACAGGGCTTCACCGTCCCAGGCCAAACCTTCGGGCCAGTATGCCGGAGCGGGAATGCTTCGCAATACTTTGCCGCTTGCAGGATCAATGCAATAAAGCAGGTCGCTTTTGTAATCGGCAAGCCAGATGTTTTGCCCGTCAAAAGTCATTCCCGTCGGAAAATGTCCTGGGGTGTCGAATGAGAGGATCACTTCACCGGTGTATGAAAACAACATTGCCGGCAACAATACGGAAAAAATCGTAAAAAGCTTTTTCATTGTTATTGAATTGATTTAAAAATAATAATGTCAATCATTTTGATTGGAATTGTGCAGTAAAAGTACAATTTCGTTTTCAATGACCAAGGATGTTATGCCAATTATTAGCATAAAATAGTCCGAAAACTATTTTATCCTTTATTTTTGTCCGCTAAAATCAATATTTATCAATTGCTTTCGGTCAATAACATATCGGTACATTTTACGGGCGAATACATTTTCGACGGTGTTTCGTTTCTGATCACCCCGCGTGACCGTATAGGTCTGGTGGGCAAGAACGGATCGGGGAAAACCACTTTGCTGAATGTGATTGCCGGTGAATTGATTCCCGAAAAGGGAGAGGTGGCAAAAATTTCCGGCCTTTCCATCGGTTACCTGAAACAGGAGATGATTACCGAAGGCAAACGGACGGTCATCGGGGAAGCCCGGCAGGCTTTTAAAGAGATGCTGGAGATGGAAAAACAAATCACATCGCTGACAAGCCAACTGGCCGAACGTACCGATTACGAATCGAAAGAATACCTTCAACTTATCAGCAGGATCAACGATCTGAACGATCGCTTCAACCTGCTTGGCGGACACAATCTGGACGAAAATACCGAGAAAGTGCTGATGGGACTGGGTTTTGAACGGAAGGATTTTACTCGCCCGGTAAACGAATTCAGCAGCGGCTGGCAAATGCGGGTGGAGCTGGCGAAGATCCTGTTGCGCATGCCCGATGTCCTGTTGCTCGACGAGCCTACCAACCACCTCGACATCGAATCCATCCAGTGGCTCGAAGAATTTCTGACCGGTTATCCCGGCGGCGTTTTGCTCGTGTCGCACGACAGGGCTTTCCTCGACAACGTAACCAACCGCACCATCGAGATCAGCCTGAAAAAGATCATCGACTATAAAGCGCCTTACTCCGAGTTTGAACGCCTGCAGGCCGAACGAAGGGCAAAAGAAACTTCGGAATACAAAAACCAGCAGCAGCAAATCGCACAGATCGAACGTTTTATCGAACGGTTCAGGTATAAGAATACCAAGGCAAAACAGGTGAAGTCGAAGCTCAAAATGCTGGAGAAGATGGATAAGGTGGAAATAGAGGGCAAAGACAATGCCGCCATCCGGTTTCGGTTTCCGCCGGCGCCACATTCGGGCAAGGTGTCCGTAAGGGTGGAAAAGCTTTCGAAAAGTTATGGCGACCTGCAAGTGTTGAAAGCGCTCGAATTTTCTATTGCAAGAGGCGAAAAGGTGGCTTTTGTGGGACGCAACGGCGAGGGAAAGACCACCCTCTCGAAAGTGATCGTCGGCGAATTGCCTTACGACGGTACGCTGGAGTTGGGACACCTTGTAAAAATCGGCTATTATGCCCAGAACCAGCACGAAATGCTGGACATGGAAAAAACCGTCTTCGAAACCATTGATGATGTGGCCACCGGCGAATGGCGCACCAAAGTGAAAGGCCTGCTGGGCAGTTTTCTCTTCAGGGGCGAAGATCTCGACAAAAAAGTAAAGGTGCTTTCGGGTGGCGAAAAATCAAGACTTGCCCTGGCCAGAATGCTCCTGACACCGGTAAATTTGCTGGTGCTTGACGAGCCTACCAATCACCTCGATATGATTTCGAAAGATATCCTGAAAAATGCTTTGCTGCAATTCGACGGGACTTTGATCGTGGTGTCGCACGACCGGGATTTTCTGACCGGACTCACGCAAAAAGTTTTTGAATTTCGCAACAGAGGGATAAAAGAATACATCGGTGACGTCACCGAATTTCTTGCCCGCCGAAAGCTGGACCACCTCAACGAACTGGAACAACGAAAAAGACCGGGGCAAAAAAAGGATGTCGCCGATACGCCGTCCAAAAATAAACTGGAATATGAACAAAGAAAACAGCGTGAACGCGAAATACGAAAACTGAAATCAAAGATCGAAAAAACAGAAACGGTAATTGATGAGCTGGAAAGCAAGATGGCTTTGATTGATGAAAAATTAAGCCTGCCTGATAAATATGCTGACGAGATCAACTCGGGGAAGTTATTCGCTGATTATGAAAACCTGAAAAAAGAACTGGAACGGCAAATGGAAGAATGGGAAAAACTGAATCTTTTAATGGAAGAATCCCGGGAATAATTCATTCGCAAAAGATACAATATACCGGCAACGAACGTTACTAAATATTACATTTGTTGTTGATAAAATCAAATACCATAAAACATGAAAACAATTGACGATTTGAATTTTAAAGGATTAAGAGCCATCGTCAGGGTGGATTTTAATGTTCCGCTGAATGATAAATATGAGATTACCGATGAGACGAGGATAAACGCGGCCATTCCTACCATAAAGAAGATTCTGAACGATGGAGGAATGGTGATCCTGATGTCGCATCTGGGGCGCCCGAAAAACGGCCCGGAAGAGAAATATTCGCTGAAACATCTCTTGCCCGCGCTGAACCGCAAGCTGGGACTGGAAGTGAAATTTGCGTCCGACTGCATTGGCGAAATACCGCGCAAACTGTCTGCCGGATTAAAAAACGGGGAGGTACTGCTGCTTGAAAATCTCCGTTTTCACAAAGAAGAGACCAAAGGCGATGAAGATTTCGCACAGGAGCTTGCCAGTCTGGCCGACGTTTATGTGAACGATGCTTTCGGTACGGCACACAGGGCACATGCCTCCACGGCAGTTATTGCAAAGTTTTTTCCGAAAGACAAGTATTTCGGCTATGTGATGGCCAATGAGCTGACCCACATCAACAAAGTGCTGAAGGAGGCCGAAAGTCCTTTCACTGCCATTCTGGGCGGAGCCAAGGTCTCCGGAAAGATCGAGATCATCAAAAACCTGCTCGACAAAGTGGATAACCTGATCATCGGTGGCGGAATGATGTTCACCTTTATCAAAGCCCTTGGCGGAAATGTCGGCAACTCTCTCATCGAAGACGATTTGCTCGAAACCGCACGACAGGCTGTGGAAGATGCCAAATCGAAAGGCGTCAACCTGTATCTTCCCGTTGACACGGTGATCGCAAATCAATTTGATAATGATGCCCATCGCAAAACATGCGACTCCAGGGACATTCCGGAGGGATGGATGGGTCTGGATATCGGTGAAAAATCGTGCAGCCAGTTTGCCGGGGTGATCAAACAGTCGAAGACAATCCTCTGGAACGGCCCCATGGGGGTTTTTGAGATGGAAAACTTTTCGCACGGCACACGCGCAGTTGCCGAGGCTGTGGCAGAAGCTACCGATAACGGGGCTTTCTCGCTGATCGGCGGCGGCGACTCGGTGGCAGCCATCAATAAATACAATCTTGCCGGCAGGGTAAGCTACGTTTCGACCGGCGGCGGGGCTATGCTCGAATTTATTGAAGGAAAAGAATTGCCCGGGGTGAAAGCCATTGAAGAAGAATAATTATCAATCTAAATATATTAAATAATGACGAAAAAAACCGTTTTATCAATTATCATTGCCAGCCTTTTGCTGCCAATGATTGCCGGTGCGCAGGACAAATTTGAACTTACTCCTTCCATTGGCTATTTTTTCGGCGGTCGTATTGATTTTATTCAGGGCGATCTGAATATCAGAGATGAAGTTTCATGGGGAATCACAGCCGGCAAGCCCGTTCGCCCTGACATGGTTGTGGAGTTTTCCTATACCGGAATGAACTCGGTAGCTCATTGGAGCCCTTATTTTGGTTACGGCAATGAATTTCCAGAAAAAGAATTCGATGTGGTGGTCAATTATTTTAACATCGGTGCCACACAGGGCTCTGAAATCGCTCCGAGATTACACGGTTTCGGCGGAGTGTATCTCGGTGCGGCATGGTTCAATGCTCAAAGCGGTATTGAGGATATCTGGCGTTTTAACATTACTTTGGGCGCCGGACTGAAATATTATTTTACCGATAAGCTTGGCCTGCGTCTTCAGGGGAACATCCGCTTTCCGATGTTCTTTTCCGGCGGCGGGTTTTATTGTGGCATTGGCTCCGGCGGGTCGGGATGCGGCTTAAGTATCGGGTCCACATCTTCCATCATTGAGGGTGACCTGACGGCAGGACTGATCTTTAAGCTTGGCAAGTAAAAGTTCACAAAGGTGAAAGCCTTTGTTACACCGTTTCGGCGGGGATCACCTCAAAACTTTCCGGCATTCCTTTTCTTATCACAACAATGGGAAGAGCCTTTCCGATGGTATCTTCCGTTAGTAATTTGTGCAGGTCGTCAATGGAACCTACGGGTTGACGGTTGAAGCTGATGATGATGTCTCCCGGGAGGATGCCCTTGTGCGATGTGTCGGTTTTTGTTGTGGTCTCGGTTACATAAACGCCGGTATTTTTCGTGAGTTGATGACCGGTAATTAAACGTGGTGACAATCGTATGGTTTGCCCGACAATACCGAGGTATGCGCGTTTGATCTTTCCCTCTGCGACCAGTTTTTCGGTAATGAATTTTGCCATATTGGCCGACACGGCAAAACAAATTCCCTGTGCTCCTTTGATAATGGCTGTATTCACGCCGATCACTTTTCCTGCCGAATCCATCAGCGGGCCGCCGGAGTTGCCCGGATTCAGTGCCGCATCGGTTTGTATCACATCGTCGATCAACCGTCCCGACTGCGAACGGAGTGTTCTTCCCAAAGCACTCACCACACCTGCCGTGATCGTTTGCTGAAACCCCAGCGGATTACCCACGGCAATGGCAATCTGTCCGGCTTGCAGCCTGTCGGAATTGCCGAATGTGAGTGGCTGGCAATCGTCGTGTTTGATTTTTAATACGGCCAGATCGGTGGCGGCATCAAATCCTTTTACTGCTGCTTTCAGCTCTTCTCCTCCGGGCAGTGTCACCAGGATGTTTTTGGCATGATTGATCACATGGTGATTGGTGACGATGTATCCGTCGGCGGAGATCAAAAAGCCGGAACCCATCGTCATTGGTTGGCCCTGCGGCGACCGGTTTTGTGCGGTTTGTTGTCCGCGATCAACACGAATGTTGACTACCGAACGTGCCGTAAACCGGGCCACATTTACAATGGTTTCGGAATAGGCATCCAGTGCGGTTTGTTCCCCTTCGGGATGCCCGCCTCCGGAGGAGTTGGGTGTGTGCGTATCAATAAAATCAATCATAATGGTAAAAATTACAAATATTCGTTGCGTTTGCTTCAATTGAAAGCAATAGCTTACCAGAATCGGGCCAGCGGGAAATAATGACATTGTGACCGGAACAAATCATTTGCTTTCCGTTGAGGGTTTCCGGCCGGCCATAAAAAAAAGCCGTTTGCCACAATGACAAACGGCTTTTATAAAAAGTTTCAGTGTGA
>JAOZMX010000098.1:0-6655 GCA_029934065.1 Bacteroidales bacterium
AAACGGTACCAGTAAAATGGATGGTCCGTTCAATCTTAATGTCGGCGGGACGGTGCAAATGCAGGCAGCTTCATTTTCGCAAATCACCGGCGGCACAATAACGCTAACCGGTTCGGGCTATGTTTTACCGCCCAGTGGCGACGGGACATTTGCAGCTTACAATCTGAAAATCAACGGAACGGGAACGTATGTTTTTGCACGGGATGCAAGAATAAACCGCGATAGCATCGTCAATAACTTAGAAATTCTTTCCGGGACGGCACAACTGCAAAGCCCTGACGGGACTGGATTGCCGCAGGTTTTTAAGGTTGGCAACCTGCTAACCGTAGCCCCGGGAGCAACATTTGAAGCACTGGTGAACGATTCGTTGATCGTTGGCGGGGACTTAACCGATTCCGGAACAACCACCTTCAACGATCATACTTACGAAGTTGACGGCAATGTTGTGATCGCGTCAGGTGCCGTTCTGCATGCCGGTACGGGGACATTCACGGTGGAAGGCAACTGGATCAACAACGGGGTGTTCAACCACAACCTCGGCACGGTCAGGTTCAACGGAACATCGGTGATCAGCGGGGCGTCACAAACGGCATTCGGCGATCTGCTGATCGCATCGGGCAAAGAACTTACCGGTCCTTCCTCCGACACCATAAGTATCGAACTTGACTTTACCAATAACGGAACTTTTCACCACAACGAAGGAACCGTGCTTTTCAACGGCACCACACAAGCCGTTCAGGGAACGGCACAGACGCTCTTCAACAATCTGATCGTTGATGCGGGAAGTACTACGGATATCAACACCGCAGGCCAAACATTGCGCGGCATTCTGAAATCGGACGGCACGTTAAATGCCAACGGTAACCTGACATTGGTCTCGGATGCTACGCAAACGGCACTGATAGACGGCACAGGGAGCGGCAGTGTGAACGGAAGTATTACGATGCAGCGTTATTTGCCGAGCGGGTTCGGATACAAATATTACAGTTCACCCTTCACCAGCGCTACGGTAAACGAGCTGGCAGACGACCTGGATCTTACGGCATCATTTCCTACGTTTTACAGGTATGATGAAAGCCGTACTTCAGCAGGTTGGGTGGATTATACTGATCCTGCGGGTGCATTAACGCCGATGCACGGTTATGCTGCCAATTTCGGTTCGTCATCTGCCGCCAAAACAACCGATATTTCAGGAACGGTAAATAACGGAACCCTTGCGCCGGTTACCCTTTACAACCACAACAACACCTACACCAAAGGCTTTAATCTGATGGGAAATCCCTATCCTTCACCCATTGACTGGGACGCTGCCGGCGGTTGGACGCGTACCAACATTGACGATGCGATCTATTTTTTCAATGCAGGTACAACCGACCAGTATGTAGGAACTTATTCCAGTTACATCAATGGGGTTTCCAGCGATGGTGTCGCCAACAACATCATTGCCTCTATGCAGGGCTTTTTTATTCATGTCAGCGATGGAACTTATCCGGTTTCGGGAACCTTCGGCATGGCTAATGCGGTTCGTGTAAATGACCTGTCGCCAGTGTTCCACAAATCCGCCCCCAAAGATGATATACCTTTAATAAGGTTAACGGTAAGTTACAAGGATGCTACGGAATATTCAGATGCCGTTACGATCTATTTTGATGAAAATTCATCATCCAGGTTTGAGAAAAGTTTCGACGCATTGAAATTGATGAATACCGATCCACGATCACCGAATCTGTATGCTGTTTCCAATGACTGGGTCAACCTTTCCATACAGTCTCTGCCGTTTTCTCCGGACAGCATTACTATTGTTCCGCTCGGTATCAGAACTTCGCAGGATAAAAATGTAATCTTCACAGCAACCGATATCAATATGATGCCGTACGGCATGAAGATCTATTTGCGTGATACACATACAGGGCTTTATTTTACATTAAATGAAAATCAACCGGCGGAAGTCCTTTCAACAACCGGTGAATTCAATAAACGTTTTTCGCTTGTTTTCGCTTTAAAGGATATCCGTCCCGAAATAAGTGATGAAGAGTTGTACTACGTTTATGCGTCGCAGGGTACGGTTTTTACGGGAATCAATACACCCGCCGAGTGTGAAGCGACTATTAAGATGTACGATTTGACAGGAAGGCTTTTATTTCGGCAAACTACTTACGGCAACGGATACCATTCCTTTAAACCGAATACCGGTCACGGAATCTATATTGTAACCGTAGCTACCGAATACGGTCAAAAATCATATAAAATCTATTTTTGAATTTGAAAGAGATGAAACAAACCCGGCAAAAAAGAGAGAATTTAAAACACATTATTTTATCGGCGGCAGGAATTTTCCTGTTTTTTATGATACAAGCCGTCAGTTATGGTCAGGAGGATCCACCGCGGCCGATATCTGTTTTTATATACCCGCAGCAGGGCTTACAATTCGGAGCATTGAGCCAGGGGGCATCGGGGGGAACGGTCGTCATTTCCCCGACAGGTTCGCGGTCAGCCACGGGAGATGTAACATTGTTGAATCTCGGAGTTCCTTACTCGGCGGCATTGTTTGGTATTGAAGCCAATCCGGGAACCCTCATCACCATCCTGAACGGACCCGATGCCACACTTACAGGCAGTAACGGCGGAACGATGACCGTTCATCTCGGTGGTTCCGATCCGGCATCTCCGTTCGTTTGTACGGTTCCCCGTCCCGGGCGAAACATGGTGCAGATCGGTGGAACACTTAATGTCGGTTCGCCGCTGGCCTCTCCGCCCGGTTCTTACAGCGGCACATTTACAATTACGTTTTTTCAGGAATAATCCGGCATGAAATAATTATTACAACAGAGATAGATGTCCCCCAAAACATTACAATCCATTCCATCTGCTTTGATGTGGGTAATGAAACACACTGCAATCAGGCAGTGGATTGTTGCCGGCGCTATTTCATGGTTGTTTTTGCTTCCGGGTGTTCTGCTTGCCCAGGAAGAATCCGAGTATTTTGAAATTCCCGTATTCCTGAATATTAGTAAGATCGGCGGAGTTGAAGTTCCTGCAATTATCGACAACAATAACAACGTAAGCCTTTCAGTAACGGATGTGTTCAATTTTTTAAAAATTAAAAATGTCCCGTCTAAAAATTTTGATACCATTACAGGTTTTTTCGTCCGGGAAGATCTGCCTTATTTTATTGACAGAACCAATAATGTGATACAGTTCGGTGATAAAACTTTTCACTTGAACCCCGGTGATTTGATAGAAACCGAAACGGGTCTGTTTCTGGGCGTAAAATATTTCGGAAGCATATTCGGGCTGGATTGTAAATTCGACTTCAGGAGCTTATCGGTGAAGATGAATTCGAAAATGGAACTTCCCATAATCCGGGAAATGCGTCTGGAGATGATGCGCGAAAACATCAAGCGACTGAAAGGAGAAGTAAAAGCCGATACGACGATAGGTCGTAGTTATCCGCTTTTCAGCCTCGGCATGTTCGACTGGGCGGTTTATTCGACACAGTTTTCGCCGGGGCCGTCAGCCACAAGGCTCAATTTATCACTGGGTTCGATTATTGCAGGGGGAGAGGCCAACGTCTCGCTCAATCACACTACAGGGACGCCGTTTCTCGAACGCAGGCAATATTATTTATGGCGGTTTGCGAACAACGATTTCAAGGTTATGAAACAGGCCATGCTGGGAAAGATCAATCCGGAAGCCACCTCCTCAATTTATCACCCGGTGGTAGGGGCAAAGATCACCAATGCACCCACTACCTATCGCCGGTCGTTCGGAACGTTTACCATCAGCGATCATACCAAGCCGGGTTGGACGGTGGAGTTGTATGTGAACAACGTTTTGGTTGATTATCAACAGGCAGATGCTTCGGGGTTCTACTCTTTTGATGTGCCGCTGGTTTACGGAAGTTCGGAGATCAAGCTCCGGTTTTACGGTCCATGGGGCGAAGAACGTTCGCAGGAGAAAAACATCAACATTCCCTATAGTTTTCTGCCGAAGAATCATCTGGAATATACCGTCACGGGCGGAATGGTTGAGGACACTTCGCACAGTATTTATTCGCGGGGAGAAATTGGCTACGGAGTGGGGAAATCCGTGACCATCGGTGGTGGTGTCGAATACTTGTCGTCGGTTACCGCAAGCCCTGTCATGCCTTTTGCCAAGGCGGCATTCAATCTTTTCAACAATCTTTTGCTTTCGGCAACCTATACGCATAACGTACAGATCAAAAGTTTGCTGAATTACCGGTTGTATTCGGGGTTGCAGTTTGAATTATCCTATATCAAATATAAACAGGGACAACAAGCCATCAACAACAATTACCTTGAAGAACGAAAAGCCCTGGTGACGTTTCCGATCAGAATGCCGAAATTTTCAATGTTCACAAGGTTTTCGTTCAGCCAGTATGTTTTGCCGGAAAGCAGGTATTCAAATGTTGAGTTTTTGTTGTCGGGGAATGTGTTGGGGGTCAATACCAATTTTACGACTTATGCAATCTTCTCCAGTCTTCCACAGCCTTACGTTTACAGTATGCTTGCTTTGGCATTCCGCCTTCCGGCAAATATCATCATTACACCGCAGGTGAATTACGAATACAACGAAAACCGGTTCATATCGGCAAGATGTGAAGTGGAAAAACGGATTTTTAAGAACAGTTACATCGTCGGTACATACGATGCAAATTTCAAAAGTAAAACACAAAATGTTCAGGTGGGTGTAAGGATTGATTTCCCGTTTGCTCAAACAAGTTTCTTTGCCCGGAGGGACAATCATTTAACATCCTTCATCGAATCGGCACGGGGAAGTATGATGTTGAGCTCCAAAACAGGTTATACTTCATTCTCCAACCGACAGGTCATGGGCAGGGGCGGATTGATCATTTTGCCTTTCCTCGACATCAATTGCAACGGCAAGCGCGACAAAGGCGAGCCAAAGGTAGCCGGGCTTAACCTGCATGTTACCGGAGGAATGGTTAAAGAACATCCCTCGGATACTACAATCATCATCAGCGATCTGGAAGCTTATACCAAATACTTCCTCGAACTGGACCGCAACAGTTTTGATAACATTGCATGGCAATTGCAAAAACTCACCTATAGCATCGCCATTAATCCCAACCAGCTTCGTGTGATCGAAATTCCTGTGGCTGTTGTTGGCGAAGCTGCCGGTATGGTTTATCTTGAAAAAGCAACCGGTCCGGCGGGACAGGGACAGATCACCATCAATTTTTACGATTCCGGTGGCCGCTTGGTTGGAAGCACTTTATCCGAGCCCGACGGGTATTTCAGTTACCTCGGTCTGCCGCCCGGGACTTACATTGCCAAACCCGATCCGCATCAGATGCAAAAACTCGGCATGCTTTCCACTCCCGGATCGTTCTCTTTTACAATTCATGAAGATGAAGAGGGAGACTACATTGACACCATCGAGTTTATTCTCAAAAAGCAATAGGCCTACCCCTCTTTCAGCGGTTTGAACCCTTCGCCCAGCACTTCGTTGGCGTCAATCACCGTAACAAATGCTTTGGGGTCCACTTTATGGAT
Source organism: Bacteroidales bacterium (assembly GCA_029934065.1). Taxonomy (GTDB): domain Bacteria; phylum Bacteroidota; class Bacteroidia; order Bacteroidales; family 4484-276; genus 4484-276. Next base: position 5,538 of record JAOZMX010000098.1, read on the forward strand.
GAAATCTTTCAGCATCTGGTACTCGCGACGGCTGACATTGGTATAGATCAGTTTTTTGTTTCCCTTACTGTACAACCCCTGTGCGTTGATGATGGTTCCGCCGCGCTTGAGGTCAACAATGATTTTTTGCCGGATGTCCTCAAAGCTGTCCGAAACGATGATCATGGTTTTTTCGTAGGAAATACCCCGCAGGGTTATATCCACCACTTTGCCCACAATGTAAATGACAATCCATGAAAAGAGCGGTATTTTCCAGTCGCCGAAAGCTGCCAGTCCCACGAGAACAATGGTTGAATCAACGATTATCATCAGTTGACCAAGCGGCAATCCGGTGTATTTGTTGATGATCATGGCAATAATGTCCGATCCGCCCGAAGTGGCTCTGGATCTGAAGATCAGCCCCAGTCCGAAGCCGATCATCACGCCGCCGAAAACACTGGCCAGTAAAACCTGGTCACCCAAATGCAAGGGATCGTCCTGTCCCACAAAATAGGTCAGCATGTCCATAAAAACCGCCGTCAGCACAAAGCCCACCACCGTTTTTACTCCAAACCTCGGCCCCAGTATTTTCATCCCGATCAATGTTAACGGAATGTCCATCGACAAACCCAGTAAACCGATGGGAATGCCCGAAGGCCAGAACGGAAATACTCCTTCGGTAAGATAGTGAATGACAATGGCGATACCGTATACACCTCCGGGAACGATCCTGTACGGGTTGATGAAAAATACAAATCCCGCGGCCATGATGAACGTTCCGACCACGATCAGGCTGTAAACCTTGAACCACTCTCTCGTGAATATTTTTTCTTTGGTGATGAATGACATAAAGCCTTGATTTAATGATTATACACAAGCTGATTTTTTCATACGCTTCCCGTTTGATTTTCGGGAAACGGGCGCAAAAGTATCTCCTTTAAAAATACGGCAACGTGAAAGTCGGGCAAAGTAAGGTTTTGTTAGAAAGGTGATGAATACCTGTTGGACGGTATCACCGGATGAAACGCCGGAAGATGTGGTGAATGGCTTAATATTGATCGATCAGCAGAAAATCGGCAATATGCATTTTTTTATGGTTATACCCATAAAAAGACGGATAATTTATGAATTATTCGGGG
>JAOZMX010000098.1:6755-13082 GCA_029934065.1 Bacteroidales bacterium
CATTTTTTTATGGTTATACCCATAAAAAGACGGATAATTTATGAATTATTCGGGGTACGATACATTATTTTATAAAAACTTGTTTTCAATTGTGAATCTTTTGTCCCGGGCATCTATATCGTACATTTTTCCCAGGGATCAACTGCCCGGATCAGAAAATTAATCATCAAATAATTTTAACCCTGACTTTCATTTTGTATTTTAGTAGTTTTGTCCCCGCATGCGAGTACGGCATATTAATGCCGAAAGCATAAAGAGCAAAATAAGAACATTAAAAGGCGTTAATTTAGAAAATTTAAATCCATGAAATACGATTTAATAGTAATAGGTAGCGGGCCCGGCGGTTATGTGGCCGCCATCCGCGCATCACAACTCGGAATGAAAACGGCGGTTGTGGAAAAGGAATCCGTTGGTGGTGTGTGCCTCAACTGGGGATGCATCCCTACTAAAGCATTGCTGAAAAGCGCACAGGTTTTTAATTACGCCAAACATGCGGCCGACTATGGGATACGGCTCAACGGCCTTCCGGAGGCCGACATTGAAGCCATGGTAAAACGGAGCCGTGAAGTGGCCGAAGGAATGAGCAAAGGAGTAGCTTACCTGTTCAAAAAAAACAAGATCGACCTGCTTACCGGGATGGGAAAAGTGCTTCCCGGCAAAAAGGTTGAGGTGACCGGCAGTGAAGGAAATGCTTCCGTTTACGAGGCGGAAAATATCATCATTGCCACGGGGGCACGCTCGCGTCAATTGCCCAACCTGAAACAGGACGGAAAAAAGATCATCGGTTACCGCCAGGCTATGACCCTGAATAAAATACCGGGATCAATGGTGGTGGTCGGCTCGGGAGCCATCGGCTCGGAGTTTGCCTATTTCTACAATTCCCTTGGAACAAAGGTCACACTCGTTGAGTTTATGCCTACCATTGTTCCGTTGGAGGACGAGGAGGTGTCCAAGCAACTGGCGCGCTCGTTCAAAAAAGCGGGAATGAAGGTGATGGTCAATTCCACGGTGGAGTCGGTAGATACTGAAGGAGAAGGTTGTGAAGTAAAGATCAAAACCAAAAAAGGCGAAGAGACGATCAAGGCCGATATTGTTTTTTCGGCCGTCGGCATCACACCCAATCTGGAAGGAATCGGTCTGGAAGATGTGGGGATAAAAACTGAAAACGGGAAAATTGCAGTGGATGATTTTTACCGGACCAATGTCGAAGGATATTTTGCCATCGGTGATATCGTCCGGGGCCCGGCGCTGGCCCATGTGGCTTCGCATGAAGGCATCACCTGTGTTGAAAACATTGCGGGAAAAAATCCCGAGCCGATCGATTACGGAAATATTCCGGGATGTACTTACACGGTTCCTGAAGTGGCCTCGGTAGGCATGACCGAAAAACAGGCCAGGGAAGCGGGGTACGAGATCAGGGTCGGCAAATTCCCGTTCACTGCCTCCGGAAAAGCCGCCGCTGCCGGAAACAAAGAAGGTTTCGTCAAGGTGATCTTCGATGCCAAATACGGCGAATGGCTGGGTGCCCACATGATCGGTGAGAATGTAACGGAAATGATCGCCGGGGTAGTGACTGCCCGCAAGCTGGAAACCACCGGTGAGGAGATCATCAAGACCATTCACCCTCACCCCACCATGTCGGAGGCCATTATGGAAGCTACGGCAGCCGCTTACGGCGAGGTGATCCATTTGTAACCGGCGTGGAAAACGGGTGAAATTGCCCTGTTTTTCCCAAAACCGGAAAGGGTGACCTTATTCTTTTAGCTTGCCTGAAGAGGCTTGTTCTTTGGCTTGTTCGGGATATTGAAAAGTGTACAATATGGCTTCGACCTGCCGCACGAGATCGCGTTTGTCCTGCGACGGATTGTAAACATATCCCATGATGGTGACCACCCTGTTGTGTTGTTCGTCAACGAAAGTATAGCTGATAAAGGGGCCGCCCATAAAATCGTTTTGCAGTTCCCACAAACCACGCATTTCAACGGCATATCCGCCGTTAAATTCAATTTGTTTTGTAACAGGTGGCTCAAACATGCTGATCTTCATGTACGAACCTTTGGCCGGTCCGGGAATGTATTTTTTGGTGATGGAATCTTGTTTTCTGACGATCACATCGGGATTGAAGGAGGTCATCTCCGTGTAAGGATAAAAATAAAGGATGACACCCTGACTGAACCTTACGGCCTCGCGGCGTATCCACACAAAATTGTTCGTGTCCACGGCAATGTAAAAACCTTTGGGGAATCTCATGGAAACATCATATTCGCTGATGAGCCGGTTGCGTATCTTCACATCTTCGATGGCATCGAATGCCAGGGTGATCCTGCGGCGTTCGTTCGCGTTGAAAAGCTCAAGAAAAGTCTCCTTTTTTTCATTGAATATCTTGTAAAACTCATCGGTGTTGGGCACGGTCATTTTGATCACGCGCTGGGGCCTGGCCCATAAGTCCTTTTTGGTCTCAATCAACGGTTGTTCAAATTCAGGGTTAACATCCACGATAAAAATGTTGTGGTGGGTTTTCAGCATTTCCGAAAGATTTGCCTGCGGAATGTGAGCCAGTGTGTACATGTTCTCGTCCTGGGGCAAACCCGGTTGTATTTGCGCAAAGAAATCCCTGATCGTATTGCCCATCCTTCCTTTCCAGTCGGCATCGCTGTTGGTGACAACCAGAATCTCATTGGTTTTTCCGGTGGAGGGTTTCACACCCAGCTTTTTAAAATCGCACGAGCCGAGCATTAATACCATTATCCAAAAAAGGATAAATACCTGTGGTGAGAAGTTTTTTGTTTTCATAACGATCGTTTTTTGTTTCAACAAACTACTGCCGGGGTCAGGTCACAACAGCAACTTTTAATTTCTGCCCCGGTTTCAGCCTCTTGCTGTTGGTGATATGATTCAACCGCTTAATTTGATTAACGGTAACACCGTCGTATTGTTTTGCAATGTCCCATAAAGTATCGCCCCGTTTGACAATGTGATAGACATATTTTACGGTTCCGTTTTTTGTTTTCACGGTCTCGGTGATGGTTTCGTTATTGCCGGCAGGTTTGTAAACAATAAGTTTTTGTTTCGGATAGATGGTGGAAGACTTTAAATTGTTCCATTGCTTCAGGTCGGTGGTTGTGCAGCGGTATTTTTTTGCAATGAGGCCGAGGTTTTCGCCGCTTTTGACAATATGATAGGATTTCTCCCCGGAACGTTTTATTGATGTTGATGCGGAAGAGCGGTATTTTTTTGTATTGGGATTGGCATAAACGATCAGCTTTTGTCCGGGATAGATGGTCGTTCCGCGCAGGTGGTTCCACGATTTCAGGTTGGAAACCGAAGTGTGATACCGGCGGGCGATATGTCCCAGTGTTTCACCGCTTCTTACATAATGTATTTCCCTTTGCTTTGCCTTTTCGATCTGGGCCAGCAGTTTCTCCCTTTCGATACCTTTTTTGGTTTTATAGTTAAAAATCTCTTTTTCGTTGGAAACAAATTCACCCGCCACATCTCTCGGCAGCCGCAGCACATACGTCTCTTTCTTACTGGCAGGGATGATGCCCATCTTAAAGGAAGGATTCAGAAATTCAATGTCTTCCATCGGAATATGAAGGTACTCGGAGATCTGGTCGAATGACAGCACATCGTTGATGTGAACCGTATCAATGCCGTCGTAAAGTATCCCGGGATCAAGCGGGTAGAGGTTGTGCTCGGCGGAAAAATTCATGATGTAATTCACAGCGATGAAGGCCGGCACATACCCCCTTGTTTCCCTCGGCAGAAACGGCCAAACGGCCCAGTAACTTTTAACGCCTCCGGCACGGCGTATGGCTTTGTTTACATTGCCGGCGCCCGAATTGTAAGCAGCAAGCGCCAGTGACCAGTCCTGATAAATATCATGAAGGTCCGACAGATGCTGACAGGCGGCAATGGTGGATTTGTATGGGTCGTACCGGTCGTCGATGTAAGAGGTCACCTTTAGCCCGTACACTTTCCCGGTGCGGTACATAAACTGCCACAGCCCTTTGGCTCCTGCCCGCGAACCGGCTCTCGGGTTCAGTGCCGACTCCACTACGGCAAGGTATTTCAACTCAAGCGGCAGGTCGTACTGATCCAGTATTTCTTCCATCATGGGAAAATAAACCTCCGAAAGCCCCAGCAAACGTGAGGTCAGCTTTCGCTTTTTCACCGCATAAAGCTCAATGAAATTTTTCACCGTTGTGTTATAGGTCAGCTCAAAAGGCGTCTGTCCGTTCAGATAGGCAATGCGTGCTTCATAAATGGAATCGGAAAAGCGGGGAACTTCTTCCGGAGCATAATGATAAACATTCAGTTTGGAAGAATCGGTCGTAAAAACATCATTGCTGAAAAATTTGATGTTAACCAAACTGTCGAGCATGGCAATAACGGAGGATTTCTCAATAAGGTTATCTGCTATTGCCGTATCATTCAGCATTTTTGTTGTGGTGGAAAATCCTGTGGTATCCTCAAACTGCACCGACTCCAAAGAAGCCACCGTGTCAACTTTCACTCTTAATGAAGTGTCAATATTGTAACTCAATGAATCAATATTGGAAAATAGTTGCAAATTGAGAAATACCAGTATGATCGTTGTGAAAGAAATTTTCAACATAACATATAATAACTAATTATCAATAAATTAAATAAGCATTTTGCCGGTTCATCAACCCTGAAATAAAAATTTGTTTTTCAAATGGCAAAGTTATTGATTTTCCCTTTTACCAATAAAACAAAACAAAAAAATGACCCTTCAGACGCTGTCACAAATAGAATCACTGATTTACAGAGCCAAGTTTTACAACGAGTTTCTGGAGGAAAAATTACAGGCATCTTTAGATCCGATTTTTAAATTTCCCGGAACCGTTCCGGGAGCGTTTTACCCGGAGATCAAACATCTGCTTTTTCAGATATCCGGTATTGACAAGTCAGCAGGTTTCGGATATTTCCTGTACGGCAGGATGCAGGAAAATCCCTATCCGTTTTGCGAAGATGTCTTGAAAACAGCCACTTTTACCGAAAGGTATTACAACCTCAATGACAAGGTACTGAAAGCCTATGTCAGATCGTATCTGATCAATCACAACACCAATCCGAAGATCATCCTGGAATACGACAGAATCATTCCCGAAGGCCACGGAGTACATTTTTTTGATACACTCCGGAAAATCAAATCCAAAATGCTGGAGCCCGGGCTTCATGTCGATGCCGATATGTTTACAACATTATACCATGTTATCGATCAGGATGCATTCCCCATGACGCAAAAAAAAGCCTGTTGCATCATCAGCTATCTGAACATCGAGAGAATGTTTCCCGGGTTGACGGGGAAGGCGACAGCGCTTCTGAACCTTAAGAGTTTGGATGAGAACAAGATGATAGTATTGCTCCATCTGTTGAAAAGTGCTCACCTGTTAAAACCCGGATTGCTGGGAAAACGGTTGATGGAGACCGTTGACGAGTTGGTGGACTTTTGGGGAGAAGAAGAATTTAGTGATCGTTTTACCGCTTCCAGACCCTATCTGACTTCGGTACTTCAAGGGCTTGATCCATATTCAGCCCGTTTGGAATCAAGATAGCCTCAACACCGGTTTTGGCCGGCGATCAAGAAAAGTATATTACACTTTCTTCACATCATAACTTTTCGTTACGAGCAGATCGGCCAACGGTTTCAATGACTGCACCATTTCGTGTTCCCGTTTCAGGGTAGCCCACCGTACTTCGTCCATTACCTCTTTGCCGCGGGCATCTTTGGTGTGCTTTTCTTTTGTCTCGAGATAGGTAAGCTCAATAAATACCCGCAGGTCGATTTGTTGTGATTTGATGGCATAGAGGCCGTCAACGATCAGCATCTGCACTTCGCCGAAGTTTGTTATCAATTTGTCAACTTGTTCCGTAACCAGATCTACGCAGGGCATTTCGCAAACTTCACCCTTTTTGAAGGCTCCGATGCTTTTTTCGATGGCTTCCCAGTCGTATTCGTCGTAACCCACAACATTTTCGATGCCGTGCGCCACCCGCCATTGTCGCCGCTCCAGAGGATGTGTTTTGTAAAAATTATCCGTGTGGATGGGCTTTGCCACAATTTTTTCCTGACCGCGAAGCAATTTTGCCAGTATATGTGCCAGTTCGGTTTTTCCCGAGCCCGATTCTCCCGAGATGCCGATAACCATTCTTTCTTTTTTGTCGGCAAGGATATGTTTCATTATCTCCGCTGCCGCTTTTTTGTGTTTTTCGGTAATCAGTAAAATATCTCCTAACATTTCTAAAGGTATTGATATTTAATCGTTTCTTTGTTTTTTAGTTTAAATTCGGTGCCGCGGC
>JAOZMX010000099.1 GCA_029934065.1 Bacteroidales bacterium
ATGATACTTCGGAATGCGTTGTAAGCAAAATCATCGAATGCGGCCTACGTACTAACAAATATTTTTCTAAACCGTTAATAGCCATGGCACAACTGGCTAATCATTATAAATGCGTCAGCATTTATTTGTGCGGTGGCCCGAAAATCTTGCGGGCGTGGGAAAGCCTTGCGGGGGGATAGCTTAAGATTTTCTTGATTTTTGGTTACTTTTCATCAAGTCGGAGCGTAGCGGAGATCCCGCCACTACGGGAGAAAAGTAACAAGAAAAACCATTGGTGATGAACAACCAGCGATCTTTTGAACCAGCAATGATTGTGATAAAACGAGAGATAAAAACCTTAATCATCCACGGGTCCATTTATTCGATTATCTGAACATTGATCTTCATCAAAAAATTCTTCATTCGGAAAGTTGAATTAAAAATGAGATGATTCACATGCTAATACCTTCCCACAATGTGGCTTTTTTTCAGGCTGGTATTGAAAAAACGTAGATCCTTTAATTGTAAAAAAGCAACAAGGTTAAAGAAAAATAATTAATTTTGAATTGATATAAAAACACACCTATAAAATGGCAGTATTTCAAAATTTCGATATTATTTATATGATTGTTGAAAAAACAAATACCGGATTTTCAGCATTCTCCGAAGAATTCCCAATTTTCACAACCGGAAAAACAATTCCCGAGCTAATCCATAATGCTTACGAAGCAGTGCAATTATTTTTTGATGATCAAAAATCGGAAGAGAATTGTCGGAAATGAATTTGATCTACAAAAGATAGCACCACACGCTGCAAGGCACAGTAGTCACAAATCTTTTGAATATCATTTCGACCAATTTAAGATCGCTTCTCCCAATTAAGAAAAATTCATTTTCCTCACACCGGCACCTTTTCAAACAATACCGGCAGGCGGCAGTGCCAGCCGAATTCGTCCTGGATTTTAACCCTTAATGCGTCGGAGGCCTGGGGTTCGCCGTGGACGATAAACACATTTTCGGGTTTGTTTTTGATGCCGCTCATCCACGAGATCAATTCCTGCTGGTCGGCGTGCGACGACATGGTTTTGATGTGTTCGATGGTGGCCTTCACCTTCAGGTAATGGCCGCGGAGTTTCACCTCGTGGCTTCCCTCGCTCAATTGCCGCCCACGGGTACCGGCGGCCTGAAACCCCGGCAGTACAAAGGTGGCGTTGGGATTGCCGAGTTGTTCTTCGAGATACTGCAGGATACGTCCGCCGTTCATCATGCCGCTGCCGGCAATGACGATCTTGGGCGAGCGGTCTTTGGCCAGATGAAAAGTGTCTTTGACGGAGGTGATCAGCCGGGTATCCTTGAAAACTTCTTTAAAGACGCCGGGGTCGAGGTTGAGCCATTGCGGGTATTTCAGGAAGAGCTTGCTCACATCCAGTCCCATGGGGCTGTCGAGGTAAACGGCAAGATCGGGAATGGCGCCTTTTTCCTTGAGCTTCCAGATGGCATACATGAAATCCTGGGCGCGGTCAACGGCAAAGCTGGCCACAAAAAGCGGCCCGTGGCGGTAGAGAGCGCCGTCAATGATCTTCTTGAGCACTTCTTCGGTCGAAACTTCAGGATGCAGCCTGTCGCCGTAGGTGGATTCCACAAGGAGGATGTCGGCTTTTTCAGGCCTCTCGCGGTGGACAAGCATGGGGTCGTCGGGCCGGCCGATGTCGCCGGAAAAGACGAACCTTTTCCCTTTGGCATCCATTTCAATGAAAGCCGCTCCGGGGATGTGGGCATTTTTCCTGAATCGGAAACGAATGTCCCCGTTCAGCGTGATCATCTCGTCAACCGGCTGGGGCGAAAGCAACGGCAGGGTCTTTTCCACATCCTCGACCCGGTAGAGCGGCTCGGCGGGCTTGTGTTTGGAATAACCGTATTTGTTGGCGTGTTCGGCATCCTCTTCCTGTATCTTGGCACTGTCTTTCAGGATAATCTCCACCAGGTCGGCAGTGGGTTCGGTGCAATAAACCGGGCACTTCAGCCCTTGTTGTACCAGCCGCGGCAAATAGCCCGTGTGGTCGAGATGTCCGTGGGTGAGGATGACGGCGTCGATCCTGTCGGCCGGAAAGGGAATGTTCACCCGGTTGCGGAGCCGCAACTCTTTCAACCCCTGAAAAAGCCCGCTGTCAACAAGGATGTGGTAACCGTCAATGGAAAGCAGGTATTTGGAACCTGTTACGGTGCCTGCCGCACCGAGAAACTGGAGATAATTTTCGTTGGATGATGCCATGATGCTTTTTTAGCGGTAAAACTACATAAATTCCGCGTAAATATCCCAGGGGAAAATATTTTTTAAAGTGTACTTTACAATATATTGAATATTTTGCAAAGTTAAGTAAAAAATATATTTATTTTTGATTTTGTTCCGGAATTTGACGGGTTTTATTCCTTTCGGAATTGACGGGGGATACAAGGTTTTTGGGCAAGTTAATAAAAATTGTTTTCTATGCTATTAAAGTGCAATACTTATTGGTATTAGTTTCCGTTTATTTTGATGAAAAAACGTAAACGATGAGTTCCCATATCAGAAAATTGATTCGCGAAGGAGAGCACCAGCAACTGGATTTCAAGTTTGAAATTTCAGACTCAAAAAAGATTGCCCGTTCGCTTGCCGCTTTTGCCAATACCGACGGAGGCAAACTTTTGGTTGGTGTAAAAGATAACGGCGCCATTGCCGGTGTCCGTTCCGACGAGGAATTTTACATGGTGGAGGCGGCGGCACAAATGTATTGCAAGCCGGAGATCGAATTTTCGATGAAGGAATGGACCGTTGACGGAAAAACCGTGCTTGAGATCGACATCCCCAAAAGTCCGGACGGCCCGTTCTCGGCCCCGGACAAGGATGGAAAATGGAAAGTGTATATTCGCGTTAAAGATCAGAATCTGTTGGCCAATACCGTATTGTTGAGTGTCTGGCGGCTGCAAAAAAGAAAAAAGGGAATCACCATCCGTTATACCGATAAGGAAAAAATACTACTGGATTTCATTGATAAGAACGGAGCGGTAACACTTTCGAAATTCAGAAAGATCGCGGGGATATCGCGCAAGGTAGCCGAAAAAGTACTGGTTGACCTCATCGTCCTGCGGATCATCAACATGGAGATCACCGAAAAGGCCGTTTATTATCATATCAATCCGGATGTAGAAAAAGAATAGCATTTTCACCGGTTGATGCGGAGCCGGACTCATGATAACAGAAAACAATCGACACATGACAGACATCACTGCAAAAGAGATCATCAAATTGTTAAACCTCATTCCCTTGCAGGAGGAAGGCGGCTATTATGCCGAAACGTACAAGAGCAGCTTCCGGATTGCCCCGGGGAATCTCCCGCGGGGATACGAGTCGGCACATTCACTGTCCACCGCCATTTATTACCTGATCACACCAAAGCGTTTTTCGCGCATGCACCGGCTGCCGGCGGACGAAGTGTGGCATTTCTACTTTGGCGATGCAGCCGAGCAGTTGCAGTTGTTTCCCGACGGCACAGGGAAAATCGTCACACTGGGCAATCATATCGGGAAAGGTGAGGTGCTTCAAACGGTGGTTCCGGCATCGGTATGGCAGGGAACGATCCTGAAACCCGGCGGCCGGTTTGCATTGTTCGGCACCACCATGTCGCCGGGGTTTGAGTTTTCGGATTACCAACCGGGAGATGCGGATCAACTGATCAGAAGCTATCCGCAATTTGAAAAAGAGATCATTTTACATACATAATGAACCTAAAAGCAAATTTACCATGATGAGTTTTACCGAACTGTTTTCGATGAAAAACAAAGTTGTTGTTGTTACGGGTGGAGCGGTCAATATCGGCAGGACGATTGTGCTGCGACTTGTTTCTGCAGGAGCACGTCCGGCCATTGTTTACCATGCACATCAAAAGGAGGCCGAAAAATTAAGCAGAGAGCTTGATGCGGCAAAAGTTGACCATCTGTTGGCAAAGGCTGACCTGACGAAAGAAAAGGAGATCGTCAATGTTGTTCGAAAAACCGTTGAGCACTTCGGCAGGATTGATGTTTTGGTCAACAATGCGGGCATCTTCGGGCTTTCGCTGCAATCGGAACTTAACGCCGAAGATTGGGAACGGGTATTTGATCTGAATGCAAAGGGTCTGTTTCTGGTGACCAGGGAAGTATTGAAAACAATGAAAAATAATCATATAAGGGGAAACATCATCAACATTGCCAGCATCAACGGACTACATCCCGGATTCGGGCTGACGGCGCACTACGATGCCAGCAAAGGTGCAGTGATCGCCTACACAAAATCGCTCGCTGCCGAAACGGCCGAAAACGGCATCAGAGTGAATGCTGTTGCCCCGGGACTGGTTGATTCGGAATTATTGCGCAAGGAAGCTCCGGAGCTTGCTGCCACAGTGGAAAAGCGTACACCCCTTAAAAAACTGGCAGCGCCCGAAGATGTTGCCAATGCGGTCTTGTTTCTGACATCCGAAGCGGCAGCACATATCACGGGCGAAACATTGGTGGTGGACGGAGGTTATTTGTTGACTTAATGTGGAAGAAAGGAGTGGGAAGTGGGAGAGACTGGAGGGACGATGGAACGATGGAACGATGAGATGATGGGATGATGAGATGAAGGAATGCCGACCACTTAACTCCATAACCCGGAACGTCTAACGTGAACGCGCCACAGCCAAACAGGGGGAATGCGTATGTGCGGAATTAACCAATAAATTTCAGTCAAAAAAATGCAAGCGTTTTATTGATAAGACACTAACCCGAAAAAGCTGCCGGTATTTCAACTGTACTGCGGACACAATTCCCGCATTTCTTTCACAAAAGTTTCAATCTCTTCATCGCTGAATCCTTTCGATTTGGCAACCTCTTCAAGGGTTCCCCAGATCTTGTCCCCGCACGGGATGCAAATAATCCGCTTCCGGGCCATGTAATGAATGGAAAAAATATAGTGCTCCGCCAGGTCTTTGATCAAAATATCTTTGGTGATTTCCGGTACAGCCATAAAACAAAATATTTGCTCGGTAAATATTATTTGCTGCAAATATAACGGTGTTGAATCAAATATTGTTAATTATTTAACAACTATTTTTTGTTTCGCGGAAAATCCGGAGATAACCTTCAAAAAAACAAGGTCTTTACAAAACAAAAAAAGCCCCATCGGTTGAGAGATGAGGCGGAATACTTATTGACCTTTTCCGGGAAACACATTTTTTCAGTGCTACCGGGATTTTTTTCTTTTACGTCTTCTTTTTTTCCATTTTTGCACCATTTGATAGGTAATGCGGGCCACATTGATCACCATCGAAGGATTATTGACAATCCCTTTGACGATTTCATTCTTGAAGGCAGGTGCACTCAACTCTTTTTTCAGATTTCCAAGCTGACGTTTGATGATCTGCTCTTTTCTGAAAATTTCGGTTCGGATGTACAACTTCCGGTATTTCAGGTCTTCGAGGTTCTCAATCTTTTTCATTTTTCTTTTTCATTTTTCCGGATTGCAACAATTCTTTTTCCTCCTCCTCTTCAAAAGCGGTATCCGAGAAGCCTTTAAAAATGGTTTTGATAAAAATCCGTTTTCGTGCCAAAAAGATGATGATGCCGATCAACATGTAAAAAAGAGCTACCACGAGGTAACCTTGTGTTGCAACGCCGCCCGAATCTTCGTACCACCGTACAAATCCGAGGGAAAGAAAAAGCATCACGAAAAAGACAACAAAAACCAAAACGATCAGCGTAAATAACTTCACCAAACCTTTGGCGGTCTTTTCAAAAATGATGAGTTTGAACAACTCAACCCTCAGGTCAACATACGACTTAATGTTCTCGATGGTTACATCAAGGTTTTTCTGGAATTTATCCGTATCCATAGCATTAGGGTAAAATAAAAACCGCTTCCCCGGAAAGCATTTTCCGATCTGTTTTCAGTTCAACAACGAACCACGGTTGTCGGCTCCGAAATGCACTCCGGGCAATGCGGTCACTACATGAATTTCCGGGATTATTCAGCTTCCTCGGCCTGTTCGCTTTGAACGACTTTTTCTTTCATGTCGATCACTTTCTCCTTCATGTCCACCACTTTTTCCTTGATGTCGCCGATGGCTTCCTGAACATAACCCTTCAGGTCTTCAAACTTTTCATCAAAATCCTCTTTCAGGTCATTTGCTTTCTGACCGAGTTTATCACGTGTTTCTTCTCCTTTTTCGGGAGCATAGAGCAACCCGAATATTGCGCCCAGTGCGGCGCCAGTTAATAATCCTGCAAAAAAACTTCCTGTTGATCTCATAGTTGTAATATTTTTAAATTTTAAACAAAATTGAATTTTTACAAATATAGATAAATATTTGTGAAAACACAACAAAAGGAACTCTTAAAAATACTAAATATTTTTTGTGAGTTTCTGAACAACCTTAAATTGACTTAAAAACTCCTTGGCAACGATGCGCAAAATGGTATAGGAGGGAATGGCGAGGATCATCCCCGGTATCCCGGCCATACTGCCTGCGATCAGAATGACCAGAAATATCTCTACCGGATGAGCCTTGACACTGTTGGAATAGATCAGCGGCTGCAGCACCATGTTATCAATCAGGTTGGCCGAAGCAAAGACACCGAGAACAATAAATATCAACGGGATGACATCGGAATAAACGCCGTAGCTCAAGCCCGTTGAAACCGCCAGCAAAACCCCGACAACGGCTCCAATGACGGGGCCGAGGTACGGGATAATGTTCATCAGCCCGCCGAAAAAGCCGATGAGCAACGAATTCTTTACATCAAAGATCGTCAGTCCGATGGTGAGCAAAGTGACCATCGAAGACAATTCGATGAGCAGCCCGACAAAATACCTGCGCAAAAGATGTTTTGAAGTTTTCCGGATATGCTGAATCTCTTTTTTGTATTTCACGGGAGTAAGCAGATCAACCAGCTCGTCAAGCAGGTAGTAATCCTTCATGAAAAAATAGCTGAGAAAGAGGATTGAAAAGGTAGCGATGAAAATTGATCCCGTAACACCAACGACAGAGCTCACCGTGTTGGAGAAGGATGTCAGGCTGAGCACCGAATTGAGCTGATCGGTAAGCATTTGCCGGATGGTTTCCTGCTCCGAGAGAATGTTGTAACTTTTCAGGAAATCTTCCAGATTCTGAAGCGGTTGCTGAATGGATTTTCCCAACGAATTGAAGTCAATGCTTGATATCACCGCAGCCTGACGGGCAATGAGCGGAACAAAAATACCGAAAAACCCCAGTACGATAATGATGATGGTGAATAACGCAAAAAAGGCACTGATGCTTTTTGGAAACTTGAATTTTCCGATCCTTATTTTATCGAACCAGTTGACCAGCGGACGGCCGATGAGCGACAAAATGGTAGCGATCAAAACATAAACCACAATGGAAGAAAATCTCCAGATCAGGTAGATGGAAATCACTGCAAAGATGATACTCCCTATGATTCGTGCTGTTTTGTTCATTTATGTTTCGTGTAATTAACGGTAGAATCAGGTGCAAAGATATTGATTTAGTGCATAACTTCACAAAAAAACGCTTCCCGGTTCAGATCAGAAAGGAAAATTAAGTGTGAACTTATAAGCGAAATTGTCGCCGGTTTTCGGCAGATGATAGGCTCCATAACGGTAATACACTGCCAGGCCAAGTGTGTAAAATCCCATCATATTCAACATGTTGTTGATCTGGATGCCCGATTCGAAATATCCTTTGTCCATGATGTTGAATGCAATGTTGTGATGATATTCCGGATGCCGGAGCCAACCGAAGCCAACATTGGTGGCAACGGTAAATTCGGGGCTGAATTTACGGCTTCGCCAAAGCAGTTTCCCGAACTGATGCGTATAAAAAAGATATACATAACGGTCGGACAAAAATTCATTCATTCGTTGCGTGGCAAAACTGTGTTCGGCAAACAGCGTAAAAATCCGGTAGGATCCGCGGCCATTGTAAAGGTTCGATTGCGGGATGGCCCGGTCAACCAATCCGGCTCTCACATCAAACAACGACTGTCCGAGGTATTTAAAGAAAAATGTCTTTTGTATTTTCAGATCAAATTTGTTGTAATCGTATGCTCCGTCAAGCACTCCGCTGATGCCGCGCGTATAGTTGAACCGGATCACCGGATAACGCGTTCCGAGCGACATCCTCATGTCGGGCATTTGCAAAAACTTTTCCTTGAATGCCAGCCGGAAACCTGCCGATGCCTCCGTAAAATGAAAGGTCCCGGCAAGGATCGTATCGTTGCCGTTACCCGAAGGATCACCGAATAAATAGCCGTTCATGGCCCGCTTGTTATCAACCCTGAATCCAAGATTGAAAATCGTCCAGCGCAGCGCCCTGAAACTCAACCCGGCATCTATCCGTTCGGTAGGATCCATCCCTTTGATCATG
The DNA here is from genome assembly GCA_029934065.1 of Bacteroidales bacterium. Lineage (GTDB taxonomy): Bacteria > Bacteroidota > Bacteroidia > Bacteroidales > 4484-276 > 4484-276. The sequence goes on from JAOZMX010000099.1 coordinate 8,400, forward strand.
AAATTCCTGAAATTTTCGGGATTGAGCAGGCTTTTATCATGGCCAGAGTATTGAACACCACCGGTTTCGGTAATGTCATCAAAATACTCGAAACGCAACTTGACCTCGCGGTACTTTTCGAGTATCACTTCCAGATTGACTCCGTATTTGGCCGTTTTGTCCCTGAAGCCGTAACCCCAGAACCCCCCGACAGAAAACACCCTCGACAACTTTTTACTGGTCATCAGGCCCAGTCCCAGATAAAATCCTTCGTAGTCGTTGTATCTTGCGATCTTTCGCAGATTAATATCAAAGTATCCCAGGGGTAATCTTCCCGACATCATGGTTTTGACGGTTTCGGCCATTCTGTCGAAATGTTCGGCCATTCCCACACTGTCAACAAACTCATAGGTACGTTTTTCCCGTTGCGAAAGCGAATCGCCCCGGTATTTCACCCAAAATGTTTCCGGCATTTTGCCGGCGTCGGGTTCCACCTCAATGGTTATCTGATTGAACTGACGTTTCACCAGCTCGGGATTCAGCTCGATGTCGCGAATGTAACTGTACCCCTTTCCTATGGGAGAATAATTATTGACCTTGATATTATGAAAAACAATGTCCGTATTCATTTGTACGGGGAACCAGTGTTTGTTCTGGACAAACCGGTACTTCTGCTGTATCCTGATGGTGAGGTCGCCCTCTTGTCTAGAGGGCTCGGCAATGACGTTCTGAATAGCCCAGCCGTTGGTATTGACGGAGAGCACGCCCTTCAATCCGTCGAAGTTGGTTTTGAGCCGTGGGCGGTACGAGATGATAAAAACCGTGTCGCCGGCTGCGGTATAGGTGGTATCCTCCAGTTGAAAGTAATATTTTCGGATGCTTCCGCGGGAAATGGGGTTGATGTAAACATGTCCCAATATCTCTATGGTTTCCTTGTAAAACGAAGGCGATTGCATTTGTGAACTCAAAAACAGGAATACCGGGTCTTTGAGCCCCGATATCCTTGAAGCCACCACTTTTTCGTGGTTCCTGTCGGGTGCCATAAAACGCCGCTCGGAAACCGTTTCAAGCATGAAAAAATCCTTGTCGCTCAAAAACTTTTTCAGTTGTATTGTCAATGAATCGGGCTCTTCCATCACTTTGCGGGGAAGATTGACCGTATCAATGGTAAAGATCATCTTGTCGTAAGAGGTATAAGAAAAAGACCGGAGCTTTTCGGGGTCGTTGTTGTCGCGGTTTGCAATGACGTTTTTGATGATCCGGTGAGCAGGATTCTCACCCGCCACGATCAGTACCTCCTCCAACTCCACCGGCGTTTCATCCAGAAACACTTTCAGGTTTTTTAATTTTCCTTCAATGTGTACTGTCCTGGACTGATATCCCACATAGGAAAATTTCAGGGAATCAATTTTTTCATTGGAGATAACGGTAAACTTTCCGTCAATGTCCGACGAGGTTCCTGTCTTGCTGTTGTTGGCGACAATGTTGACAAAAGCCAGTGCTTCTTTGGTATTGCTGTCGTACACCCTTCCCGAACAGGAATAATGCTGGGCAAAGGTCAGTGTATGCACCAATACAAAAACCAATAAAACCTCTATCTTCCTGACCATGATTTATCCAATGAAATAAGATCAAACGGCAAAATAATCTTCCAGCTCCTTCATGGTAGTGCTGCTTTTGCGAATATCTTTAAATGCCTCACCTTCGTGGAGCACAACGATCCTTTCGCAAACTTCGGTCACATGATTCAGGTCGTGACTTGAGATGAGCATGGTGATATCGCTTTGCGCTTTCAGATCGTTCAGCAGATTGATCAGCCTGATCTGCGTGGTGGGATCCAGTCCGTTGAAAGGTTCGTCAAGGATCAGTATTTCGGGTTTGATCAACAGGGCTGCTGCGATGCCTACCTTTTGCCGGTTGCCTCTGGAGAGTTCCCTGATGTATTTTTTTTTGTTCAGGATTTGCCCGTCGAAGAAAGTTTCAAAACCGGTATAAAACTTTTCGAGGTCGCCTTTGGAAAGATGATGAATATTGGCAATAAACTCGAAATATTCCTCGGGCGTAAGAAAATCGATCAAAAAATTATCGTCGAGGAACGATCCGGTGATCTTTTTCCAGTCGTCGCTGTGTGCCACATTCTTTCCGTCAATCCTGACTTCTCCCGTGGTTGGTTTGATAAGATCGAGGATCAGCCTGAAGAAAGTGGTTTTTCCGGCACCGTTGTTGCCAACCAGACCGAATGATTCGCCCCGGGAAATCTTCAGACCGGGAAGATTCAACACTACCTGTTGATCATAAGCTTTTGTGAGGTCAAATGTTTCAATCATTTTTAAAAAATATTTTTGTTGTTCCTGTTCCTGTTTTTTAGTCAAACCGGATCGCTGTACCGGCCAAAAAGTATGCGGTTAATTCTACCGTCATTAATATTTTTGCCTGAATCCTTCGGCGATAAGATATTTCCGGTTAAGAAAGCGGCGTACCGCCATATTGATAAAACCATTGCTAAACGCAAAAGCAATGATGCCGGCCACACCGATGGCAACAATTCCCGCCGTAGGATTTCCGAAAGCCCAAAACGGCAAATAAACCAGCAGAGGCATCACCATCACGGGGAACGACATCAAATATTGCGTGAAGCTCACCCCCTGATAATTGAACGCTGCCCTTTGCGTAATATCAAGCCGTTTTTTGTTATTGGTTGACATCATCAGAATAAACGCCGGCCCGACGCCAACATTAAACAACATGGCTGCCGTGTTGATCAGTAATATTTTCGTGCCGAAATATACATAAGGAATGGTGAGAATATAAGCAGCAAGTGTTGCACCGACCAGAATATAATATTTTGCCCTGAAGTATTGATGAAAATCGGATATATGCACAAGAATACCGTCGAAATAAGAACTTTCCCAGCTCAACAAAAACTGACCGTAAATGATCAGGATGGGCCCCGTCATAAACGTACCGATAAAGATCAGCATTCCCAGCATCTCTTTACCTTGTATATCCGGATAGATCATCAAACCGTAAAACAAAAATACGGGCAGGAAATAGAGGGTGCTTTTGGGACGTTTGTTGCGCAAAAGCAACTTGATCTCCAGCCGCATCAACTCGCCGATGACGCCGAATTGTTTCAGATAACTGAATTCCCCGATCCTTTTCGAAGCACTTTTTTTCTTTTTGATGTTCTCTTCGGGATACAAACCGGCGGACAATGCTGCATAATTGATCAGATAAGCAATCATTGACAAAGCAAGCGGCAATAATAACCATGCAGGCTGATCGAGCAACGCCGTAAACAACAGCGACGAAAACTTTCCGAGTGAGATCAGCCCGAAATAATCAAGCAATCCCAGCCCCACCAGAACAAGTGCGATGATGCCCGCCGCCCAGTTGTTTCCCGAAAGGCTGCGTTTGAACCAGATACTGAAAAAATTCACCGTAATTACGGTAAACAAAACACCGAGCACATACCCGGCAATTTGCGAACCGGCATACCAGGGCGCCATCTGAAATAGGATGAACGGCGTAAAAAGCACAACGGGAAGAAAGTTGAAAAACGACAGCAACGATTTACCAAGCACATAATTGATCAACACCGACTTACGTATTGGCAGATGACGGTAGGGCTGAATGGAAAACTCCGGGACTTTTTGCATAAAAAAACGCATCAGAAAACCCAGCCCAAAACCATACAATAAAAATGAATTGAATTTTTCCACCGGATCATCGTCGGGAAACATTTCCTCAAAATTTTTGGCAATGATAATACTGCCCGCCAACAATTCGGCAAACACAATGAGAAAGATGAATCCGAGAAAGATTTGAATACCCAGGGACTGCTCCCACATTGACGAGCGGCGGAGTTGCTTCCACTCGTTCCTGATTAACAATTTGTAAACCATTGTAACTTTCGTTTTAAGTAAAATCACCTTTTCGGCAATGATGGTGCAAACATAATGAAAGTTAACATTCCCATTGATTTTTCTCCGGGATATTTTTTGTCCGTCAGATTTTCGACAAGCAGAAACAATTCAGTCATTGATTTTCAACAATTTTTTATCTTTGCTGTCTTTTTCAAAAAACCCGGCAATGTATAAGAACAAAATAATTTTTGGTTTTTTTCTGATTTGTGTGGTAATGATCATCCCCATGCGAACCATTGCCGAACAACCCTATCCGGATAGCATAAAGGCATTGCTCTCTTCAGCGGGCAGCGACACGGCAAAGATCAACTTGCTGTTAAAATTGGCCAAGGAGAACTCATGGGCCGATATCATTACGGCTGAACAGTATGCCAAAGATGCGCTTGAACTTTCGCAACAAATCAATTACAAAAAAGGGCTTGCTTATTCACAATTCGGCTTGTCCCGTTTTTACGGCGATTATGATTTCGACCTTTCGGAAAAACTGTTGTTGCAATCGTTACAATATGCCACCAAAGTCCACGACAGTTCACTGATGGCAAGTATTTATTGTTCCATCGGGAATTTGAAAAGTAGTATTGATTTTCCGCAAGAAGCTCAAAAATATTACGGCAAATCGCTTGATATTTTCCTGAAGCAACACAAGGATTCCGCTGTGGCAGTGATCTACAACAATCTCGGTGTACTGCACGACATGATGTATCCCGACAGCTTATCCAACGAATATTATTTAAGGGCCGCCGAGATCAATAAACGAACAAAAAACTATCTTTG
>JAOZMX010000100.1 GCA_029934065.1 Bacteroidales bacterium
TTCGCTAAAGCTACGGCGGACAGAGAAGGAATAAGCGTTGTTGCAAAAGCATCGTCAGCGGAGGGATCCATAATAGCCCTTCGGGCTACAACGGACTATAGTTTTTTGCTTACTTTTTTGTCCCTTCAAAAAAGTAAGAGCATGAGGAAAATCTGTAAACGGTGTAGTTGCTGGCACAAATAAAACTTTTGCCAAACTTTTTCCTTTTGCCCTTTTCCTTTTTACTTAAACAACATATTGGTTAGTTTTACTTCCCAATAGACTAAAAGCCCCGCCACAAAATATGCAACGGGGCCATCATGAGAAAGAACAGAAGGTCTATTTGGCACCACCCAGCATAACCATGTCGTTGACAACGATCTCGGTAAAGAATTTGCGGTGACCCTCTTTATCCTCATACTCCCTGTTGGTGAGTTTGCCCTCTACGGCAATCTGATTGCCTTTTTTCAGGTATTTGCCTGCAACATCGGCAAGCTTGCCCCAGATGATCAGGTTATGCCACTGGGTTTCGGTGACTTTTTCGCCATTCTGGTTTTTGTAAGTGTCGGAGGTGGCGAGTGAGAATTTGGCCAGTTTTTTCCCGTTTGCTTCAATTACTTTCGGATCCATTCCGAGGTTCCCAATCAGATGAACACTGTTTCTTAAACTTTTCATAACGCATTAATTTTTAAAGTGAATAAATAAAGTATAAATGATTTTGAAGCAAAGATACAGTGCGGAGTAGGCGAGATTCGGTTAATAAATATTTGCTTTCGTTTCTAAACGGACTTAATCGTTTGTAAACGGTTACGATCGGCTTTTCATATTGATTCACAACCTTTTGACAAAAATCAAAAAACAAACGATTTTTTGCTGTTTACGGTATTATCAGCATATAATCATCGGAAAAATTTATTCGGGAACAACAAAACGGATTTGAATGATTGATGAAAAAAACAATCGAAACGGACGGAATATTTTTACCTCATTTTCTCGAAATCAATGCTGATCTCTTTGTCGTTCTTGAAATCGTAAAGGGTAAGTTTTCTTAGCCGGTAGTAATTGACCCAATACTCCTGCAATGCCCTGACGAAATCGATCCGTGAATTGTCCTTATCGGTCTGGGCAATATTCAGGTCGGTGATGCTGATCTTACCGATCATGTACCTTCTTTTGGAAGCTTCGAAACCTTTGTCGGCTATGGTATCGGCTTTGGCTGCAATTTCGAGCTGACGTTTCTGCATTTTGAAATTCACCACCTGCAGGTAAACATTTTGTTCAAAATCAATCCGTTCCTGTTCCACGGCGGTACGGGTAATTTCCCTGTCGGATTCGGCCATTTTGATACGGCCTTTGGCCTGTCCCCAGTCGAGGATCGGGATATGGATACCCAGGCTGACCTGTTGCTGGTTTTTCGGGCTTCGATAGATTTCGCCAAACTGTTCGCCGTTTTGTGAGAGGCCGAATTGTGCATACAATTGCGCACTGAACCTGTCGGTATGTTTGGCCCGGTTCACTTCCCTGTCCGATTCGAGCTCCCTGCGCCTGAACGACAATGATTTTGAATTGTTCAGTGTGGCCGTGGCCACAGCCTTATCAATGGGTATGTCAAAAAAATCGGCATTTTCAACGGGCGGGACCAGCTCAATGGGCTGATCGTCCTGCATCCGTAAATAGGATTTCAGCTTGAACATATTGTCCTCGAAATCGATCTTATTGCGTTCAACCTCCGACTCGGCACGCAACACCTGCAATTCGAGCTGCAGGAGATCGTTTTCGGCAATGTTGCCGAGATTATACCTGCCGATGGCGATTTTGTACAGCGTATCGAAATTGGCCTTTTTTTGTTCCGCTATTTTTTTTCTGATCTGAGATGCCAGCAAATTGAAAAAATAATTGGTGGCCGTGATGGAAACCTGTTCCACATCCTCAAGGTATTTTCGTTTGGCTTCGTCGTATTTGATGGGATCAATTTTTTTTGACCACCGGTAAGGATTGAAAGTAAAAATATCCTGCTTGTAACCGATAATCAATGGGCTGGCAAGGTATGCCGTTGAATCGGAATCGAGATAATCAATTCTTTGCAGATTGGAAGACAAAAACACCTGACCACCCGTAACGCCGATATTCTGGTTCAGCGATATACCCGCGGAGGTTTTGGCTTGTGCCGTTTCGCGAAAGACATCACTGCCGTCGGGTTGGGTAACGGGAACGATGGTTCTGGAAAAATTCGGGATTTGTGCATCTACGCTGAGCTTTGGCAGCAACTGTGCTTTGGCACTCCGGTATTCCCAGAAACTTTTCAGAAAACGGTTTTTTGCCAAAAGTGCATCGGGTGATTGTTTTTGCGCAATTTCGATCACCTGTTCCAGGGTGAATTGCCTCGGCAGTGCTTGTCCGTTGCCTGTTAAGCCTGCAAGGATGCAACAAAGAAAGAAAAAACTCGGTCTTAAAAGATTCATGCCGGAGACTTTTTTATGTTACATTTTTCAAAAAAAAATAATTCAGCCTAATCATGTCGCAATGAAGTTACCGGGTCTTGTTTGGCGGCTTTTCGTGCCGGCATCAACCCGAAAATAATTCCCACCGATGCCGAAACCCCGAACGACACCAAAATAGACATAGGCGAAACAATGGTCAATATTCCCGTTACTTTGGTGATCACTTCGGCAATGATAACTCCCAGCACAACACCGATAAAACCTCCCGTGATGCTGATGATGGTGGCTTCGGCCACAAACTGAAAAATAATGTCGTTGCGGCGTGCCCCGATGGCCATTCTGACGCCGATTTCCCGGATACGTTCCATCACCGAAGCCAGCATGATGTTCATGATTCCAATGCCGCCTACGATCAACGAGATGCTGGCAATGGCTCCCAGCACGATATTGAAAATGTCTTTGGTTCGCTGCTGCTGCTTTAACAACAGTTCGGGAATTTTGATCTCAAAATCTTCCTGCTGAACGTGCCTTCTGTAAAGCAATCGTTTGATGATATCGGCAGAAGCCGCCAGCTGATCACTGTTTTGCATCTGGACAATAATTTTGTCGAGCTGGTTGTAATTTTTATTCTTTTTAGTGTTGTCGTTCCGGCGGTTGATGATCGCCCTCGTAACCAGCGACCTGTCGCGATAACGCAACAATATGGTTTTGATGGGAACAAAAACCGTATTGTTGAATTCACTAACGCCAAGGCTCTTGGAAGCATCTTTGGAAAAATAACGGGCTTTGAGCTCTCCAACAACCGTCAGCCAAAGGTTTCCGCATTTGATCTTTTTCCCGATGGGATTTTCTTTCGGAAAAAAACGCGCCCTGATGCCGGGGCCGATAATACACACCGGCTGACCGGCTTCAAGTTGTCGCTCATTGAACATTTCGCCCTGCTGCAATTCGAGATTAAAAACCTGAAAAAAAGCCGGTGTAACGCCCGAGAATTTTGCCGACTTCCGCTTGCCGTCTTTCACCACAAACGAATTATATACCACCTCGGGGCTAATGCGTTCGATACCGGGAACAATACCGGCAATGCTCTCCACATCATCAAGGGTTAACCCGGGAGAGAATTTCTTTTTTTTCTCGGTTTGATCTTCTTCCTCATCCTGCTGATCATTTTCCTGAGTGTCGGGAAGCTTGGCCGAAACCACAATATTGTTGACACCCACCATTTTGATCTGATCGAGGATCTCTTTTTGAGCGCCGTTGCCGATGGCCATCATGGCAATTACGGCTGCAACGCCGAAAATGATGCCAAGTGCCGTCAGAATAGAACGGAACTTATTGGCAAATACCGCTTCAATGGCCGTATTGATATTGTGCAAATACCTTTTCACTCTTCGGGTGATTTTGCGGTGTGGCGTTCAAGATAAACGATATCCATTTTGTCGGCATCGGGAGGGATGGAGAGGTAAACCTCGTCATCGGCGGAGAGTCCGCTGAGAATAATGATCTCATTTTCGTTGCTTTGTCCCACTTCCACTTCCTGTTTCATGATACGGGAATGCCGGTCGGTAAAGACATAAGTCAGGCTGTCGTCGTTGTGAAGGGCTTCCAGCGGCACGTACAACACGCTGTCGATCACATCTGTGATGATCTCATTCTTGGTAGTCATTGCGGGTCGCAGGATGGTATCCGATTCGTTGACATCAATGAGGACTTCAAACACCTTGGCATCCGAACCCGGCATTTGCTCCCCGATATTGGCCACTTCGGTTACCACACCGGTCAGTTTTTTATCGGGAAAAGCATCCACCCCGATTCTCACAGGCTGATTGACACTCACCTTCGAGATATCAATCTCGTTGACATAGGTTTTTGAGATCATCTTGCTAAGGTCGGGAAGCTTGGCCACCACATTGTCCCAGCCCACGGTGGAACCTGTTTTGGTTTTTTGCCCCCGCCAGTTACGTTTATAGATGATCATACCGGGCTGTGGAGCATACACGGTAAAGCTTTGCAATATTTCGATCATCCTTTGCCGTTTTCGTTTTGCTTTGTTGAGCGATGCCGCCACTTCCTGCATTTCGGCTTTGGCCTTTTCGGTTTTCAGGACGTAATTTTCCACCGCCTGGCTGTAGGCTCTGTTTGCTTTTTCGAGGTTTATTTTGGCCTGTCGCTGTTTGGCCGGCGGTTCATACTTGGATTGATCCACCTCGATCTGCCGTTCCTCCATGGCAAATTTAAGGTTGATCAGCTCGTCGCGCGAACTTCGCAGATTAAGTGAGGTATCGAGTTGTGTTTTGGTGTATTGCGATTCGAGTTTTTCCAGATCGGTTTCCAGGTCCTTCAGCTTGCTTTTCACTTCGGTGGGATCCAGTGCCGCAACAAAATCGCCCGAATCAACCACCGTCCCTTCGGGCACCAGGTCATTGATCTTGATGTCAGACCAAATCCCTATGGTACGCAAGCCTTTCGGCCCGTAGATGTTGGTTGAATTTTTGGCCTGAAGCTCTCCGGAAGTGGAGACGGTGATCTCGAAAAGACCGTATTTCACAGGCACTTTTATTTCCTCTGTCTCAACCGACTTTCGGCCTCCGATATACCAGACGATCAATACGAGAATCAGCAATACTGCAAGATACACATAAGCTTTGTTTTTCATAGATGGATGAGGTTAATGTTTGATGTTATCGACCGGAGCGGAATTATTCATTTTTCAAAAATTCATTGATGATCTTTTCGATGGTGACCCCTTCGGCTTCCGCCTTATAATTTCGCACGATACGATGACGAAGTATCGACATGGCCACGTGATTTACATCTTCAATATCGGGCGAATATTTTCCGTTGATGGCTGCATGACACTTGGCTCCGATCACAAGGTACTGCGAAGCACGCGGCCCGGCGCCCCATGTCAGGTATTCATCGGCCCACTTGTGCGAATCGGGACGCCCCGGCCGTGTTTTCGTGGCAAGGCGAACAGCATATTCGTACACATTGTCGGGAACAGGAATTTTACGGATCAGATTTTGAAAATACATGATCTCGTCGGCATGAAGCATCACCCCCGGATTACCCTCGTAAGTGGTAGTAGTGGTTTTCACCACATCAATCTCCTCTTCAAACGACGGATAGTCCAGCCAGATGTTGAACATGAACCGGTCCAGCTGTGCTTCGGGCAACGGATAAGTTCCCTCTTGTTCGATGGGATTTTGGGTTGCCAGCACAAAAAACGGCTCCGACAAATGATAGGTTTTTCCGGCTACCGTAATGGCTTTCTCCTGCATGGCTTCCAACAGGGCTGACTGGGTTTTGGGAGGAGTCCGGTTGATCTCGTCGGCAAGAATGATATTGGCAAAAATGGGCCCCTTGATGAATTTAAAACTCCTGGTCTGATCGAGGATCTCCGTACCAATGATATCCGACGGCATCAGGTCGGGAGTGAACTGGATACGACTGTAGCTCAAACCCAGCACTTTAGAGATCGTATTCACCAACAATGTTTTGGCCAGTCCCGGAACACCGATCAACAACACATGCCCTTTACTGAAAATGGAGATCAACACATTTTTGATCACCTCATCCTGTCCCACAATAACCTTTGCTATCTCCTTCCGGAGCTCTTTTATTTTTTCCCCGAAAGCATCAATAGCATCAACATCCGATTTGTATTCCATAATTCTTATTTTTTGTTCGTTTTTTTCATTCATACTTAAAGCCGGCAGGCACCAATATCTTCTTCTACATCCAGGGCTGTTCAAACTTACAATTCAAATACTTTTCATTGATCTTGATGTAAGTTTTTTTCGCATTGTGTTTGATCCAGTTTTTGATGGTTTCCTGCTTTTTCTGTTCGAGTGCCCACATTTGTATCTGGTCGTAATCATCTTTAAGGTTTGCCCTGTGAGGGGCCGTTCTTTTTTTCAGACAAAGGATACGGTAAGCCTCTTCTCCGTTTTCATCTTCCATCAATACAGGAGTGGACACCTCGCCGACCGACAGTTTGTCGATGACAAAAAACACTTTGGGATCCAATTGATCCACCGGCCAGCTTGTGCTTCCCGTATAGGGATTGATCAGCAGGCCCTTGTCGTTTTTGTTGGGGTCGGTCGAAAATTTCTGCACGGCCTCCTCAAAGGTGATGGAGTCGTTCCGGATGAGGTTGGCAACGCTGTCGAGGAATACCCTTGCATCATCCAGCTCATAGGGCGAAACCTTGGGTTTGATAAGGATATGCCGTACACGCACATAATCGCCACGACGCTCAATACCCTGAATGATATGAAATCCCGCTTCGGTTTCCACCACATCCGACACTTCGCCGGGCTTTAGCTTGAAAGCCACTGCCTCAAATTCGGGATAAAGCTCGCCACGACCGTGAAGGCCGATGTCGCCGCCCTGCTTGGCCGAGCCGGGGTCTTCGGAATAAAGCACTGCCAGCGCTTCGAAACTCTCGCCGTTCTCAATCCTCTCTTTGAGTTTCCGCAACTTTTGCTGTACTTCAAATTTTTCCTTGAAGCTGATGGGAGGTTTCTTAACGACTTCGGCCACTTCAACCACCGAACTGATCAGGGGAATACTGTCTTCGGGCAATGATTTGAAAAATCTTTTCACCTCCGAAGGGGTTACTCTGGTATTCTCGGTAATGGTTTGCTGAACTTTTTGTATCTTCATCTGCTCTTCGATCACCTCCGAAAGCTCTGCCTTAAACTCCACCACCGATTTATCATAAAACTTTTCCAGTTTCTCCTGCGACCCGAACTGGCTGATAAAATAACGCATCCGCCTGTCCAGCTCGCCGTTCACCTGATCGGAAGTAACCTCAACAGAGTCCATGTCGGCCTGATGCAACAGCAATTTTTCAAACAGCAGATTCTCCAGTATCCGGCATTTCATGGTGGGTTCGCTGGCATCCACCGTGCCCTGCATGCGCATTTGAATATACTGGTTTTCGATGTCCGACTGCAAGATAAAGTGCTTCCCCACCACAGCCACAACCTCGTCAATAACAGTTCCCGTAGTATCGTTTTGTGCGGTACTTTGCACCGAAAATACCATCATTAATACTAACAGAACCGGAAACAATACCTTCTTCATCGGATTATATTTTATAATTGTATTAAACAGCCCGAAAGGGCTTAATATTATATTGAAACGTTTCTAAATAATTAATAATACTCGAAATCATTGTTTTGCATCGCACGATTAAACAACTCCCGTGTCATGTTCCTTATCAGCAATTTCTTGCGCATGTTCAGGATGATAGACTTGATATTGCTGCGTTCGAGCACAAGCGGTGAATTATCGCCGCTCAATCTGAAATCCAGAAAATGAACGAAATAATCATCATTGTCAACCTTTTGTCTGATGTATTTATGTTGTTTTAAATAATTGCCGGGATTGTCGATCTTCAGGGGAACACGCGCAAGCAGATCATTCAGGTAGATCCATTTTTCATCTGCAATTTCGTAATCTTCCGCATAGCGAATGCAATAAAATTCCAGCGAGTCGCGGTCTTCCTGCCTTTCGGATTTCACCAGCGTTTCGATACGTTTCCGATAGGGCGAATTGCTTTTTACTTTCACAAAAACCACCTGAACAATATCGTTACGCAATTTGAAATTGTCTTTATTCGACCGGTAGTACTTTTCTATTTCGCCGTCGGTAACAACCGTATCCAGCGATTGGGCTATCAGTTCCGACTCGTACTTGTACACAATGAGCGAAGTGCGGTAATCTTCCAGTTCACGCGAAAAGTCTTTTTGTTCGTCGGTAAGATTTTTTTCGGCCTGATAAAGCAGCAACTGATTCTTGATCCAGTTGTCGATATAGCTGCGGCAAATGGCAAGACTATCTGCGGAAGTGGCATCCGCCGGCACCAGCCCCTGCAGGTCGGAAGCGTAAAGATAAGCGTCGTAAACCCTCGCCAGTGCAGTATCGGAGTTGTTGAGCCCCCTGTTCCGGCAGGAATTGAGCAGCAATAAAGCAAAAAGAATTAAAATGCTGAATTTACTCAAATCAAAGTGCGGCTATTTAATTTCGGAAAGTACCTCTTTGTTAACAGTCACCGGGTATTTTTTACGAAGCTGTTCGATCCATTTCTTTTCGAGATAATTCTGATAATCGGCCGTGATCAGTCCGCGGGCTTCATCGAGTTGTTTCGGCTCCGGTTGCAAAAGCTCATGGATGATCGCAAAACCCGACTGGCCGTCACTGTTCTTCACAATTTTCGAAACACCCGTTTTCCATTCAATCTCACCGATGATATCGTTATCCGATTTCTCAAACTTTTTCCTCACCACATTAATCGTAACAAGTGAATCGCTTGCAAAGGCCTCTTTGATCTCATCATCTGTTTTTCCTTTATGGGCCAATTCATGGGCTTTCTTTACGGTTTTGGCCGATGTGGAAGTGATCAGTGTGGCATCCACACGCGGTCCCCACATGTAATCGTTCTTATGTTCTTCGTAAAATTCTTTCAATCCCGTTGTATCCTTGATGGCTGCAGTCCATACTTTTTCGTCCGTCAGTTCAAAGAGCAAAATGCCATCCCGGTATTCGTTGACAAGCGCTTTAAATTCGGGATAAATCTCCTCGAGCCTTGAATCAAGGTATTCGATGACTTTTTCATCAACAAATTTCTTAAAGGTCAGATCAATGAATTGGGCAATGGTCTCTTTGCTGCTGATGGACTGATGTGTTGAAATGTATTCGGCAAACTGTTTTTGCGTATATTTTTCATCACCAAGGGTAAAAACCACATCATCCATACCGGTTGCCTTTTCAATGCTCCATTTGTGTTTGAAAATTGTGCTGTCGATCACCTGATTGAAAGCCCCGACGGCTTCCGGAAATTCTTTGTAATTGTTTTCAGCCTTCACCCTCCGGATGATCGATTCTTTGCTTTTATGGGAACGGGTATCTTTCGCAAGGCTTTGTTTCAGGTCGGGCAGTTCATCTTCGTACGAACCCACAGGTTTGCGGTCAACAAGTTTGATGATATGCCAGCCGTAGGAGGTCAATACCGGTTTTGATATCTCTCCCGTGTCGCTGATGGTTCTCACACCGTCAATAAATTCGGGCACCATACGGCTTGCACCAAACCATGGTAAAGTGCCTCCGTTTTTGGCCGAGCTTTTGTCGTCGGAAAATTCATTAACCAGTTCTTCCCAGTCGGCACCGTTGACCAAAGCCTGATACAACGAATCGGCTTTTTGTTCAAGTCGTGTTGAATCTTCGGCAGTGGCGTCCTTGGGCATCTGCAAAAAGAGATGGGCTACCTGCACCTTCCCGAGGGCGGGCTTGCGGTCTTTTACCAAAATAAGGTGGTAACCGAACCTTGTCCTCACCGGCATGGTTACTTCGCCGACCTTCTGGTTATAGGCTGCATCCTCGAAGGGATAAACCATATCGAAAACCGAGAAATAACCGATGTCGCCACGATTTCCTTTGCGGGCAGGCTGAAAACCGCGTGCCGGCATATCGCGTGCCGAAGGGTCTTCGGATGCCTCTTCGGCAACATCATTAAAATCTTCGCCGTTGACGATCCGGTTGCGCAATTCCATGATCTTTTCATAAGCCGCAAGAGTATCCTCCGGGCTTGCATATTTATCCAGCTTGATCAAAATATGGCTCACCCTCAAATCGATCTTTTTGCGGTCATAAGCCTGATGCAACAATTCGGAATTCACCTCCTCATCAATAAAATACGGTTTCGCCAACTGGTTACGATAGCCCTTCAGTTCGTTCCTGAACGAGGCGGCTGTGTCGAGGCCGAGGTCCATCGCTTCCCGCACTTTCAGCTTAAAATTGATATAAAGCTCCAGATAATCTTCGAGTGATTTCTTATCGAGCACTTCACCCTCAACATTATTTTTCTGGTAAACCGACAGAAATTCCGATTTCGTAATGTCTTCACCTGCAATGTTGAGCAATACGGGATCGTCTTGTTTTTGAGCCTTTGCAACCGTAAAAAAGTTGCCCGTCAGAAATACCGTAACAAATGCCATGAACATCATTCCGGCGAACGTGGTGGAGCGCTTCTCCTTGTCGTAATTCTTTCTCATCATACGAAACATTTAAGTATTTTATTTTCCGAATTTTTTGTTAATACCAGTGAAAAAATAAATTTTCCGCTAAATAATAAAGTGCTTACGAAAAAAGCATATTTTTATTTTACGGTTTAAAAGTTATTAACCAATTTAATATTTGCTGTAATTGGGTGCTTCACGGGTAATGGTAATATCGTGCGGATGGCTTTCGGTAATACCCGCCGTTGTGATCTTGATGAATTTTGCCTTTTGCAGCGCATCAATGTCTTTGGAACCGGTATAGCCCATTCCTGCACGCAAGCCGCCCACCATCTGAAGGATAATCTCCGAAAGACTCCCCTTATAAGGCACTCGACCGACAATTCCCTCGGGGACGAGTTTTTTGATGTCCTCCTCCATGTCCTGGAAATAGCGGTCTTTGGAGCCCTGCTGCATGGCCTCGATGGAACCCATTCCGCGGTATGTTTTGTATTTTCTTCCTTCGTAAATGATGGTATCGCCGGGCGATTCTTCCACGCCGGCAAAGAGCGAACCCGCCATGATGGAGTGTGCTCCGGCGGCAATAGCTTTCACAATGTCGCCCGTATAGCGTATTCCGCCATCGGCAATCACGGGGACGCCGCTCCCTTTGATGGCCTGCGAGACATTGTAAACCGCCGTCAGTTGCGGAATCCCGATGCCGGCAATGATACGAGTGGTACAGATGGAGCCGGGGCCAATGCCCACTTTCACGGCATCAGCACCGGCTTTCACCAGTGCTTTTGCAGCTTCAGCGGTACCGATGTTGCCCACCACCAGCTGCAGGCCGGGAAATTTCTTTTTCAAACGTCTGGTCGTTTCCAGCACCCCCTTCGAATGGCCGTGTGCAGTGTCGATCACTACCGCATCCACCTGATTCTCCACAAGCGCTTCGGTGCGTTCCAGCACATCTCCCGACACGCCCACTGCAGCCGCCACACGCAGCCTCCCGCGTTCATCCTTGCAGGCATTGGGTCTTGCTTTGATCTTGATGATGTCTTTATAAGTGATCAGTCCCACAAGTTTGTAATCCTTGTTCACCACAGGCAACTTTTCGATCTTGTGCTTTTGCAACGTATCGGCAGCATTTTCAAAATCAGTGAACTCCGTTGTGGTAATGAGGTTTTCGTGTGTCATCACTTCGGCCACCGGACGCGTGTGATCCCGTTCAAAACGAAGGTCACGGTTGGTTACGATACCCACCAGCTTGTCGGTTTCGTCCACCACCGGAATACCGCCGATGCCGTATTCGTTCATAATGTTCAGGGCATCAGCCACCAATGCATCTTTGTTCAGTGTGATGGGATTGAGGATCATCCCGTTTTCGGCACGCTTGACCTTTTTCACTTCGATGGCCTGGCGTTCGATGGACATATTTTTATGGATTACCCCGATGCCTCCTTCCTGCGCAATGGCAATGGCCAGCTTGTACTCGGTAACCGTATCCATGGCAGCCGAAACAATGGGAATATTCATGCCGATGCCCGAGGTGAACAAGGTATTCAGATCAACCTCGCGAGGCATCACCTCACTGTAAGACGGCTGAAGCAAAACATCATCGTAGGTCAATCCCTCTCCGACGAATTTTTCCTGATTTTGAATCATTTAAAGTACGTTTTTAAAAAATTGGTGCAAAAGTATAAAAATTGGCGACGCGTTGACTTGCCGAAGGATTTTTTTATTCCCGAAAGACTTCCTTTACCATCTTCGCCCGTAACGTGAGGATTTTTCATTGAAAACCCACATCAGCCTGAAAGAGAGCGTTTGGTTGTATTGCTTACGGATCTTTTCCTGACCGGCACTAACGTTTTGGTATTCGCGTTCCCTGATCATGGCCAGCGAAAAGGTATATCGAAAATTAAACTTCAACTGTTGATAAATCGGAAATACCAGATCGAGCAGAGCGGAGTAATCGTTCAGACTGTAAGGCCCGTTGGCCAGCGTTGTGGTAGCAATCCTGATGTGATCCTCCCACTCTTTCACCTCCACCAGACGGGCATAGGAAAATCCCGCCCCTACCCTGATCCATTTGCGGTCTTCGTAATGCACCAGAACGGGAACCTCCACATAATTCAATATCAGTTTGTACTGGTTATAATCATGCCGTTCCTGATAGTTCATCCCGCGTCCTCCTTCTTTGTGATAACTTCCTTTTTGGGTATAGGATGTTTCGAGTGTGATACTCCACTTGTCGGAAAATGGCATAATGGCGGCAGCACCTGCATTCAGACCGAATTTCTTAAAACCGAAAACATCATCTCCCTGAACATTCGTGGTGTTCATTCCGCCGATCAAAGCGCCCATTATCCTTTGTGCTTTTACCTCCGGCAATAACAAAACAAATAAAGAAAACAGAATGATCCGTATGATAAGTTTCATGTTTTACAATTTCATTGGATAACGAATTGTTGCAATCTAAATTTTATGGCCTGTAAATTTTGGTTTGAGCATCGAAAAGTGAAGAAGTTAAGCGGGAAGAAATGAAGGAATGGAAGGATGAAGGAACGATGGAACGATGAGATGCAAGGTGATGGGTGCTTCGGCTACGCTCAGCACCCGGAGTAATGATAACAATAGCACTTCGGGTAATGAT
>JAOZMX010000101.1:0-6801 GCA_029934065.1 Bacteroidales bacterium
CCAAAAGATTATCTGGAAACGTTGACAACGCATTCCAACTTTGCGGGTTTTCCGCATGCCGTCGATGACATCCGCCTTTTCACTGCCCGGCTTGGGGAATTGATCTTTAAACAAAACATTGCGCCGAAACGCGTTGTTCTTGACCGGGACACGGATATGGTCAAAGCATCGGCCGCCAATTTTTACGAAAATATATCGCAGCAGGAGGTTGAAGAATTTTACAACAAAATGAACGATCCGGCCGATAAACATCCGGTATCTTACGGACTGAATTCAAAAGTCGTCCGTGAGAACGGTGAAGTCAAGGAAAAAGTCTGGAAATCCGGAGGGATGTATGGTCAGGCCATCGAAAAGATTGTGTTCTGGTTGTCAAAAGCCGCAAAAGTTGCCGAAAACGATATCCAACGGAAAACATTTGAAAAACTGATCGAATTTTTTAATACCGGAGCGTTGAAAGTTTTTGACGAATACAATATGCTATGGTTGCAGGATACGGAATCGGTCGTTGATACGGTGATCGGTTTCATCGAAGTGTACGGCGATCCGTTAGGGCGCAAAGCCACTTACGAATCGGTGGTTTCCATCAGGGATGAAGAGGCCACACGCAGGGCAAAGACCATCAGCGACCATGCACAATGGTTTGAAGACCACTCGCCCACCGACAAAGCCTACAAAAAGGAAAATGTCAGCGGGGTTTCGGCCAAAGGCATCAATGTAGTGGTGGAAGCGGGCGATTGTTCACCCTCCACCCCCATCGGCATCAACCTGCCCAATGCCGACTGGCTCCGGGCCGAATACGGTTCGAAATCGGTTACCATCAACAACATCATGGCGGCATACGACCTTGCATCACGCGAATCGGGCGCCATCGAGGAGTTTGCCTTTTCGGACGAAGAAGTGGAACTCTCGAAAAAATACGGCATTCAGGCCTCCAACCTGCATGTTGACCTGCATGAGATTGTAGGCCACGGTTCCGGAAAACTCAAAGCCGGCGTTGCCGCTCCGGCGGAAACACTCAAAAGCTACGCTTCAACACTCGAAGAGGCACGTGCCGACCTGTTTGCCCTCTATTTTGCCCTCGACCCGGAACTCGTTAAACTGGGCCTGATGTCCGATGCGGCAGTGGGAATCACCGAATACAATGCATATATCCGCAGCGGTTTACTGACCCAGCTCGTAAGGGTGGAACCGGGAAAAAACCTTGAAGAGTCGCACATGCGCAATCATCAGCTCATCGCAAAATGGGTTTTCGAAAAAGGCCGCCCCCAGAATGTCATCGAAAAAAAGACCAAAGCAGGAAAAACCTATTTTGTGATTAACGATCACGAAAAATTGAGAACGCTTTTCGGCGGGTTGCTTCGCGAAGTACAGCGCATCAAATCGGAAGGCGACTATGAAGCCGGAAAGAATCTCGTGGAAAACTACGGGGTGAAAGTGGACCCCGTGCTGCACAAAGAAGTACTGGAGCGCTGGAAAAGACTGAACATTGCTCCCTTTTCGGGATTTATCAATCCGAAACTAATCCCTGTATTCGGCAATCAGGATAAATTAAGCGATGTGAAGATCGAATATCCGGATGACTTTGCAACACAAATGACGGAATATGGTGAAAAGTATTCGTTTTTGCCGATTGACAACGGATAATTGATCACCGGGCCTTCCCGGAAAAAAGATTTCCGGTTGCCATTTACCGAAACAAACAACCGTTGAAAATAATTACCTTTGTGAACCTAAACACAACACAGGATGTTTGAACACAGTGCTATCGAATCGTTGCTGGTATTGATCTCCGTCATCTTTTTGGGAATGTTCCTGCGGAAGTGGAAACTACTCAAGGAAGAAGACGGTATTGTTTTTACAAAGATCATCATTAATGTCACGATTCCGGCTTTGATCTTTTATGCACTTTCGCAACAGGAATTTGAGGCCAAAAAACTAATGCTGGCCTTTGTGATGATCACCTCGCAGGTAACCTGTGCCTTGCTGGCCTGGGGTGTCAGTATACTGTTAAAATTGTCACGACCACGCCGGGGCGCGCTCATTCTCGGTGCAACCTTCACCAGTTCGGCATTTTTGGGGTATGCCGTGGTAAAAGAGGTTTTTCACGGCAGCAGCGAAGCACTGGCCGACGCCGCCGTGGTAAGCGAGCTCGGAGTAGCCACACTGCTCTTTACCATGGGGATTTTTATTGCCATGCATTTCGGTACGAACAGTTCCAACAGGCAGGAGAAGTACAGGGAGATGATGAAATTCTTTTATTCCCCCATATTCATTGCCCTGGTATCGGGTATTCTGGCTTCCTTCGTCAACATCCCGCAACAAAACATTCTTGTCGGCGGCTTTTACAAAGTCTTACACCTTATTTCTTCAGCCAACACATTTCTTGTGGCACTGGTCATCGGGGTCATGCTTCATTTCAGGGACCTGCGAAAAGTATGGGTTGTCGTATTGCTGGTTATCGTCATCAAACTGATCATCCAGCCCTTGCTTTCGCATACGCAAGCCATGGTTTACAATTTCCCGGAACTCTGGAATCAAATCGTTGTTTTGGAGGCTTCCATGCCCACAGCGGCAATGACGGCTGTTTTTGCAAAAAGATACGGTTGCGATGCCGAATTGACCTCAATTCTGGTCTTTGCCACCTTTATTTCTTCCTGTATTACCATGATCATGATGATAATTCTCTTGAATTAACCCCCACGCCATCAACTTGCTTTTTCTGAATTTCAACAAGTTACAAACGCCGGACAAACATCTGAAAAAATTGTTAATTATCAATACTTGTTAATTCTAAATGTTGTTCTATCTTTGCACCCTCAAAAATTTAAGCAAAATTTATAAGTAATTATTATTCAAAAACCTAAACACTCATGCAAAATAAAGGATTTATCAAGTTTATTGCCATCCTGTTTGCTTTAGTTTGTCTTTACCACTTATCATTTACATTTGTCACCAGCCGGGTAGAGAAAAGGGCAAAAGAATATGCCCACAGTGCAGAGACGGAAAGATTAGCAAAACTTCTTGCCAATGGAGATCAGGTACGCGAACAGTACCTTTACGATTCGATTGCAAATGCAAGAAACACTTACTATCTTGATTCCATGTCGAACGAGATCGTGTACAACATTTTGGTAAGAAAATATACCTACAAAGAGACAAAAGAACGCGAACTGAACCTTGGCCTTGACTTGAAAGGTGGAATGAATGTCACACTTGAAGTTTCGGTATCCGATATTATCGACGGATTATCAAACCACAGCAAAAACCCCACATTCAGGCAGGCGCTTAAACTGGCCCGTGAAAAACAAAAAAACAGCCAGGAAGATTTCGTTACACTGTTTGGTAAATCCTTTGAGGAGATAGACCCCAATGCACAACTTGCCCCGATATTCATTGGAGAATTCAAAGATAAAATCAACTACAATTCGACCAACGAAGAGGTATTGAAACTCATCAGGGAGGAGACCAATGCTGCCATTGACCGTACATTTAATATTCTTCGCACACGTATCGACCGTTTCGGTGTTGCCCAGCCCAATATTCAGAAACTGCAAACAGCAGGCCGTATTCTGGTTGAATTGCCGGGTATCAAAGAACCGGAACGTGTCAGAAAACTTTTGCAGGGAACGGCACAACTTGAATTCTGGGAAACCTACAATTTCAACGAATTGTACAATTATTTCCAGACTGCCGACAAAAAACTTTTATCCATCCTGAAGGAAGAAAAAATCCTTAACGAAGTTGCCGACACAAGCCCCGAAGCCGATACCGCCAAAGAAGTTACCACCGAAGAGGTTACCGAAACAGTGACTGAAGAGGTAGACACCACCGGTCAGGCAATTTTGGATCAGATCAGCGACTCGTTGGACATGACACAGCAAACCAAAAGTACTGAAGATATCGCCAAGACCAATCCGCTGTTTGCCTATTTGCGGCCCGATCTGGTTCCTGACGAACAAGGGAATTACGCCCCGGCAGCACGTGCCACCGTCGGTTATGCCGCCATCAAGGATACCGCCATGGTGAACAGCCTGTTAAAAAGAGTAAAAGATGTTTTTCCGAGAGACCTTAAACTGGCATGGACCATCAAGCCGGAAAAGCGTACACCGGATTACCTCGAACTGATTGCATTGAAAGTAACTTCCCGTGACGGAGGACCTGCTCTCGGCGGTGATGTTATCGTGGATGCCCGTCAGGACTACGACCAAAACGGCCGGGTGGAAGTCTCCATGAGCATGAACTCGGAAGGCGCCCGCATCTGGAAAAAACTTACCGGCGACAACATCGGAAGACAAATCGCCATTGTTCTTGACAATTACGTTTATTCCGCTCCGAATGTTAATTCTGAAATCCCCAACGGAAGATCATCCATTACGGGTAACTTTGATGTTAATGAAGCCAAAGACCTTGCCAACATCCTGAAAGCCGGTAAACTCCCGGCACCTGCCAGGATCGTTGAAGAAGCCGTTGTGGGGCCGTCACTTGGAAAAGTCGCTGTTACCGATGGCTTGATATCATTCATTGTGGCCTTTTTCCTTGTTCTTTTGTACATGGTATTGTATTACAACCGTGCCGGTTGGGTTGCCGACCTTGCGCTGCTTACCAATATTTTCTTCCTGTTTGGCGTGCTTGCTTCTCTCGGAGCGGTATTAACGTTGCCGGGTATTGCAGGTATCGTGCTTACGCTGGGTATGGCGGTGGATGCCAACGTGATCATCTACGAGCGTATCAAAGAGGAGGTTCGCGCCGGAAAGGGATTGAAACTTGCCATCAACGACGGTTATAAAAATGCTTATTCCGCCATCATTGACGGTAACGTAACCACATTGTTGACCGGTATTGTGCTTTACACATTCGGCTCTGGCCCTGTTCAGGGTTTTGCCACAACACTGATCATCGGTATTCTTTCGTCGTTATTCTCCGCGATCTTCATTTCAAGATTGATCTTCTCTTATTATCTTTCCAAAAACAAACCCATTGCTTTCGGGAACAAATTCACAAATAATACTTTTGTGGGGGTAAATATCAATTTCCTGAAAATGCGCAAAATGGCCTATCTGCTTTCGTCGGCTGTCATTATCCTCGGCATTGCATCACTGGCCTATAAAGGACTGAACTACGGTGTGGATTTCTCCGGAGGACGTACGTATGTGGTACGTTTCGACCAACCTGTCAACACCAATGAACTGCGGAAAGCGCTAAATAAAGAATTCGGCCAGCAACCCGAAGTAAAAACCTTCGGGCCCACATCGCAGGTAAAAATCACTACGAAATTCAAAATCAACGATAATGATCCAAGCGTTGACTCCCTGATCCAGCACAAACTCTTTACGGCACTCAAACCCTATTTTAAAGATCAAAATATCCGCTACAAAGATTTTATCGCCGATACTGGAAGCGACAAGCTCATCGGGATATTGAGCTCCCAGAAAGTGGGACCGACCATTGCCGACGACATTCGAAACCGGGCTGTGATGGCCATCATTTTTGCCCTGATCGTGATCTTCGTTTACATCGCCATCCGGTTTAAGAAATGGCAATACGGATTATCGGGTGTTATTGCGCTGTTCCACGACACGCTTATTACCATCGGGCTGTTTTCAATCTTCTATAATATTTTGCCTTTCAATCTGGAGATTGATCAGGCTTTCATTGCAGCCATCCTGACCATTATCGGATATTCCATCAACGATACCGTGATCATCTTCGACCGTATCCGTGAATATGTATTCCTGCATCCCAAAAGGGATCTGATGCAAAATATCAACGACGGACTGAACAGCACGCTTGCCCGTACGCTCAACACCTCCGGAACAACACTCATCGTGTTGCTTATCATCTTCATCTTCGGAGGAGAGGTGATCCGGGGCTTTACTTTTGCCTTGCTTATCGGTATTCTGGTGGGTACCTATTCATCACTCTTCGTAGCCAGCCCGATTGCTTACGACTTGTTGACAAGTAAAAAGAAAGACCTGAAAAAAGTAAAATAGGATCCGCCGGATCACAAAATAATTTGAGTCCCGTTGACGACTGATGTCTTTAACGGGACTTTTTTTTTACTTTTGTGCAGTTAATACGAAAATAAATTTTCACAAATTAATCACAGGCCTGTTTTGACACTTGTTTTTTTCAATATCAGCGGAGGAGAAATTTTTATTATCGTTCTGGTCATTTTCATCATCTTTGGCCCCGACAAAATCCCCGAAATTGCCCGGTGGGTTGGAAAAGGGATGAATGAAGTAAAAAAAGCCACTAACGAGATCAAGGAAGAAATTGAAAAAGAGACGGATGACATTACTAACATTACAAAACAACTAAAGAAAGATATAGAAAAAGAAACCGGTGATTTGAAAAATATTACCACTAAATCTGCTGCTGAAAAAAAAGCACCGAAAAAAGCGCCGCATCTGTAAACAATAAAGTATCATTTTCAAAAAAAAGAAAAGAATACTAAAATTTTGCTTTGCGGCGTTTAGGTAATTGTTTTAAGAATAAGGAGAACAAAACTTTGAAACATATCCCGCATCATACGTCTGGTAAAACATTGTCTGTCTATCTGCTGTTGCTTGTTATCGGATTATTTATCGGTGATTCGCAACTATTGGCACAAAGTAAAAAGACACAGGCTGCAGATGAGGATTTTCGCAACATGCGTTATTCCATGGCCATTCCCAAATACAAGAAAGCCTATTCCAAAACCAAAGGGAACAAGACGGAAAAAAACCGCATCAGCTTTCAGTTGGGAGAATGCTATCGCCGGACGGGACAGCCCAAAAGTGCGGCAGCCGTTTACAAGCGGCT
>JAOZMX010000101.1:6811-11195 GCA_029934065.1 Bacteroidales bacterium
ATCACACCGAGCCGCTTTTGCTGCTTTATCTTGCCGATGCCGAACTTGCCAACGGACATTACGACAATGCACTGGAATATTATCAGAAATATGCCGAACGAAATCCCGACGACCCGCGCGGAGAAAACGGGATAAAAAGTTGTGAACTGGCGGACGAATGGAAAAAGAACCCTTCCAACTTTGAGATCAAAAAGATCAAAAGGATCAATTCCCGGGAAGCTGATTTTTCGCCATCCTACGCCGACAAAACAGGTAACGCCATAATATTCACATCAGCCCGCGACGGTTCCACCGGAAAGAAACAGGACGAATGGACCGGCCAGAACTTTACCGACCTTTACTATGCCAAGCATGACCGTAAGGGAGAATGGAGCACACCGGTGCCGGCCGACGAGAACGGTGCGGTAAATACGGAAGCCAACGAAGGGCAAGCCGCTTTCAATGAAAATTTCAGCAAGATGTATTTTACCCGTTGCGGAAAGGACAATGTTACGATCAACGGCTGCCAGATTTACGTATCCGACAAGCAGGGCCGTAGCTGGGGCGAACCCGAACTGGTTGACCTCGGTGGCGACAGCACCTCGGTATTCGGCCATCCGGCCATCAGTCCCGACGAAAAGATGATCATCTTTTCATCACCCAAAACAGGTGGTGCCGGCGGCAAGGACCTCTGGGTTGCTTCACGGCAAACCAGTGGCGGAGCCTTTTCCACCCCACGAAACCTGGGCCCGGTCATCAACACCCTGGGCGACGAAGTGTTTCCTTACCTGCGTGGCGACAGTGTTTTGTACTTTGCTTCCAACGGACATCCCGGAATGGGTGGTCTGGATATTTTCAAATCCGTCAAGCAGGAAGACGGCTCATGGGGTGAACCCGTCAACATGAAGCCTCCCATCAACACCAATTACGATGACTTCGGGATTTGTTTTCACCCCGACGGCCTCAACGAAGGCTTTTTGTCCTCCAACCGCAAAGGCGGCCGTGGCAGCGACGACATCTATTACTTCATCAATCCGCCGTTGCTCTATTCCATTAAAGGAAAAGTGATCGACAACAACACCCTTCAGCCGGTGGAGGATGTTGAGATCAGTTTATCGGGTTCTGACGGTACCGTGCTGACCACCAAAACAAACTCGGTGGGTTATTACGAGTTCACCAACGATCAGGTGCATCCCAACACAACCTACGAACTTCTTGCCGTGAAAGACAGTTACTTTAATGCCAAGTCCATGGAAACCACCGTCGGGCTTGATGCCAGCAAAGATTTCGAGATCAATTTCACGCTTGATCCCATCCCTGACGAACCCATCGTATTGCCCGAAATATTGTATGATCTCGGCAAATGGGATCTCAAGCCGCAGTTTCAGGATTCATTGCAGGGACTTATCGAAACACTCGACGCCAACGAAACCATCGTGGTTGAACTGGCCGCCCACACCGACTCCAGGGACACGGAAGAAAGAAACGATATTTTGTCGCAAAAGCGCGCCGAATCGGTTGTCAACTACCTCATTATGCGGGGTATTGATCCCGACAGGTTGATCGCCAAAGGTTACGGCGAACGCGTACCGAGAAAACTCAACAAGGATTTTGTTTACGAACAATACACTTTTCCAAAAGGAACGGTGCTGACGGAAGGTTATATTGACTCGCTGCCAACACAGGAAATCAGAGAGCTGGCACATCAGCTTAACCGGAGGTCGGAATTCTCTATCGTGAGCAAGGATTACATCCCCAAACCCAAAAACCGGACGGTCATCACCGATTCACGGGTGAAAGTGATCACCAACCCGGAAGAAAACATCCTGAAATTCGAATACACACCCAACGGATTGATTCAGGCCGAATGTATCGTTAACGGTTTCACTTTGAAATTCGTTTACGACAGAAGAACCATCAAACCTACCATTTCGCTGGGCAGTGCATTGCGCCTGCTTAAGGAAGGAGCCATCACGAAAAATGATTTTGAAGGCGACCCCGAACTGATTCTGGGTGGCGGCACCATTGCCAACAGAGCCGTATTCCGTGCCGAAACGCTCCGAATCGCCAACCAGACATTGTACAATGTTGAAATACAGGTTGACCATCAACTGAAAGCCCAAATGTACATCGGGCAATTAACACTTGATCAGATTGGCGAATTTGAGATCAACGAAGAAAAACAGGAGATCATCTTTAAGTAATCACCAAAATCATTTCCTGCTCTATTGCAAATGTGACCCGGATTTCCTGCCGAACACCGCTTTTTCTGTTGACGGATCGTACTCATTAACCACACGGGAACAAACCTTTCGCATTTAACAAACATACTTGCCCAACACAATCCTGCCGCCGGTGATATGTGTGGTAAATTATACCGTATAATCAGCAGATATTAAAGTGGAATTTTCCCAAATAGAGATTTTTTACCGGATAAATCTTTTCCAAATATTGTATGAATATGGCGTTATTAACATATTTTAACAATATAAACCGTTATTTGGTTTATTCGTTCTCTTATAAGCGCAAAATTTTTTATAATTTCGTCAATAAATAATTTCTAAAGGCAAAAAAGACACATTAGTTTCATATAAAACCTATTGAAATGAACACGACCAGAAATTTGTTTTTCACAATTTTATTATTGTATGCAACAATAGTAAACGCACAGGTAGCGGTTAATACCGATGGAACAGCAGCCGACTCCAAAGCAATGCTGGATATAAAATCAACCACCATGGGAATGTTGATCCCGCGAATGACGAGCACACAGCGGGAAGCGATCTCTTCGGGCGGAACTGCTCCGGAAGGATTGATGGTTTATGATGTAACGGAACATGTTTTTTATTACTACAATTCGGGGTGGGAAAAGATAGGGACAGGTGTTTCCGGATGGAAACTTTCCGCTACAGGTGACACAATATGGCGAATTGTGGGGTCGGATACGCTATTAACCATCGAAAAAACGACTCCTTCGATCAAAATCCACGGGCATCTCTCGCAAACCGCCACGGGAAATTCGGTTTTTGTCGGTGAGGGTGCAGGAGAAAACGATGATTTAACTAATAATGACAACGTTTTTGTCGGGAAAGATGCCGGCTATATTAATATAAACGGGGATGAGAATATTGCCGTTGGTAAAGACGCACTCTATTCCAACAAAGGCGGAAGTTTTAACTGTGCACTCGGAGTCCGTGCACTTAATAAGAATGTAAACGGAAAAGGCAATACAGCCATCGGGCATCAAACATTGTCCTCATGTGCAGATGGTATGAATAACACCGCTTTGGGAAATCAAGCGCTTTATAATCTATCTACAGGTAAAAGAAACACTGCCCTGGGTGGAAATACTCTTAGCGAAACCACAACAGGATCGAACAATACTGCAAGTGGTTATCAGGCACTATCATTGAATATAACAGGCTATTCCAATACGGCCAACGGAACGCAAGCACTTTATTACAATACGGAAGGCAAGAATAACACGGCACTTGGAGACAGTGCCCTTTTTTCAAACGATAAAGCCAGTGATAATACTGCATTAGGGAGCAAGGCTTTGACCAATAACAGCAAGGGTGCGAATAATACGGCTGTAGGTAGCGGGGCTATGAACAATAACTCTACGGGAACTGCAAACACGGCAAATGGTTTTGAAGCACTTTACAGCAATGAAACGGGGACAGAAAATGTTGCCATCGGATATCAGGCATTGTACAGCAATATTATATCAACCGGGAATACAGCTATTGGCTCTCAGGCTCTTTTTAAAACTACAGAAGAATACAATACCGCCGTAGGCTTCAATGCCTTGACAGCAAATACAATAGGAACAGATAATACGGCTATTGGTGCAAAATGTATGCTTATGAATACCGAAGGTAAATTTAACACAGCCATGGGGACAGGAGCACTATATCACAACAGCAAAGGAACAGATAATACTGCCGTAGGGGCATTTGCATTAAATAACTCTGAAAACAGCAATTACAATACGGCCTTAGGAAGCGCTGCCTTGCAGGCAAACATTAGCGGAAAAGAAAATACGGCAGGGGGAGCTTACGCATTATCCAGTAATAAAGTAGGCATAAGCAATACCGCTTTCGGTTACAAGGCACTTAACTCCAGTATGGTAAATAATAACACTGCCGTAGGTTTTGGAAGTTTGGCAAACAATGTTAATGGAACTGACAATACAGCCATAGGTATTAATGCACTTGGAAAATCCGCCATGAGCCATTATAATACAGCCAATGGTTCTAATGCTTTATATTCCAATGAGGCGGCATACAACACTGCTTTGGGAGCCGAAGCCACATACAGCAACACAAGCGGTGAATATAACACTGCTGTCGGTTACAAAGCCCTTTATTACAACACAACAACCGATAATAATGCTGCATTCGGC
>JAOZMX010000101.1:11295-13056 GCA_029934065.1 Bacteroidales bacterium
CTTAACCTCCTAACTCTTGACTTATCAACTCTTAACCTTCTTCACGGCGTCAATCACCGTGCCGTCCACCCATTTAATTACGGCGATGATCTCATCGTCAAGGTCAGGTTTTGCCGGAACACCGCAAATTTTCTCGGCTTCGTCCTTCAACTCTTCAATGGTTTTGATGGGCAAGGGTGAATCCTTCATTTTTTCGATCAGGTCGGTACGGCGCGGGTTGATGGCGATACCCCGCTCGGTAACGATCACATCAATGAGCTCTCCGGGTCCGCAAAGCGTTGTCACTTCATCACGGATCACCGGCATGCGGTCGCGGAAAAGCGGAATGGGAAGAATCGTTGTCTTGGCAAAGAGACAGTTTTGCCAGCCGCCGATACCATGCAGCAGATAGCCGTCGGAGTGGGTCACCACGTTGGCATTGAAATTCACATCCACTTCGGTAGCACCCAGCACGACCACATCCACCATACCGGCAAAGTTTCCTTTGCTGTGATAGTTGTAGCTTGTGAACGGGCTTGTGTTGATATGACCGGGATTTTCGCGCATGGAACGCACGCCTTCAAGGTCGAATGTTTGTCCGTCGAGGATATAATCCACCAAGCCTTCCTCCAGCATCTTCACAGGATATTTATTGCTTCCGGCACGGATAAACCTTGCTTTCCAGCCGCGTTTTTTCAGGATATCACCAAAATAAATCCCGATGGAAAGCGCCGTACCGCCTGCACCTGCCTGATAGGAAAAGCCGTCATGAATGATGCCGGCTTCATCGCAAAACTGTGCGGTCATCTCGGCAATGAGCAACCGGTCGGGACTTTTGGTGATCTGTGTGGTTCCCGAGAGAATCTTTTCCGGAATCCCCACCTGATCCACTTTAACCACATAATCCACATAGTTGCCGTGGATTTGCCATGGGACACAAGGGAACGGCACCAGATTGTCGGTAACAACAATAACCTTGTCGGCATACTGCGAATCGGCCAGGGCAAAGCCCAGCAGACCACATGCAGCGGGCCCTCTGTCGCCGGTTGCATTACCAAACGGATCGGCCGTGGGTGCAGCAATCACAGTGATGTCGATCTGCACTTCGCCGTCCTGAACGGCCTGATACCTTCCGCCGTGCGAGCGCAATACGCCAAGCCCTTTCATTTTGCCTTCGGAAGCAAATTTACCCAAAGGACCGTTCATGCTGCCTTCGATATGATGGATGGTACCGTCTTCAAGATATTGGATCAAATGTTCGTGACACGGAAACGAGGCCGATGGATACCAGCGAAGATTTTTCACTCCCAGTTCTTTGGCAATATCAAAAACCTGATTGGCGATGATGTCGCCGTTTCTGAAATGATGGTGTGTGGAAATGGTCATACCATCGCGCAGACCGGCTTTGATCAAAGCTTCTTTCAGTGTGGGGACAGTTTTGTTGCCGTCGAGGGGATAATCGGCACAACTCGGTATGCGCGGCGCAAATTTCCGCCCCTGCGGTTTGTATTTTCCCACTCCCTGATAAGGAACATGCTCCTCACCGTTGATGATAGCGGGAACCATTCTCCCCGCAGCATTTTTTACCAGTTTATCGTATTTTTTCATTTTTTAAATTTCAACCATTAATTATTAAGTGAAACGGGAATACACCCATGAAAAATGAATGGCAAAAGTAGTGAAAAATGCAAAGAATAATCTTAAATTCATTCCAAATAGCAGCTCTTCAAAATGTTGTTGGTTAAGGTGCGTTGTTCCTTCAATTTCGATAGTAATTCAGCT
>JAOZMX010000102.1 GCA_029934065.1 Bacteroidales bacterium
CTTCGGGGTCAAATAAACAAAAAGATTTTTTAAAATCGATTTTAAATTACACTTTCCAACAAATTGATTGATCGCCGCTAAAAGACGATTTAACAAAAATTAAAACCAAATATTCGTTAATGCTTCATTCAAACGACTTTTCTGTTATACCTTTGCGATGTTCTTACAAATTAGATAATTAACCGGGACAATCATTAAAAAATTCAGAATGATGAAAAAAGCCATATTATTGATTGCTACAATTGTTATTGCAGCATTTACGGTTTACGGACAGGTCAGCACTTCAAACAAACCGGCACAATCCACAGAGAAAAATCCCAACGCACCTTTTCTCTCTTTTGAAAAAACCGTTCATGATTACGGAACAATACCTTACAAAGGCGATGGTAAGTGCGAATTCAAATTCACCAACACGGGCAAAGAGCCGTTGATACTTACCGCCGTACATTCATCCTGCGGATGTACCGTACCCAAATGGCCCCGCGAACCGATTTTACCCGGACATAGCGATGTAATTAAAGTTGAGTACAAAACCAACCGCGTTGGCAAGATCAACAAAACCATCACCATTCGATCCAATGCGATCAACGATGTTATTGTTTTGAGAATTAAAGGCGAGGTGCTGCCCGACGAAAACAAGGCAACGCCGCAAAAGCCGAAACCCGTAGGACAAAAAAAATAATGATTAATGATGGAATGATTTATTGATCAAACATACATTGTTTATCATAAAAAATTACCAACTTTGCCCCGGATTTTTTTATCCGGGCTTTTTTATTGTTTATCAAAAAATTATACTCAAATGCCAAATATCTCAACCAAAGGAAAAATGATGCCCGCCTCGCCCATACGCAAGCTGGTGCCCTATGCCGAAGCTGCAAAAAAAAGAGGAATCAGGGTTTACCACCTCAATATCGGGCAACCAGACATCAAAACGCCGGAAATTGCACTGGAAGCCATCCGTAATTTCGACGGCTCGCTGGTGGAATACAGCCATTCGGCAGGCAATGCCTCCTACCGTGAAAAGCTGGCCGATTATTACAAAAAACACAACATCCACATCACTGCCGAGGAGATCATCGTTGGTGCGGGAGCTTCCGAGGCGTTGCTGTTTACCATGCAATCCATCATGGATCCGGGCGACGAGATCATCATTCCGGAGCCGTTTTATGCCAATTACAACGGTTTTGCAACAAATGCAGGCATCAATGTGGTACCCATCAACTCTTCAATAGAATCGGGCTTTGCGCTTCCCCCCATCGAGGAATTTGAAAAATCCATCACCGGAAAGACCAAAGCCATTCTTGTCTGCAATCCCAACAATCCAACGGGATACCTTTACAGCAGGGAAGAACTTGAAGTTTTGAAAAACCTTGCCCTGAAATACGATCTGTTCCTGATCGCCGATGAGGTGTATCGCGAGTTTTGCTACGACGGCAAAAAACATTATTCGGTGATGAACCTCGAAGGACTTGAACAGCATGTCGTGCTCATTGATTCGGTATCCAAACGGTACAGCATGTGCGGTGTGCGCATCGGTGTGATGATCTCGAAAAACAAAGAGCTGATGGACACCGCCATGAAATTTGCACAAGCCCGGTTGAGTCCGCCAAGTTTCGGACAAATTGCCGCCGAAGCCGCCATCAACACACCCGACAGCTACTTCGACGAAGTGCTGGACGAATACCTGAAGCGCCGCGATACGGTGGTGGAAGCCATCAACCGCATGGAAGGTGCATTCTGTCCCAACCCGTCGGGAGCATTCTATGTGGTGGCCAAACTTCCCATCGACGATTCCGACAAATTCTGCCAATGGCTTCTGGAAGATTTCAATTACAACAACGAAACCGTGATGCTGGCTCCGGCAACAGGATTTTACTCAACCAAAGGCAGGGGAATGGATGAAGTAAGGATCAGCTATGTGCTGAATGTTGACGACCTGAAACATGCCATGAAAGCACTGGAAGAAGCGCTGAAAGTCTATCCCGGACGAAAGGGATAAAAATTATCAAAAAATATTGCGCTGCAAACAGAAAATATTATTTTTGCAGCCGCAAAAGCCCAGATGGCGGAATTGGTAGACGCGCTAGTTTCAGGGACTAGTTTCCTTTGGGAAGTGCAGGTTCGATTCCTGTTCTGGGCACCAAAGCCTTGAAGATCATATTCAAGGCTTTTTTTATTGATGCCGGCGCTTCATCGCTAACCCAAAAAGCTTACCGGATGGAATCCTGCCAAAGAAACCTTCCGGCCGGTGTATTACTTTTCCGGTGTTTTGCGTTAAGGATAGATAAATCAGACACGTGATGGCGTGATGAGCTCGAACATTACGGTGAAATAAAAAAGACAAAGATTATGAAATTTAAGGACAAGCCTCCCATGGATCAGTACCGGTCTTTCAGGTGGCACGGCAGATTGGCCGGGTTTCTGGGGATCGTGTTTTTTCTGTCGTTCATGTTTGCCGACGGTTTTCAAACCCTGAAAAACGCACCCGGCACTTTCGATCTGACGTACGTTATCACGGTTTCGGTTTTTGCCTTGGCGGCTTACGTTGTGGGATGGCAACTGGAAAATATCGGCGGGCTGCTGCTTATTCTTGCCGGTGTATTTCTGGCCTACTATGTGGGATTCAGCAAAGTATTCGGCGGCTGGGGCGATATGCTGTTGTTTTCCTTGCCCTTTCTGATCCCCGGCATCTTCTACCTCATTGCATGGAACATCAAAAGAAAAGCCAAAAAAAACGACAACAAAACATCATGAAAATACCCTCGTTTTTATGCTCAAGAAAATTTTACCGGATATCGGTGTATGTCTGGCTTTTTTTGATCTTTCTCATCTCTTCCGTTCCTTACCTGCCCAATCCGAAGATACGGGCAACGGACTTTTTTGAGATCAGGCTCGATTATGTGTTCCATTTCGGGGTTTACTTCATTCTCGGATTTCTTGTGGTGATGGCAAAACTCTCTTCGGAGCTAAAACTCACGGCAACACAACTGATCCTGATCCTGGTGCTCGGCTCCCTGTTCGGATCCATCGACGAAGTGCATCAGCTTATCATTCCGGGACGCCGCTACAATCCGGTTGACCTGTTCTACAATGTCACCGGTTTAATCACAGGGGTGGTTTTCACCTATTATTTTTTGATTCGGTTCCTGTTGCTGAAGAAAAATTGCTGTCCCGTTCTGAAAGAAAGTTTTTACGGACATGGTGAAGACAAGACCCCGAAACAACCTGTATAGAACCGCCTTATGATCTCTCTCCCGTGAATTGATCCGATTTGTATTTGAACAAAATATTGAAACTCGTCAAACTTCCGTAAATGCGGGTAATGTATTGCTGAAGGTTAACTTTTTCTTCATCCGTAAGATTGCTGGTATTGATGCGCTGTTCCATAACCCGCAGTCTGTCGCGTACCATCACGATCTTATGAAAAAAGGTTTCGATGGGAATTGTTTTGGAGGAAAGCTCTTTGCGTCCCGGTTCCAGTACCATCATTCCACCTTTCCATTTGTCGCCAAGGTCAACGGTTTCCTGCATATCGGAAAAACGGCGGATAACCTTTACCATCATGTTTTCCACTTCGGCATAGCTGATCAGGTCCCGGTCGGGCTCCATCACTTCAATGATATCAAGCGCATCAAAGGATTTTAATATTTTCCGCCAGCCATGTTCAATAAAAATAATTTCGTACGCTTCGCCAGTCACCTGAACCACGACACCTGCGCCAAACTCCGGATGTCTCACCCGCGATCCGATTCCTAATTCCTGTTCTTCCATATTGATATTTAGTGTTTTATTAATGATAAAAAAAGATTATATGAAAAATTCAACATATTAACATGTTTTGTAAAACAAATCATCTATATTTGCATCCGCAAATTAAAAAATTTATTACAAATTAAAAGTAACGCAACTTAAATTTACCGGAGGTATTTATGACAAAGAAATTATTTTTTATAGCAATGATTGCGATTTTATTTTCTGCCTGCAACAACACTTCTGTAAAAGAAGAACAAACACAGGCCAACGAACCGCAGGAGATCGTTCAGGTAACGGTTAAGGATTTTCTGGATGATCCCGCCGGTTTTGTGGGTAAGACAATAACAATCGAAGGTACGGTGGTTCACACCTGTAAGCATGGCGGCAAGAAAATGTTCATCGTCGGTGAGGAATCCGAAGACCGTGTTAAGATCACCGCAGGTGATGATGTTCCGGCATTCGACAGCGAGCTTGAAGGTAGCGATGTGATCGTAACCGGCACAGTGGAAGAAATGAGGGTTGACGAAGCCTTTCTTTCCAACAGGGAAAATGAAATAAAAACCGGTGGCGCCGAAGGCGAAATGAAGCTCCATCAGGGCGGCCAGGGACATGAAGGAGAAGAAGAAGATGCCGATGCCCAGTTGGAACAGATCAACAATTTACGCCAGCAACTGAAAGAGAGCGGCAAAGACCATCTTTCGTTTTATTCCATCGAAGCCATCGAATACAAAGAAAAAAAATGATCTTTCCCGAAAAGATCATAAAGGTCGGAATGCCGGAGCATACCGGCCTTTTTATTTTACAAACATAAAACCAACCATCCTATGGCAAAAGTAAAATGGAGAAAGTGGAACCGAGCCATCCACCGCGATCTCGGATATTTTTTCTTTTTCATGTCCATCATTTACGGTGTCTCGGGTATCGCCATCAACCATCTGGACGACTGGAACCCCAACTACCGCATCACCCGCACCGAAATAATCCTCGACCAGCCTGTGGACCGGAATATTTCCAAAGAGCAGGTGAAAGCATTACTCGAAAAATACGGTGAAAGGGGTAATTTCAAGAATTTTTATTTCCCCAATCCGGGTACGCTCAAGATATTTCTGGATGGCGGCACGGCTTTGATTGATGTTGAATCGGGGCACGGCGTCATTGAAAAAATGCGTCGCCGGCCCATCCTCAAGGAGTTCAACTACCTGCATTACAATCCTGTGGTTTGGTGGACCTGGTTCGCCGATGCCTATGCCATCGGGCTGGTGCTGCTTGCCGTCTCCGGGCTGTTCATCTTGAGAGGCAAAAACGGCATTACCGGTCGCGGAGCATGGCTCACAGCCGCCGGCATCATCATTCCGGTCATTTTCATGCTGATCTATCATTAGCCCTCATACGAATATTGCAAGGAAAACTTTTCCGTTTGCCGGAGAATAAGATCAAATTCCCGTTAAAATTTCAGTGAAATCCCCCCTAAAAAATTGATTGGGGCCTGGGGGAAATAGCCATTCAGTGCGTATTCTTTTCCGTCGTAATAATAATGGTACACCCACGCATTCGATTCATATTTGAAACTGAAAATGTTATTGACCATCAACGAAAAGCCGATCTCCTTAATGAATTTCGTCCGCAACGAATAATTGACCATCACATCATTGACGAACCACGGGTCGAGTGCCCAATCGGGACTGGAGGTATTGTCAATGTATTGTTTTCCGACATATTTCGAGATCAGTTTGATGAACAAACGTTTCACAGGCTGATAGCTCAACGTACTGTTGGCCACAACAGAGGGGGAAAACGAAAGGTCGGTTTTTCCGAGTTCCCTGGTGATCTGCCCGTACGGCGGGCTCCAGTCATCCACATATTGCGTAAAATCCAGGATTTTGTTACTGCTGAAACTGCCGTTTACTTCCCACCGGAATTTCTTTGAGATTTTCCAGCCTCCCATAAGATCAAGCCCCGTACGGTAACTTTTCGGCACATTGGTAAATATGGGCGCCCCCACATTGTTGATCTCTCCCGTCAGTACCAGCTGGTCTTTGTAATTCATGTAAAAAAGATTGGCATTAATCCTGACCCTATCGGATTTGAAAACATACCCCAGCTCATAATCGTAAAGCCTTTCGGGCTGCGGAACATGATCCTTATCGGCATCGCGGTAATCGCTTCTGGTGGGTTCACGGTTGGCAACGGCAAAAGAAAAATAGGCCTGATGACGTACACTGAAATCATAAACAACACCGAGTTTCGGATTGAAAAAGTTGAAAAAATGTGCTTGCGTGATATCCTGCAAGTCGTCCAGCGTTCCGCTAATATCGTAAGTAATCCCCCTCACCTGAAGGTCGGCATACACATTCAGCGGATCATTGATCTGATAATTGGCTTTGGCGTACAGGTTGTATTGTTTTTTGATTCCTGTGTTGTAATACCAGTTGCTGTCGATGGTGCTGTTTCCGGCATATTGGGCCCAGATGATGTTTCCGTAATGATCGCCGTCGTAATAATTGTATCCCGCTCCAAAGGTCATTTGGAGTTTTTTCAGGTTGTTGTAATTGACCGACATGGTCAATCCGTAAAAATCGTTCGAAAGATGTTTCCGGTTGATCATATCGGTGGTGGTGATGGTGTCGCCGCCGATGATCACGTCGTCGAGGCCGTATTTCGAGAATTTCTGATCGGGTTTGTAATTTTCGTAATACCCTCCGCCCCGTATGTAGAAAAGGGATGTATTGATGTTCAATCCCGGATTGAAAGCATGGGAATAGTGCAACTGGTAATGATCCTGCCGGTAATTATCGGTTTGGTTATCGTAATAGGCCATCTTGCCGTCGGCATCAACGTATTCGCCGGCGGGGTTGTAGGTGCGGTTGGTGGCGAGGCTGTCGCCCGGAACGCCGTACCATGCCTGATATGTCTTTTCTTCTCCCGAAAAAACGATCACCTTAAAAATGTCATTTTTCCCGTAGTAGCCACCCGACACATAAAACGATCTTAAATTTGAAAAAGCACGGTCAATGTAACCGTCGGAAGAGATTTTCGACAGTCGCCCGTCGAAGGCCCATTTCCCGGCGATCAATCCCGTTCCGAAGCGGAGGGTGTTCTTGAATGTGTTGTAACTGCCGGCCGAGCTGCTCAACCCGGCATAAGGGTCTTCCCGGAGTTTCTGTGTCTGAATGTTGATGCTTGCCCCGAAAGCCGCCGCACCGTTGGTTGATGTTCCCACACCCCGTTGAATCTGAATGTTGTCCACCGAAGAAACAAGGTCCGGCATGTCCACCCAGAAAACGCCCTGCGACTCGGGGTCGTTCACGGGAACACCGTTGAGGGTCACGTTGATCCGGGTAATGTCGGTTCCTCTGATCCTGATGTTGGTGTACCCTACCCCGGCGCCTGCATCCGATGTGGACACCACGGCCGGCGTACTTTTCAGCAAAAACGGAATGTCTTCTCCGAGATTTTCCGCTTTCAAGGATTTTCTGCTGATATTTTGAAATGTTTCCGGGGATTTCGCCGAAGCACGCGTGGCTGAAATGACCACCTCATCTTCAAGGATCGCCGCAGGCTGCATCAAAACATCAATCTTTACATCCCCCTTCAGATCAATGTTTTTAATGTACTCGCGATATCCCATAAAAGAGACCTTCAACGTGTAGTTGCCGGGTTTCAGGTTTTGAAACTTAAATGTTCCGTCCGGATTGCTCACGGTAAAATAGTATGTGTTCCGGATGATGATGTGTGCTCCCGGCAGTTGCTCACCGGTAACCGAATCGCTCACCGTTCCCGTAATGCTGAATTGCGCCTGAAGCAGAAGCGGCAATACCGTCAGGCAAAAAAGCACTGCTGATTTTTTCATTTTTCGATTGATTTTTAAGTTCAACATTTTTATTTTGAATTAAAAATCAATAGAGGAAACAAGGTCATGGGAACCATTTATCCCTTCGCCGGCATTACCCGGATCAGGTTCCATGGGTTTGATCTCAGCCCTTTTTTATTTGCGGACTTCCACAAAAGGCACCCCTATTGGTATTTTGCAAGCAAAGATAATGGTTTTTCGGTTGAAGAAAAAAATTCCGCAACAGATTTTTTTTGAAAATCAAACAAAACCGCTGTCGTTTTATCGTTTGCCGTCAGGCGGGACAATATAAGATGATGTAAGGATTATTAACAAAAAGGATTGAAAATAAATTATACTTTTGCACGCAATATCAACGAACTAATACACAAACATCAACAACTAAAAAATTTTATAATGAAAAGAGACAATCAGGTATTCGACATCATCAATCAGGAAAAAGAGCGCCAGATGCGTGGCATTGAGCTTATTGCCTCCGAGAATTTTGTCAGCGATCAGGTGCTGGAAGCCATGGGGTCGGTAATGACCAACAAATATGCCGAAGGGTATCCCGGAAAGCGGTATTACGGCGGATGCGAGAATGTGGATCAAACCGAACAACTGGCCATTGACCGTGCCAAAGAGCTTTTCGATGCGGAATACGTCAACGTGCAGCCACACTCGGGAGCGCAGGCCAACATGGCTGTTTTTCTGGCTTGCCTCAAGCCGGGCGACACCTTCATGGGTCTCGACCTGTCGCATGGCGGACACCTTTCGCACGGCTCGGCCGTTAACTCCTCGGGAATACTCTACCATCCGGTGGCTTACGAGGTTAACAAAGAAACGGGCCTCGTTGACTACGACCAGATGGAAGAAACAGCCCTGCGCGAAAAGCCAAAGCTGATCATTGCTGGTGCTTCGGCCTACTCGCGCGACTGGGATTACGAGCGCATGCGCGATATCGCCGACAAAGTGGGCGCCATCCTCATGGCCGACATTGCCCACCCCGCCGGACTGATTGCCAAAGGAATCCTCAACGACCCGTTGCCTCACTGCCACATCGTTACCACCACTACGCATAAAACCTTGCGCGGACCGCGCGGCGGGATGATACTGATGGGTGAAGATTTCGAAAATCCCTGGGGACTCACCACCAAAAAAGGAACGGTAAAACCCATGTCGATGATCCTCAACTCCGCTGTATTCCCCGGTATTCAGGGCGGCCCGCTGGAACATGTGATCGCTGCCAAAGCCGTGGCATACGGCGAAGCCCTTACCGACGAGTACATGGAATACATCCTTCAGGTGAAGAAAAACGCCGCCGTGATGGCCAAAGCCTTCGTCGAAAAAGGTTATCACGTGATCTCCAACGGCACCGACAACCACCTGATGCTGATTGACCTCCGGACCAAATTCCCCGACATCACGGGACGACAGGTTGAAAACACGCTGGTGCAGGCCGACATCACGGTAAACAAAAATATGGTGCCTTTCGACAGCCGCAGTCCTTTCCAGACTTCCGGGCTGCGTGTGGGTACACCTGCCGTTACAACACGCGGACTCAAAGAAGAGCACATGCCGGTGATCGTCGAATTGATCGACAGCGTCATCAGCAAACTCGACGACGAAAAGAATCTTATGGCCGTAAAAGCCGAAGTCAACAAAATGATGAAGGACTTTCCGCTTTTTGCTGATTAACCTGTCTGAAAATTCTTTTCAAATACCACCAAGCCACCTGCTTTTTCCGGGTGGCTTTTTTGTTTCTCTTTTGCGCCAAAAAGCGAGGTAAAAAGCAAAAGCCGGCAAAGAAGTTCCTGCCGGCTTTTTTAAATGCTGAAAAAATAGTGGCTACCGGATGCATTTTACACGATCACCACTTCCGGATCCAGTTCGATGCCGTATGCATTGAAAACCGACCGGCGGATATCATCGGCAAGGTTGATGATCTGTTTTCCCGTGGCATTTCCGTAGTTAACCAATACCAGTGCATGAGCATGCCACACTCCGGCATCACCACGTTGTTTGCCTTTCCAGCCGAGCGAATCGATCAGCCATGCTGCCGATATTTTGTAATGTGTTTTATCCACCGGATGGGCCACCAGTCCGGGATGATCGTTGGAAAGTATGTAATATTTGTGTTTGTCAACAACCGGATTTTTGAAAAAGCTGCCCGCATTGCCCACCTCTTCCGGCATGGGAAGTTTGGCTCTTCGTATTCTGCGAACGGCTTCACCGATGGATTTTACCGTAATATGCCGCACATCCATCTTTTCCAGTTCCTGCTTGATGGTGCCGTACTGCGTGTTGAATTTCGAATTTTTCGATAACCGGTAGGTAACCGACAGGATGAGCATCTTTCCTTTCAGTTCATGTTTGAAAATGCTGTTGCGATAGCCGAACAGGCAGGCATGTTTCGAAAATTCGAGTTCCTTTCCCGTTGCCAGTTCCACCGCTTGCAAACGGCAGAAGCAATCCTTTTGCTCCACGCCGTAAGCGCCGATATTCTGCACCGGTGCCGCCCCCACGTTGCCGGGTATCATCGAAAGGTTTTCCAGTCCCGCCCAATCGTTGTCGGCACAAAAGTTCACAAGGTCATCCCATTTGACACCGGCTCCGGCTTCAACCCAAACATTATCGTTATCTTCTTTAACAACCTTCATGTGGCCGGTGTTGAGTTTCATCACCACACCGTCGAAATCGCCCGTAAAAAGAATGTTGCTCCCTCCGTTGAGGATCAGTTTTGGTAAATGTTGATATTCGGGATTGTTGATAAATTCAAGAATCTCATCGCGACAGGTCAGTTCGGCAAAATATTTTGCAGTGGCTTCAACACCGAATGTGTTGAGACTTTTTAACGGATGATATTTTTTGATTTCAAACATGACAATAATTTACCGAAATTTCACCTTTTGCCCGTTTGCCGGAGCAACCGAAACCGCCTGCTAAAATAATACATTCTTCAGGTTTTGGGTTAAATTTTATATTTTCGCAAACACAAAAGAGTTCAACATTGAAAAAAGTCATTGTTTCCGTCATCAACGATCTGGTTACCGACCAACGGGTGAACAGAACATGCAACACATTGATTGATATGGGTTTTTCGGTATTGCTTGTGGGGCGCAAAAAACGCGACAGCATGCCCCTTCCCCGCCGGAATTACCGGATGCACCGGATGAAACTGCTGTTCGAAAAAGGTCCCATGTTTTATGCCGAATACAATATCAGGCTCTTTTTTTATTTGTTGTTCCACCCTGCCGGTCTTTTGTTTTCCAACGATCTTGATACGTTGCTGCCCAACTACATCATTCATCGTTTTAAGAACATCCCCGTGGTTTACGACAGCCACGAGTATTTTACCGAAACCCCCGAGCTGGTCAACCGCAAAGGGGTGCAAAAGGTTTGGAAAACCATTGAAGCACATATTTTCCCAAAACTCAAAGACGTCATCACGGTAAACCATTCCATTGCCCGCCTTTTCAAAGAACAATACGGCAACGAAATCCATGTGGTGCGCAACATTCCGCCGGCTTATGCTCCGGCAGAACAAAAAACCAAAAAAGAGCTGCATCTGCCGGAAGATAAGCCGTTAATCCTGTTGCAGGGTGCCGGCATCAACATTCAGCGCGGTGCGGAAGAACTGGTGGAGGCCATGCAATATGTGAGCAGAGCACATTTGCTGATCATCGGCGGCGGCGACGTGATTGACATTTTGAAAGCCAATACCGAAGCGATGCATCTTTCCGGCAGGATCACCTTTCTTCCCAAAATGCCTTTTGAAACGCTCCGGCAATACACAGTCCTGGCCGACATCGGCCTGACACTGGACAAGGATACCAACATCAATTACCGCTACAGCTTGCCCAACAAGCTGTTCGATTATATTCATGCCGGTGTGCCCGTGCTGGCATCGCACCTGCCCGAGATCGAACAAATCATCGACAAATACCAGGTGGGTGAAATTATTGATAGCCACGAACCAAAAAAAATCGCTGAAAAAATTAATGCCATGCTCTCCGATAAAACACAGTTGCGGCAATACAAAGAAAATTGCCGTATAGCGGCCGGGATACTGAACTGGGAAAACGAACAGGAAAAATTAAGGGAAGTTTTGCGGAAATATGTCTGAAAAACATTTGCATATCGTATCTTTCGACGTACCCTACCCTCCGGATTACGGTGGAGTGATTGACGTTTTTTACAAATTACGCGCGCTGAAAAAGGCCGGCGTGCACATTCACCTGCACTGTTTTCAGTACGGAAGGGAAAAAGCCGCCGAACTGGACGAATTATGTGAAACGATCCATTATTATCCGAGAAAACAGGGCTTTTCCGCTGCCTTTTCATTCAAACCCTTTATCGTCAAGAGCAGGGAATCGGAAGCCCTGAAATCCCGATTGCTTGCCGACGGGCATCCCGTTCTGTTCGAGGGATTGCACACCTGTTCCCTGTTAAGTGATGAGATGTTGAAAAGAAAAAAGAAAATCTACCGCGAAAGCAACATCGAGCATCAATATTATTTTCATCTTTTCAAAGCGGCAACACATCCGTTCAAAAAATTCTATTTTCTGTCGGAGGCATT
This sequence comes from Bacteroidales bacterium, assembly GCA_029934065.1. Lineage (GTDB taxonomy): Bacteria > Bacteroidota > Bacteroidia > Bacteroidales > 4484-276 > 4484-276. The sequence goes on from JAOZMX010000102.1 coordinate 12,165, forward strand.
CAAGCTGAAGCGGTTCCAAAAACAGTTGACCCATGCCGGTTTGATGCTGGCGGTATCACAAAGCGACACGGATTATCTGAAAAAACATTTTCCCGGTCATAACGTCGTTTACCTGCCGAGTTTTCACCCCAACGAAAAAGTTTCGGCTCTGCCCGGCAAAGGCGATTACGCCCTCTATCACGGAAATCTTTCCGTGGCCGAAAACCACAAGGCTGCAACTTTTCTCATCAGGGAAGTTTTTTCGGGAAGTCCTCACCGGCTGGTTATTGCGGGCAAGGATGCTCCAAAAAACTTAAAACGGATGGCCGGGCAGTACAAGAACGTCGAATTGATCGGGAATCCCGACGACAAAGAGATGTTTGATCTGATCAAAAACGCTCATGTCAATGTGCTGATCACTTTTCAGGCGACAGGCCTGAAGCTGAAACTGCTCAATACGCTTTTCAACGGTCGGTTTTGTCTTGTCAATCCCGAAATGATACAAGGCACAGGGCTCGAACCGCTGTGTGAGGTGGCAACAAACCCCACAATGATCAGGCAAAAACTGGATACTCTCTTTAAGCAAGACTTCGACACATCGCTGTTACAAAACCGGGTGCAACTTCTTGAGAAAAATTACCTCAACAAAAAGAATGCAGACAAACTGGTCAGGATGATCTTCGGATAAAACAATTCCTTGAACATATATCTTTTATCTTTGCCCCGGCGATGGGGTTCGCCGTATAAATGCCTGTTAAAGCTGATGACTCCTGTAATAACAATTGAATATGGCAAAAGCGATCTATTCAGAACTATTCGAACAGGTAAAGCATATCATTGCACGGAAAAACATTCTCCCGCTGCAACAACAG
>JAOZMX010000103.1 GCA_029934065.1 Bacteroidales bacterium
ACAAATTTTTTCATTAATATTTTTTCAACACCAAGGCAATCATTTACATAAAATATTTTAACAGGACATAAACAAATACACCTTAACACATTGTTACTCCAATAATTAATAACTATTCATTTTTACACAAAGAGGAGGCCCATTGGCCTGAATTTTTCGTTATTTATTTTTAATCCAAATAACAAAATCCGGATTCATTATTTTGAAACGATAAAAATTTGCTCTTTTTGTAATTTTTTTGTGCAAATTTTTGCATATTATTTTCAAACGTTATACTTTTACACCCTCGTTTGATCAAAGAATACATTTTACACCATAATTTATATAGGACGATTTTATGAATTGCATCAAAGCCTGTTTACGATTATTAGTTTCAGTGGTTATGGTTGCCGGATTACAATCCTGCCATAAGCCAAACCAAGGAGGCCATTACACCCGATTGCTCGACAACGGCTGGATGATAACCTCTTCGCAGTCAGTAACGGCAGGCGGTGAACAGATAAGCACGCCGGGCTTCTCCGTCAACGGGTGGCAACCAACGGCCGTTCCGTCCACCGTGTTGCACACGCTTGTAAGCAACGGCGTTTACGAAAATATTTTTTTGGATGACAATCTGGAAAAGATATCCGGGGAACCGTTTCGTTCTGCATGGTGGTACCGCAATACCTTTTCGCTCGACACATTGCCGGCCGTTCTGATGCTGACTTTTGAGGGAATCAACTACAAGGCCAACATCTGGGTTAACGGCAGGAAGATTGCCGATACGGTTTCGGTCAACAATGCTTTCAAAAACTACCGGTTCAACATCACTTCGTATGTCAGGAACGGAGAAAACACCCTTGCCGTTGAGGTCTATCCGCCAAAGCCGGGTGATTTTTCCATCGGATTTGTGGATTGGAATCCGGCACCACCGGATAAGAACATGGGCATTTTTCGTCCCGTTTACCTCGAAGCCAACCGGGGCATCGGACTTTCAAGGCCGTTTGTTGTCGGCACACCGTCCGGTGACCTTTCCACTGCAAGAATAACCGCATCGGTTGAAGTGAATAACTATTCCGACGGGCCTCACTCGGGAAAGGTCGTTTTAAAAGTCAACGGCCACACGTTCAAAAAAAGCATCAGCCTGAAAGCCAAAGAGACCAAAAAGATACTTTTTTCGTCAGCTGAATTCAGCAAGCTGAATATAAAAGACCCGGAACTGTGGTGGCCGCATACTTTGGGGAGCCCCCATCTGTACACAGCCGAATTTGAATACCGTGAAGGAAAAAATATCATGGAACATCAGGAGGTGGATTTCGGCATCCGAAGCATTTCGGATTATTTCACCAAAGACGGTCATCGCGGATTTAAGATCAACGGCAAAAAAATACTGATCCGCGGCGGCGGATGGGTGGACCGGCTTTTGCTTGACGACACGCCCGAATCGGTAAAGGCGCAACTGGAATATGTGAAGGACATGAACCTGAACACCATCCGGCTGGAGGGCTTTTGGGGGAACAGTCAAAACCTCTACGACCTTTGCGACAGCATGGGCATTTTGATCATGGCGGGCTGGAGCTGTCAGTGGGAATGGGAAGATTACCTCGGGAAACCGTGCAGCGAAGAGTACGGCGGCATCCTCTCGCAAAAGGATATCGAAATGATGAGCAAAGCGTGGCAGGATCAGGTGATCTGGCTGCGCAACCATCCCTCAATTTTCGCATGGCTGGGCGGCAGCGATTGCAAGCCCAAGCCGGAACTTGAAGAGCGTTATTTCGACATCTTTGCCCGATACGACTCCACAAGAGTCTATCTGGCCTCGGCCAAGGAATGGGTTTCGGAAGCAGGTACCACGGGTGTTAAAATGCGCGGGCCCTATGCCTATGTCCCGCCGGTGTACTGGTATTCCGACACACTGTACGGAGGCGCTTTCGGATTCAACACCGAAACGGGCCCCGGAGCGCAGGTGCCTCCGCAGGAAAGTATTGAAAAAATGTTGTCGCCTCAATACCTGTGGCCCGTCAATGCCATGTGGGATTACCATTGCGGACGCCACGAATTCAACAACCTCGACCGTTACACTGCCGCCCTCGAAGCAAGATACGGCAAAGCCAACTCCCTTAAAGACTACACCCGTAAGGCGCAAATGCTCAATTACGAGCTGATGCGCCCGATGTTTGAAGCCTTCTCGGCCTACCGTTACAAAGCCACCGGTGTGATCCAGTGGATGCTCAACTCGGCATGGCCCGAGATGTACTGGCAGCTTTACGATTATTACCTGATGCCCAACGGCGCATACTACGGCGCCAAAAAAGCACAGCAGCCGCTGCACGCCGTTTACGACTACCACCGAAGATCGGTTTTCACAGTGAACGACCGGCTGGACGATAAAGACGATTACACCTTGAAAGTGAGTGCGTATAGCTTATCGTCGAAAAAAATATTTGAAAGAACAGTCACAATCAACCTGCCTGCCAACAGTTCCCAAGAGCAATTCACATTGCCGGAGCGGCTGGCCGGGGAGCCCGTCTGTTTTTTGGATTTAAGGCTGAAGGATGAACAAGGCAACGAAATTGACAATAATTTTTACTGGCTGTCGGAAAAACAGGATGTTTTGGATTACGACGCCGAACCCGACGGCTGGTATTACCATACCCCATCGAAACAATATGCCGACTTCACGGCACTGGAAAAAATGCCGGAAGCGGAAGTTTCAAGCATGACCATCAAAGAAACAAAAGGTTCCGAAAAAACCGTATTTACGATTTCATTAACCAACAAAAGCAATGTAATAGCCTTTTTCATTCATTCCGCAATCAAGGATGCCGAAAGCGAAAGCACCATTTTACCGGTGCTTTGGTCCGACAATTACATATCGCTGTTACCGGGCGAGGAAAGGATGCTGACGGCAACCATCGGCAACAAAAACCTCACGGGCAAAAATCCGGCATTGGCTGTGGATGGGTTCAATTTGAAACAGGGAAACAGATGATGTGGGATTTGGGATTTAAGATTTAAGATTAACGATTTTAGATTTCCCCGCCCGCCGTAACTTTAGCAAAGGCGGGTTAATATTAGATTTGGATTTTTATTTGAATAAAAACATAAGAAACATGGATGACATTTTTTTTGACACATACGAAAATGATTAGAACCCCAAAGGGGTTCAACAATAATAACCACGGGCTTGAGCCCGTGGGAATAAAGAATAAGGAAGATGTCGGTTTTGGCGGGATTTTTGCCCACCTGCCCTGAAATTGCCGAAGGCGTTGACCTGAGCTTGCCGAAGGCGTTGACCTGAGCTTGCCGAAGGGAGAAAGATGCAAAAATCATGACAAAACCAACTAATGGAAATTCAATAAATACATATTTAACACATAAGAAAAAATGAAGCGAAACATCACGATTGTAATTTTGATACTGATCACATTTTTTGTGATCTCGTTTTTGACCAATATCCTCGGAGCACTCAACCCGAATGTTTCGGCCGGCTACCACCTTACGGAAACCATGGCGGGTTTTCTGCCGTTTGCATTTTTTATTGCTTACGGAGTGATGTCGATCCCATCCGGGTTTTTACTGGAAAAATGGGGAGAAAAAAGAATGATGATCATGGCATTTGCACTGGCATTTGTTGCGGCACTCATCTTTGCCCTGTTTCCCAAATTCAATGTTTTCGTGATATCGCTTTTTGCCATCGGCACGGGAATGGCGGTACTGCAGGTTGTGATCAATCCGCTGCTGCGTGTTGCCGGCGGTGAGGAGCATTATGCTTTCAACTCGGTTCTGGCACAATTGATCTTCGGAGCGGCTTCCTTCATCAGCCCGCAGATGTATTCCTATCTGGTGACCAACATCGACCAAGGCAATCTGGAAAAACCCTTCATCACACTGATGTCCGGACTTGTTCCCGAAAACCTGTCATGGGTATCGGTTTACTGGGTCTTTGCACTGATGAGCATTCTGATGATCGTGGTGATCCTGTTCGTCAGATTTCCGAAAGTTGAATTGCAGGAAGACGAAAAGGTAGGTTCCAAGGCCAGCTATCTTGAGCTATTCAAAAACAAATACGTCATCCTGTACTTTCTCGGCATCTTTGCCTATGTGGGCACGGAACAGGGCATCTCGTACTGGATGTCGAAATTTTTGAGCAACTATCACGGTTTTGACCCCGACACCACCGGCGCCGATGCCGTCTCCTATTTCTGGGGATTGATGACCATCGGCGGTATTTTGGGACTGGTGCTCCTGAAACTGGTTGACAGCAAACAGGTACTGAAATGGTTCACCGTACTGGCCATCATCAGCGTGGCAGCAGGACTCTTCGGAGGAGCAGAAGTATCATTGTGGGCTTTCCCCGTTTCGGGATTTTTCCTTTCGGTAATGTATCCGGTCATCGTTTCGCTGGGATTGAATTCGGTGTCGAAACACCACGGCTCCTTTGCCGGTATCCTGATGACCGGGATCGCGGGCGGTGCCGTGGTTCAAATCCTCATCGGCGGCATCAGCGACATCACTTCACTGAAAACCGGGATGATGTTTCTCTTTATCACCCTCGGGTACATTTTGAGCATCAGTTTCTGGGCAAAGCCCATCATCAGCAATAAAACAATTCGTTTAAAAGAAATATTCAAATCGTAATGACAGCATCAAAACATGGCGCATTGATCGGTGTGGACCTTGGCGGCACCAAAGTGGCGGCCGGAAGGATCAACGGCAACGTTCCCGACGCCGTACTGAAAAAATTCATTCCTGCCGACAGCGATAACCCGCAGGATATCATCGACGTGATCATCGAAGTGATCGCAGAACTGTTCAACGAAAACATCCTCGGCATCGGTGTCGGCATCCCAAGCCTCATCAACCGTGACGAAGGTATTGTCAACGATGTACAAAACATCCCTTCGTGGAAAGAAGTACATCTGAAGGATATTCTCGAAGCACATTTCAACGTTCCCGTTTTCCTGGACAACGACGCCAACTGCTTTGCACTGGGCGAAGCCCGTTACGGCAAAGGCAGAACGGAAAGCGATTTTGTGGGGTTGACGTTGGGTACAGGTATGGGCGGCGGCATCATCAAGAACGGATTTTTGCTTCCCGACGCTCACTGCGGTTCGGGGGAATTCGGCAACATCCCGTATCTTGATGCAACTTATGAAGATTATTGCAGCGGAAAGTTTTTTACCGGAAAATACGGCAAAAAGGGTGAAGAGATGGCACAAGCAGCTTCACAAGGCGATAGCGTTGCACTAAAGGCTTTCGAGGAGTTCGGCCGGCATCTCGGCAACGCCATCAAAACCATTAAACTGGCCGTTGACCCGCGCAAGGTGATCATCGGCGGTTCGGTGGCCGAAGCTCGCAGGCTTTTCGAACAAAGCATGCTGCGGAGCATCGCCGAGTTCCCGTACAAACAAGGATTGAAACATTTTGAGGTGCTCTTTTCGGAAGAAAAAAATATTGCCGTACTGGGGGCTGCCTCCCTTTATCTCGACAGAAACAAACAGCAGAGCATAGCAAAAACGACTGTAAATTAAAAAAAACACCATCATGGAAAATGCAGTTATCGGAATTTCGTTCGGTGGAAAAACACTCGTTGCGGGAAAGGTAAAAAACGGCCGGATTGAAAAAAGTATTTCCGGAAAGATCAACAACAAAGCACCGGAAGATGAGATACTGAGCGAAGTTTTCAAAATCATCAACGAGGTAAAAGATAACGAGGTTGCAGGTATCGGCATCGGGGTACCGAGCCTTGTGGATGTTGAAAAAGGCATAGTTTACCGGGTGCACAACATTCCTTCGTGGCATGAGGTGCACATCAAAGATATTTTGGAAGATCATTTCGGAGTGAAGGTTTATGTGAATAACGACGCCAACTGCTTCGCCATCGGTGAGACCTATTTTGGAAAAACCGCCGGCTACGAAAACAGTGTCGGTTTGATCATCGGTGCCGGCGTGGGAGCGGGAATTATTTTCAGGGGACATCTTTATTCGGGCACCAACTGCGGTGCAGGTGAATTTGGTGAGATACCGTTCCGCAATCACAATTTCGAATATTACCTCAACGACACCTATTTCGAGTATAAATACGGCGTGGCTGCACATACATTTTTGAGCCGGGCCAGAAAAAAAGACAAAATCGCACTGGCCATTTTCGAAAATTACGGCACCAACCTCGGCCATCTCATCAAAACCATCCTTTTTGCCGTTGACCCCGAGATCATCGTCATCGGCGGCCCGCTCTCCAAAGCCTTTCCCTATTTTGAAAAAAGCATGTGGGAAGTGGTCAACACCTTTCCTTACAAACATGCCGCAGGGAAATTAAAAATCGTCGCCTCGGAGCAGGATGACATCGCAGTACTTGGTGCTGCAGCCCTCTATTACGACGCTCAAAACCATCATTTAAAAAAGTAATCGACAACATGGAAAATCTATTGGCAAACCTTGAGGTGAAAGAACGCCTCGAAAGAAAATACGAAAAACTGCTCACCAATGTATATGACAATGCGGAAATCGCTTCCAGAAAAGTGGCTCAAACCATTGCGGAGCTGATCCGCAAAAAGAACAACGAAGGGAAACCCTGTGTACTGGGACTGGCAACGGGCTCCAGCCCTGTGGGTGTTTACCGTGAGCTGGTACGCCTGCATAAGGAAGAAGGATTGAGTTTCAGGAACGTAATCACCTTCAACCTTGATGAATATTACCCCATCGCACGCGACCACGTTCAAAGTTACTGGTATTTCATGCACGAGCATCTTTTTAATCACATTGACATACCGGCCGAAAACATTCACATCCCCGACGGCACAATACCGGAAGATCAGGTATATGAATTTTGTCAGGATTATGAAATGAGCATCCGGCGTGCCGGCGGTATTGATCTGCAAATCCTCGGCATCGGACGGACAGGACATATCGGTTTCAACGAACCGGGATCGGGGATCAATTCGCCTACGCGGATGGTCACGCTGGATTCGCTGACCATTGCCGATGCCGCAGGGGACTTCCATTCGGCGGAGAACGTACCGCGCAAAGCAATCACCATGGGTGTGGGCACCATCATGCAGGCCCGCCGCATCATTCTCATGGCATGGGGCGAAAAAAAGGCCTCCATTGTGCAAAAAGCCATCGAAGGCCCTGTGCTGGACGCCGTGCCGGCCACCTATCTGCAAAAGCATTCCAACACGGAGATCATCCTCGACAAGGAGGCTGCCGCCGAACTCATCAGGTTTAAAACACCCTGGCTCGTACGGGAAGTGGAGTGGGACGACCGGCTCATCAGAAAAGCAACTTTGTGGCTGTGCGAAAAGCTGAACAAATCCATTTTGAAGCTCACCAACCGCGATTACAACGACAACAGCCTCGGCGACATGGTAGTGAAACACGGCCCGGCATACGACATCAACCTTCAGGTATTCAACATGCTCCAGAAAAGCATTACCGGCTGGCCCGGCGGCAAGCCCAATGCCGACGACTCGCAGCGCCCCGAGCGGGCGAAGCCGTATCCCAAAAAAGTATTGGTCTTCAGCCCCCACCCGGGCGACGACATGCTGGCCATGGGCGGCACCATCAACCGGCTGGTACAACAGGGACACGATGTATATGTAGCTTATCAGACTTCGGGAAATATCGCCGTGACCGATGATGTGGTTCTCCGGTTCATCTACTTCACCGAAAACCTTTCGCAAAACCCGCCCATTGACCTTGATGGTATTCAGCGCGACATTGCGGACAAAAAACACGGCGATATTGATTCTCCGCAGGTACGGCAACTGAAGACCTACATCCGCGAAGCCGAGGCAAGGCTGGCATGCGACTTTCTCGGCATTCCGCACAACCATATTTCATTTCTCCGAATGCCGTTTTACGAAACAGGCACCATCAAAAAATCGCCATTGACCGGCAAAGACATCAATCCGATCGTTGATCTGATGCGTCAGATCAAGCCACATCAAATCTATGCCGCCGGAGACCTCACCGATCCGCACGGAACACACCGGAAATGCTTCGACGGGATCACCAAAGCACTGGATATCATCAAAGAAGATGCATGGCTGGACGATTGCAGGGTATGGCTCTACCACGGCACATGGAAAGAATGGGATGTTGCCGATGTGGACATGGCCGTACCCGTCAGCCCGGAGGAATTGAGGAAAAAACGTACCGCCATCTTCAGACATTCCAGCCAAAAAGAGGTGATGTTCCCGGGAACACCGGAAATGGAGATCTGGCGCTTTGCCATCGAACGCAACAGGGATACAGCACGGAAATACGACAATCTGGGCATGGCCGAATACGAAGCCATCGAATTGTTTGTGGAATACCGGCTGCCCGAAAGCAGGCCATGGTAAACCGTTTTCTGCGGCTCATCCCGGCAACGGGAATTTCAACTATTTTTGCAGAAAAAAACACTTACTTATGAACGGAGACCCCAGGTTATATGCCATTTTGGACGATCTAGGTATCGAATACGAGTATCATGAACATCCGCCGGGCCCCACGGTGGAGGAAGCTCTGAAATACTGGAAAGACATTGATTCTGCCCATTGCAAGAACATCTTTTTTCGCAATCATAAGGGGAACAGACATTACCTTGTCATCAGCGATCATCGCTACCCGCTCGACATCCATGATCTGGAAAAAAGACTGAAACAGGGGAAACTCTCTTTTGCCTCGCCCAAACGGTTACTGAAATACCTCGGGCTGACGCCCGGTTCGGTCTCACTTTTCGGGCTGATCAACGATATTGAAAAACATGTTTACCTGTACATTGACGAAAATCTTTTGAATGCTGACAGAATCAGTTTTCATCCGAACATCAACACAGCCAGTCTGGTTATTAAAAAGGATGACATGATCAGGTTTTTGGAATGGTCGGGCAACGGATACGAATTCATCAGGCTTTACGATCCGCCCGGTCACTAGAATTATTCTTACATTGGCACATGTATTCTCTACTTCATTAAAACAAAACACAAAATGACAGAGACAATGAAAAAAGAACCGACTTTGCTGGATGCTTTGATTCCCATGTTTTTCCTTATCGGAATGCTTTCCCTTGCCGTGTATATTTTCGGAGAGGATGCTTCCTGGGGGCCGAACCAGATCGCTTTGACCTTCAGTAGCCTGATCGCCGCCGTGATCGGGTTAAAGAACAAACACTCATGGGAAGCGATGGGCAACGGTGTGGCAAAAAGTATCAATCAGGCTTTGCCTGCCATTTTCATTTTGCTTGCTGTGGGAGCCCTGATTGGGACATGGGTCATGTCGGGAACCGTGACAACGATGATTTATTACGGGCTGAAACTGCTCAACCCGAAAATATTTTATCCCACGGTTGTCATTGTCACAGCCATCATATCCGCCAGTATCGGCAGTTCGTGGACCACGGTAGGCACCATCGGAGTCGGGTTGATCGGGATTGCCCACGGCATGGGAATGTCCATGGGTATTACCGCAGGCGCAATCATCAGCGGTGCCTATTTCGGGGATAAGCTCTCCCCCCTTTCCGACACAACAAACCTTGCACCCGCCGTGGCCGGCACCAACCTTTACAAACACATCCGTCACATGCTGTGGACTACGCTCCCCAGTATCGTCATCGCACTGATCATTTTTACCGTCATCGGCGTATCCTCCACCTCCGAAGGCAACATGACCATCAAAGACGACACCCTGCGCATCATCGAACAAACTTCAGCACCAGCCTGTGGCTGCTTGTTCCGGTGCTTGTGGTCATCGTTCTGGCCATTCTGAAACTGCGTCCTTTCCCGACAATTTTGATCGGAGCACTTACCGGAGGGATCTTTGCGGTTATCTTCCAGCCCCATCAGGTCGAACAGTTCATCAACCGCCCGGAGCTTTCGCACACAATGGCAATGATAGCAGGCGTGTGGAAGGCGATGTACACAGGATTTGAAACGTCAACAGGTTACGAAACCATCGACTCGCTGGTCAACCGCGGAGGGATGAACTCCATGCTGGAGGTGATCTGGCTGATATTGTCGGCGCTGATGTTCGGCGGCGTGATGGAAGAAACAGGCCTGCTCAACCGGCTTGTCAAAACCTTGATGAAACTTGTTCACGGCACCGGTTCGCTGATCGCCACCACCATATTCACCAGCCTCGGCACCAACATCGTCGCCTCCGATCAGTACATGGCCATTGTTTTGCCGGGAAGGATGTTCAAGATGGAATACGAGCGCCGGGGACTGGCTCCCGAAAACCTTTCACGAACACTGGAAGACTCCGGGACATTGACTTCACCGCTGATACCGTGGAACACCTGCGGCGCTTACATGGCGGGTACACTTGGTGTTGCAACTTTAACGTACCTGCCTTTCACTTTTTTCAACCTCATCAACCCGCTGGTTGCCATCTTCCTCGGATTTACGGGCATCTCCATCAAAAAGATTGCTAAAGATACCGGGAAAACAAATTCCGGAGAGGCAAAAAAATAGTTGTTCAAACTTTGGGAGAACAAACTTCAGGAGTATTGCATGCTGCATCATTCCACAAGCGGACCTTCCCAAAGCCCGCGTCCGAACGTAGCTACCCGGAGTTTATGATAGGTCGGATTGATCTTTAATTCTGTGATCCTTACGGATGGAAAATCTTCTATTTTTTCCCAGTCCGAATAGCGGTCCTTGGTGTAAAGTCCGAAATCGGTACCGGCATAAAGCCTGTCGCTGCTGTTTTCCTGAAACACAATGGCGTTAACGGGTTTATCCGACAAGATGCCGTTGGGGTCGAGATTCCGCCAGCTCTTCCCGCCGTTGTCACTGTACCAAACCCTGAACTGACCGATCAGACCCGTATAGCTGATAAATACCCTATCGGCATTGCGCGGATCAACAGCAATTCCTGTAATGATGGCAAGCGTGTCGTTGTCGAAATTCTCGCCGGGGTAAAAATTTCCGTGAAAACAGCGTTTTTTCCTTTTGTCTGAACACAAGCCGGTGGTTGATTTAAAGATTCTGGATTTCAACTGCCAGTCGGCATCGGGCGGGTTTTGCTGGCCGCCGGTAACGATGTACACCACATCGGGGTCGGCTTTGCTGATGGCAATATCCGTGATCTGGCGCTTCCATGCTGCCGGTTCGATCAGTTCAATATCCGAGCGCAACCGCCAAACATCTTCCACCGGCGTCATCCTGTCCGGTTTTTCCATGATCTTTTCGAAAACCTCGGTAAAGCCGAAAAACAGATTCCCCGTCACGGGATGATTCACCATCGGAAAAGTTTTGGTCGTGATCACCAGGTCCTTGTTGTTGTATGGATCCTTGGGCAGCTTGGTTACCTGACTGTTGCTTTTCAGCGTTCTGAAATCAAAAAGCGTGAACGAACGGTCGCCCCCGGAATAATAAGCAATATCGGGATTGCGGTCGTCAATGCCGGTAGAATAGCCGTCACCTCCGGCAATAAAATGCCACATATTACCCAGTGTGTCTATCCTTACCAGTGTGCCGTTGTCCTGTGTGGCAATGATGGCCCTTTCCTCATCCAGTTCCGAATCATCAAAGCTCCAGAGCGTGGCGGATTCAAGCCCTTCGTTGCGGTATTCCCAGCCTGTGATCTTTTCATCAGGCTTTACTTTAACACTTACGCCACCGTCATTTCCACAAAAGAGTACCGGATTTTCAACACCGGGCTGAAAGACAAGGTCATGCACATCGGCATGAAAGCCTCTTCCGCAATAGGGAGATCGCGGACCGAATTTCACACTGTCGATGTTCTCGCTGCCCATGACCTTCGAGTTGGCATAAACCATATTATTTGCATCCACCGGCGAAACGGCAATGGCAATCCAGCCATCCGAAAAATAAGCCATACCCGACGACCATCGAACATCAATGATGCGCCATTTCTCATCTTCGAAAATTGCTATGTATCCGCCTTCTTTTTTCTTCCCCCTGAATGTTTTTTTGCCCACCATATAAGCATATAACCTGTCGGGATTGGCAGGCGTTACCGCAATGTTGATACGTGAAATCGTAAAATCATCCGGCAGGGTGTCGAGTTTCAGGCCGAAAGCATCACCGGTGATACACTGCCATTTCCTGCCTCCGTCCGTCGAACGGAAAATATCCCTGCTGCTTGCATAGATGGTGTTGGAATCATCCGGTTTGAAAGCCAGCCCCCTGAAATCGGCTGTGTTGCCATCATAGCCATCGAAAACTTTCTCCCAGCGGACTTTGTTTCCGGTTGCATTTCTTGTCGAATAGATGCCTTTGGTTGTGGCGATAAATATCTGATCGGGGTTAAAGGGATTGATGACCATTCTCCGGCAATACCCCCCGTGTGGAAAAGCAAAATCCTCGACCAAACCGGTTGATATCTCTTCCCAGTTTTTGCCGTAATCTTTGGAACGATATACACCCGTGACAAAAAGGGGGACAACATGTGTCCAGTTGGGATCCCAGGGGGAATCCATTCCGCCGTCGGCATAGCCGGAGCAGATAAAAATTTCGTTTCCGTTGAAGGGATTGATGCAAACATCAGCCACGGAAGTGGATTTCAAGTGGTCGGTGTTGACAATCTCCCAGTGCAATCCGTTGTCTTCGCTGCGCCACAGCCCGCCAAAGGAAGAACAGGCATAAACCGTTTGGTTTTTGTTCCCGTCGTAGAAAGGATCGAAAGCGATGCGATGGATTTGCCCCACTCCGTATGTATTGGCCGAGGAAAGCGAGTTGGGCATCCCGGAAGGACCCATACAAACCCATCCGTTCTCGTCGGGGACAACAGCAGTTTTTTGCGGCCGGGCATGTTGCTGCATTATCCGTTCTGTTTTATTTTTTCCGCTTTGCCTGAAAACCTGCGCCGGCAAGAATCCGGAGAGAAGGAAAAAGAACATTACGAAAAATAACAAGTGTTTTTTTGAGGTATTTTTCATGGAGTGAAGTATTTTTTAATTCGGAAATGATTGTTAC
>JAOZMX010000104.1 GCA_029934065.1 Bacteroidales bacterium
GACGGTTTTGAGCAGGCTTTCGGCAATGAGGTTGATGTTCTCTTTGCGTTTGGCCGAAATAAAGATGGTCTCCAACTCCACCAGGTCTTTGAAACCTCCGGGGATTTCGGTCAGGCGATCGGTTTTGTTGCCGATGAGAATGACTTTTTTTTCGGGGTCTTCGATCAGGGTTTTGTACTCCTCCAGGATTTCGTGTACGCGTTCCACATCACACTCGGTGACATCAAAAACAAAAAGGATGATCCTGGCTTGTTTGATCTTTTCCACCGTTCGTTCGATGCCCATGTTTTCGATCTCGTCCTGCGAATCCCTCAGTCCGGCGGTATCAATAAATCGGAATGCAACGCCTTCGTGGATGATCGTATCTTCGATGGTGTCGCGTGTGGTGCCCGGGATTTCCGAGACGATGGCCTTCTCTTCCTGAAGTATGGCATTGAGCAGGGTGGATTTCCCCACGTTGGGTTTGCCGATGATGGCGACCGGAATGCCGTTTTTCAGGACATTGCCGATGGCAAAGGAGCCTTTCAGGCTGCCGATCTCTTTTTGGATGACCCTCAGCAACCTTAACAGGTCTTCGCGGCCTGCAAACTCAACATCTTCCTCGGAAAAGTCCAGTTCCAGCTCGATGAGAGAGACAAAGTTCACTAACTCGGATCTCAGTCTGGCGATCTTTTCCGAAAATCCGCCGCGCATCTGTTCCAGTGCCAGGTCGTGGGAGGCCTTGGAATTGGATGCGATAAGGTCGGCCACGGCTTCGGCCTGCGAAAGGTCGAACTTGCCGTTCAGAAATGCGCGCAACGTGAACTCTCCCGGCCCGGCCATGCGCGCACCGTTATCCGTTAGCAATTGAAGGATCTTTTGTTGTATGTAGAAAGAACCGTGGCAGGTTATCTCGATGGAATCTTCACCGGTATAAGAATGCGGCTTCCTGAAAATACTTACCAGTACCTCATCCAGCAACTCGTCCTCGGTTCCGATGTCGCCGAACAATATGGTGTGTGTGGGTGCATTGCTGATGCTTGCATCTGTTTTCCGGGGGGTGAAGATCCTGTCGCCGATCTCAAAAGCATCTTTGCCCGACATCCGGATAATGGCTAGGGCTCCTTGTCCTCCCGGCGTGGCCAGAGCGCAAATCGTATCGTTTGTGTCCATAATTCTTTGGTTTTTAGGTTGAATTTTTTAACGACTTATCCTACAAAAATATAAAAAATAGATTCCTGTGAAAATTTAACTGAAATGTTGGGCGGTCGTATGCCGTTTAATTTGTTTATTTTTGCGCTGATTTTATTCAATCAAAAGCCATTAATTATGAAGATCATTCGCCTTTTGCTTTCGGGTATTTTATTTTTCACGATTTCAGCCGCCCGCTCACAGCACTTTACCGTTCATTCTCCCGACGAAAATATTTTCGTCAATATCGAGGCGGGAAAGATCATTTGGTATGCGGTGGATTTCAAGGAAAAGGAAATCATCGGGCAGTCACCCGTTTCGATGACATTGGGCGACGGCACTGTGCTGGGCAGGGATGTCAAAATCAAAGGGTCGTCGGTTACTGAAACGGATGAAATATTTTTTCCCGTTGTAAAAGAAAAATTCGAAACCATCAGGGATCATTACAACGAGCTCACCATCCGGTTTAAGGGTCATTACGAATTGATCTTCAGGGCGTACAACGATGGGGTTGCTTACCGATGGAAAACCAATTTCAAAAGTGATATCATTGTCAGCAATGAAGAGGTTACTTTTGCCCTTTCGGACAACGATTCAATCTATTTCCCGGAGGAGGAGAGTTTCCTTACCCATTCCGAAAGGGCTTATCCGCTTTTGGCAGTTAAAGACATCACCGCTGAACAGATGAGCTGTGTGCCTGCTCTGGTTTGCAAACCAGATGGTGTTCGCATTGCCATCACCGAGGCCGATCTGCTGGATTATCCGGGGATGTACCTTACGGGAAATGACAAGGGAGAACCGCTGCTTACGGCAAAATTCCCGCCATATCCGCTGGAGGAAACCCAAAAGAACGACCGTACCATGGTGGTTTCATCAACGGCGGATTATATTGCTGCCACCACAGGTGAAAGAACCTTTCCGTGGCGGGTGATGATCATCACCGACAATGACGGTGCGTTGATTGAAAGCGAACTGGTATATCAGCTTGCCACGCCCAACAAACTGCCCGACTTTTTCTGGATCGAACCCGGCAAAGTGGCATGGGACTGGTGGAATGCCCTGAATATCTACGGAGTGGATTTTGAGTCGGGGCTCAATACCGATACCTACAAATATTACATTGATTTTGCTTCAGAATATAAAATCCCGTACATCATTCTGGATGAAGGCTGGTCCGACACCGAAGACCTGTTTGCTCTGAATCCCGATATCGATTTGTCCGGTTTGTTATCTTATGCCGAAGAAAAAAATGTGGGGATCATCCTGTGGGTGGTTTGGCTTACGCTGGACAGGCAACTTGATCAGGCGCTGGATCAGTTTCGGCAATGGGGTGTAAAAGGCATCAAGGTGGATTTTATGCAGCGTGATGACCAGAAGATGGTGAACTATTACGAAAAAGTTGCCGCTGCGGCAGCCGAAAGAAAATTGTTGGTTGATTTTCACGGTGCCTACAAACCGACGGGGTTGCGGAGGACTTATCCCAACGTGATCACCCGTGAAGGGGTAAGAGGACTGGAATGGAACAAATGGAGCGATGCAATCACCCCCTCACACGATTTGATTTTGCCGTTTACACGGATGGTGGCCGGCCCCATGGACTATACTCCCGGCGCCATGATCAATGCAAACCCCAATCAGTTTCATCCCGTTTTCAGCAGGCCCATGAGCCAGGGGACAAGGTGTCATCAACTGGCAATGTATGTGATTTACAACAGCCCGTTGCAAATGCTGGCCGACAGCCCGTCGAACTATTACAAAGAGCCTTTGGTGATGGAATTTCTGAAGGAAGTCCCCACAACATGGGACGATACAAAAGTATTTGAGGCCGAAGCCGGAAAATATCTGGTAATGGCTCACCGCAAAGAAAGCAAATGGTACATCGGCGCCATGACCAATGAAACGCCGCGTGAATTTGAGATTGATCTTTCGTTTTTGGACAACAGACTGCACACTGCCAAAATTTGGCAGGACGGTGTTAATGCCGGCAAAAATCCCATTGATTTTAAATATTTTGAAAAACCGGTTACACCGACACAAAAACTAAAAATCAAACTGGCACCCGGTGGGGGATATGTGGCGATTATTGACTAACAACAACTGACAATCCAACTGTTTTACTCAGTGACAAAATATATAACGAATCAGCATAAACATTAAAAAAATGATACAGATAAAAGAAGTCAAATCTTTAAAACAGATCAAACAAGCCGTTGATTTTTATTACGAGTTGTATAAGGATGATCCTTTTTGGGTTCCTCCCATCAGAAAAGATGAAATTAAGCTGATGAACCCGGAGGAAAACCCGGCTTTCAGGTTTTGCGATACCAAATTCTGGACTGCATGGAAAGACGGGAAAATAGCAGGCAGGATTACCGCCATCATCAACCGTGATTACAATAAAAAAACGGGAGAGAAAGCCGGACGGTTTTCCCGTGTGGAGTTCATTGACGACAAAGCCGTTTCTGAAGCCTTATTCCAGACTGCCGAAGCATGGCTGAAAGAAAAGGGCATGGAAAAAATTCACGGCCCGCTGGGGTTTACAAATCTCGACACACAGGGGCTCCTGATCGAAGGGTTCGATTATCTGCCTTCCATCGGATCGGTTTATCATAAACCCTATTACAAGGCACACATCGAAGCACTGGGTTTCGAAAAAGAAAACGACTGGATCGAGTTCAGGCTCACCGTAGGTGAAAAAGCAAACAATAAAGCCCTCCGGGGGGCGGCGCTCATCAAAAAACGTTACGGATTTGAAGTGATCAAGCCACAATCGACAAAAGAGCTGCAAAAATACATCAAGCCCATTTTTAATATTTTGAATGAGGCTTTTGCAGACCTTCCATACGTTGCGCCGTTCAATGACGAAATGATCGAATATTATGCCGGGAAATATTTCAAGGTGCTCAATCCCAAGTATGTGAACATCGTAAAAAAAGATGAAAAGATTGTGGGATTTGTTGTGGGGTTGCCGTCGCTTTCGACCGCCATGCAAAAAGCAAAAGGGAAATTGTTCCCCACGGGATTTTATCACATCATGAAAGCGATGAAACACCCCGAGGTAATTGATCTGCTCTTGACGGGAGTCGTCCCCGAATACCAAAATGCGGGGGTAGCGGTGATCCTGTTTGCCGAATTGCAAAAGGAGATGCTGAAAGACGGTATCGACCAGATGGAAACAACGGGGATTTTCGAAACCAATCACAATGTGATCAGCAACTGGAAAAACTTCGACCATATCCAGCATCGAAGACGCAGGTGTTTTGTTAAAAAATTAAGCTGATTCGCCATGGGGTTGTATCCGGCGAATTATTCCAGGTTTATTTTGATCCAAAAAAAATTAACGGAAATTCAAAGCGTTTTCCGGATTAAAGTTTCACCAGATTGGCAAATCCCATAAAAGCCAGCGAAAGAATACCTGCAACCACCAGAGCGATGGGCATTCCGCGCATTCCCTTGGGAACATCCATCAGATCGAGGTGCTCGCGGATTCCGGCAAAGATTACAAGTGCCAGAGTAAAGCCCAAAGAATTGCCGATGGCATAAACCGTTCCTTCCACCAGCGTGTATTCTTTCTGGATGGTAAGCAGAGCAACACCGAGGATGGCGCAATTGGTGGTGATCAGCGGCAGGAAAACACCCAGTGCCTGATACAAAGGAGGGCTTACCTTTTTCAGGATGATCTCAACCACCTGCACCAGTGAGGCAATGACAAGAATGAAGGAAACCGTTTGCAAAAAGCCCAGACCGAACGGGTCGAGGATATAATGCTGTACGAGCCAGGTGATGATGGTGGCGATGGTCATTACGAACAGTACGGCACCACCCATGCCGCTTGCTGTGGATAACTTTCCCGAAACCCCGAGAAAAGGACAAATCCCCAAAAAGTTGGCCAGCACAATGTTGCTTACCAGTACGGTCCCGATGATAATGATGATGTATTCCATAATTTCAGTGATTTTTTTCGATTAAGCTTTTTTTGTGAATTGATTGACCAGAGCAATCAGAAAACCCAGGACGATGAAAGCGCCGGGCGAGAGGATGAAAACCAGTATCCCGTCGGTATCAATAAACTTGAACCCGAACCATGAATAATTCCCGAGGATCTCCCTTACCGATCCCAACATGGTCAGTGCCATGGCAAAACCAAGTCCCATGCCCAGCCCGTCGAGTACCGACGACCAGACCGTGTTTTTCGATGCAAACGCTTCGGCACGTCCCAGTACGATGCAGTTGACCACGATCAACGGGATGAAAATTCCGAGCTGCTCGTGCAATGCCGGCACAAATCCCGCCATCATCAGATCAACAATCGTTACAAACGATGCGATCACAACAATAAAGGTGGGGATCCTTACCTTGCTTGGGATCAGGTTTTTGATCAGCGAAATCACAACATTCGACATCACAAGCACAAAAGTGGTTGCCAGTCCCATACCCAGTCCGTTGATGGCCGAATTGGTGACCGCCAGCGTGGGGCACATTCCCAGCAACATCACAAAAACCGGGTTTTCCTTAAAAAATCCTTTTAAAAAATTCTCTTTTTGATTCATATCGCTTTCCCCCGTTTATTGATTTTCCTGATTTACTTTGTTATAAACTTTGTAGGCCCTGGTGACCGCATCACAAAATGCCCTTGACGAAATGGTGGCAGCCGTAATGGCATCCACATCACCGCCGTCTTTTGTAACCTGGATCTTAAAATTTGCCGGATTCTTACCCTTGAACTGGCCCTTGAATTTTTCCGTTGTCATTTTTGTCCCCAATCCCGGCGTTTCTTTTTGCTCCAGTACTTCAATATTGGTAATTGTGCCATCGGGTTTGAAGCCCACCATAAGCTTCACCAGTCCGCTGTAGCCTTTGTTTGTGTAAGTTTCCACGGCAGCACCGATAACTTTTTCGTCTTTAAAACCTTTGTAAACGGTGATTGAATCCTTGCCGTCCTCTGGCATAACCCTGATGACTTTGTAATTGGTAAACCCGGGCATCACCTCTCTGATGGCCTTTTGTTGTTTTTCATGCTGAACTTTGGCAATGGGTTCTTTGGTGATGTTATAAACCGCACTTGCTGCCAGCGACGACAAGGCCGTTACAACAAGCAGGGTTAAAAACATATTTAAAAATGTCGATTCTTTCTGTGCCATCGTATTTCGTATTTTTATTTTTTCTTTTCAACTTTTCCGAACCTTACAGGCTTAAAACTCTGATTGATCAACGGGACAAAAGCATTCATGATCAAAATGGCAAAGGAAACCCCTTCGGGATAGCCTCCCCACAACCTGATGACCACGGTGATGATACCGCAACCCAGTCCGAAAACGATCATTCCCATCCGGGTCATCGGAGAGCTCACCATGTCGGTGGCCATGAAAAACGCGCCGAGGATCAGCCCCCCAAATAAAAGGTGATAAACCGGGTTGATGTAATGTGACGGATCGATCAACCAAAGGATGCCTGTAAAGATCACCACACTGCCGATGTAGGCTGTGGGGATTTCCCATGTGATCACTTTCTTGAACAACATGTAGGCAGCGCCGATAAGCAAAGCAATGGCCGACATCTCGCCCAGCGATCCACCCATGTCTCCGAAAAACGAATCCATGTAGGAGGGAATGTGATAAACCACCTCTTTGCCGTTCTCGATGAATTTAATGCCATGATCCATGATCTGCTGAACCGTGTCTCCTTTTTTCAGCTCGTCCTTCAATGCACCCAGCGGGGTAGGGCCGGTGACGGCATCGGTAAGTGCTTTGGCGAACAATGGTTTCGGAACAGGCCATGAGGTCATCTGAACCGGAAAAGAGATCAACAGAAAAACACGCCCCACCAAAGCGGGGTTAAACGGATTTTTCCCCAGTCCGCCGAAAGCCATTTTTGCAATGCCGATGGCTACAACGGCACCGACGATGATGATCCACGTCGGCAGATTGCTGGGAACATTAAAAGCAAGCAATACGCCCGTTACAATGGCCGAGCCGTCGTTGATGGTCAAATCGCCTTTGATCAGGTATTTTTGGATCAGGTATTCGACGACGACGCAAGCGATCACCGATACGGCGATCACCCGGAGTGCATCAAGCCCGAAAAAATACAGCGAAACCAGCATGGCCGGTATCAGGGCGTAAATGACGCTGTACATGATCTTTTTCACGGATTCGTCGGCATGAATATGCGGCGAACCGGATATTGTGAGTAATTTATCCATAGCTTATTTTTTTCCTCTGCTTCTGATAATTTGACCTACTTTGAATTTTCCCAGCCTGATATAATCAAGCAGTGGCCTGCCCGACGGACAGGTGTATTGACAGGAACCGCATTCGATGCAATCCATCACCTTTTCGTTTTCGGTTCTTTCCCAGAGCTGATGCTCGACCAACTGGGCCAGCAGGAACGGCTCAAGTCCCATGGGACAAACACCGACACAACGGCTGCAACGGATACAGTTTTTTACCGCCACGCGTTTGGATTCCTCTTTTTGCATCAGCAAAATTCCGGATGTTCCTTTTACCACGGGAACCTCTGTGTTCATCAATGCTTTTCCCATCATGGGGCCGCCGCCTATCACCTTTCCGAGGTCTTCGGGCATCCCGCCTGCGTGTTCGATCAGTTGGGCAATGGGCGTACCTACCCGTGCAAGAAAATTGGACGGTTGTTTTGCAGCATGTCCCGTTACGGTTACCACCCTTTCTATCAAAGGCTTGTTTTTTTGCACGGCTTCGTACACAGCATAAGCCGTACCCACATTGTCCACCACACAACCGGTTTCGATGGGCAGTTTTCCCGAAGGAACTTCTCTGCCCGTCAAAGCTTTGATCAACTGCTTTTCGCCGCCTTGCGGGTACTTCACTTTCAATGCATGAACCGTAATCCCTTTAAACTCTTTGGCAAGTTTCGAGAGATGTTCAATGGCATCGGGTTTGTTGTTTTCGATGCCCACCATGGCTTTTTCCACCCCAAGCGCTTTCATCAGGATGGTTGCCCCGATCAGGATTTCCTCTCCTTTTTCGAGCATCAGCCTGTGGTCGGAGGTGAGATAGGGCTCGCATTCAACGCCGTTGATAATCAGATACTCTGCGGTTTTTCCTTTGGGTACCATCATTTTGACATGGGTGGGGAATGTAGCTCCGCCGAGTCCGACAATACCCATTTCCGCCATCCTTTCGATGATCTGTTCTTTCGTCAGGGTGATTTCACGAACGATATCATCCGAAGTGTCAATGCCTTCTTCCCAGTCGTCTTCCGCCACATCAATAATGAGGGCTTTGCGTTTGTAACCCGAAACATCCATCACATTATCAACCTTAAACACCTTTCCGGTTACCGGCGAATGAATGTTGGCGGAAATAAATCCGGAACTCTTTGCGATGAGTTGTCCGGTTTTCACTTCGTCACCCCGGTTGACAACAAGGGCTGCCGGGGCTCCGAGATGTTGTGTTACGGGGATGAACGCCCTTTTGGGCAGCGGCAGTTTTTCGATGGCTGCTCCGGACGAAAATTTGTTCTCCGGTGGATGAACACCTCCAAGTTTAAATGTTTTCAATCTGTTTTTCCTCCTATATATAGAAATACTGACTGTTTTTCGAATCTATGATTTGGTTTCCGTAGAAACAGGCTCTTTCGGTTTTTCCGCAACTTTGGCCGGGCGTGGCTTACGCGGCGGAAAGTTGATCTCGTGAATGGCGTTGGTAGGACAAACCTCCACGCATTTGCGGCAAAGCTTACATTTTTCGTAGTCGATGTAAGCCAGGTTGTTTTTGATGGTGATGGCATCAAATTCGCAAACCTTCTCGCATTTTCCGCAACCGATACAGGCTACGCTGCAGTTCTTTTTCGCGGGGCCGCCTTTCTCCTCGTTGATGCACGAAACAAAAATCCTGCGGCTCTTTTTGCCTTTGTTGCGCAATTCGATAATTCCTCTCGGGCAGGCTCTGACACAGGCACCGCAAGCCACGCATTTTTCTTCGATCACCACAGGCAATCCGGTCTTTTCGTCCATGTACATGGCACCGAATTCGCAGGCGGCAACACAATCGCCCAGGCCGAGGCAGCCATACGGGCATCCGCTTTCGCCGGAATAGAGATTGTGGGCAAATGCACAGGTGGCAGGCCCGTCGTAATTGATCTTTTTGGGTGCATTGGTTCGTGAGCCGTTGCACCTGATCACGGCAACCTGGGGTTCTTTAACTTCAACTTCAAGCCCCAGTAAGTCGGCAATTTCCGACATTACTTCAGCCCCGCCAACGGGACAATAAAACCCTTCCAGCGTTCCCTGCTTCACCAGATTCTCGGCAAATGCACGACAGCCGGCATAGCCGCAACCGCCGCAATTGGCACTCGGCAGAATGTCTTCAACCTCATCAATGCGAGGGTCTTCAACAACTTTGAATTTCTGCGCAACAAAATACAAAATGATGGCTGCCGCAATCCCAATGGCGCTCAGCGAAACTACCGCATAAATAATTACATCGTTCACAACGAACTCCTTCTTTTACTTGATGTGTTTTATGTTGTCAGTTTTGTTAATCCGGCATTGCCATTCAACATCTTATGCCGTCAGGCCAATACCGCAGAACTTTTTTAGGTGGGCAAATGTAAAAACAAATGCTAAAAATTCCATATTTTACACCAAATTTAAAATAAATATAAAAAACTGTAAATCCGCTTTTTACATAGGTGATGTTATTTTGTTAACAAGTGGGGTAAATGTAAAAATTTAGATATGAACCCGTTACAAAATTGTTTAGAAGGCTTCTAAATTTTTGCCGGTTTTAAGGTGTGAAAGTTACCTGAATGTAAAAAGAGCAGGCTTGGATAATGTTTGTATTGGTTGGATTACCGGTGATAAAACAATGTTTTCCGGTATTTTCATTGGGTCAATGTAATTAAAAGAAAGTATTACTTTTATGCGCAAATTATTCAAAATTACATTAAACTTTTTTTTGACTTTATATTCTTGATTATGAAAGCTAAACTGATTTTACTTGTGTTGGTTTTACTGGGTACGACAGCCATTTATCTATTTACTGCCGGAAAAGAAAGATCACAACGACAATTGAAAAACGAAGTTCCCGACGGGCCTGATATGAAGACATTTCAGGCATCGGAAGCGGTACTTGATCCGGGCAAATTTCCCAACGACTGGATGGCAAAACAAAGAATGTATCCATACGATCATATCAATCCTGCGAATTATCTTTCGGCGATGCGGGAAGCCAGCGAGATGCAACGCATGTCGGCGATGAGGCTCGAATGGGAAGAGGCCGGCCCGGAAAATATCGGCGGACGGATAACGGATATCGAAGTGGATCCCGGCAACATTGATGTCATTTATATCGGAGCAGCTTCAGGAGGAGTTTTAAAAACCGTTGACGGCGGGGGTGAATGGACAAATGTATTTGCAAATTATCCTACCATCAGCATTGGGGATATTGCCATTGACCCCAACAACAGCAACGTGCTTTATGTGGGAACAGGCGAAGCCAACTCTTCCAGTTTCAGTTTTTTTGGGTCGGGAATTTACAAATCAACCGATGCGGGAGCGCACTGGGAATTTTCGGGATTGGAACAATCGGCCTATATCGGGCGGATCGTTGTTGATCCCAATAATTCACAAAGAATATTTGCCGCTGCATGCGGAAACCTGTTCACTACCACCGACCAGCGCGGAGTTTACAGGAGTACCGACGGTGGCCAGTCATGGGAGCGCGTACTTTTTATTACCGACTCAACTGCAGCCATTGATCTGGTACAGAATCCGGAAAATCCCGATATTCTTTATGCCGCCATGTGGGAAAGGGTTCGTGGATTGAACTACCGACGCTCATTCGGAAATTCGTCGGGGATTTGGAAAACGACGGATGGCGGTGACAACTGGACCGAACTGACCAACGGCCTTCCTGCCGGTAATGATGTGGGGAGGATCGGCCTGGCGATAGCCAAATCAAATCCCGATGTGTTGTACGCTTTTTACGATAATCAGGATTTTGTCGGGGTTTACAAGACCACCAACGGTGGGGTGCAATGGACGCCCACGAATCATAACCAGATTCAAGGCATGAACAGCAGTTTCGGATGGTATTTCGGGCAGGTACGTGTTGACCCTGTTGACGAAAACAGGTTCTATCTGTTGGGCATGGAGTTGTGGACCTCCGACGACGGCGGCAATAGTTATGACAACCTTGCAGGTTACTGGAATTTTGATGAAATTCATGTGGATCATCATGCCATGTGGATTGACGAAAATACGGGAAGGGTTTTCGAAGGCAACGACGGCGGGCTTTATTACAGCGACAGCCACGGCCAGTCCTGGACAAAGATCAATAATCTTCCCATCACACAGTTTTATGCCATCGATATTGATTTCAACAACCCGGAACGGCTTTACGGCGGTACGCAGGATAACAATACGATTCGTACACTCACGGGTGAGCTGGATGACTGGCAACCCATTCTGGGTGGCGACGGCATGTACACGCTGGTGGATTATACCGATCCGACGTTTATCTATGCCGAATCGCAATGGGGCAACCTTAACAGATCAAGCGATCTGGGGTATGATTTCATCTGGATCGGCGTTCCGGGATCAACCGACAGAACCAACTGGTCGTCACCGTATGTGCAGGACCCCGAAGAGCCCAGTGTCATTTATTTCGGCACGTATCGCATTTGGAAAGGGACAGAGTACGGACTTACCTGGGACATCATCAGTGATGACCTGACCAAAGGGGGTGACGGAAGCTCGTTTCATACCATCACCACCGTCGGTATTTCAAAAATTGACCATAACAAAATTATTGCGGGGAGCGACGACGGTCTGGTGCATATCACCACCGACGGCGGAAACAACTGGAGTAACATCACCGAAGGGTTGCCCGATCGCTGGATCACCAGCGTGGTTTTCGATCCATTTGAAGAAAACACCATTTACGCGACACTTTCCGGATTCCGGTGGGATGAGCCTTTGCCGCATGTGTTCAAATCAACCGATCTCGGTGAAACATGGATCAATATTTCGGGCAACCTGCCCGAGATTCCGGTTAATGAAATATTGTGTGATCCCGAATTTGAGGACCGTTATTTTCTTGCCACGGATGCAGGGCTTTTCAGTACCGAAGACGGCGGCGAAAACTGGTACGGTATCTCGGCCGGTATTCCCAATTCGCCGGTCGTTGCACTGAAGATACACGAACCGACACTTACGCTTGTAGTGGGAACCTATGGCAATTCGATGTACAAAATCGATCTCGACGATATCGTCAATCATGTTGCATCACCGGCTGACGGTAACGGGTATTTTGAAATGAATGTCTTTCCGAATCCGGTAAGTACTGTGGCAACCATCGGTTTTACCGTTGATTCGCCATGCAATATTTCGGTACGGGTCTTCGATATCAACGGCAAGGTTGTGAACAATATTTTCAACGGAGCAATGCATGCAGGTCAACAAACGCTGCACTGGAACGGAAGTAACAACAACGGTGATCCGTGTGCCGACGGCATCTATTTTTGCAGGGTGTCGGGCAATGGCAAAGCTTCGGAAAAGAAGATCGTTTTGATGAGATAGTAGGAGGGGGGAAGTGGGAAGTTGGAAGTGGGAAGTCGGAAGTCAGAAGTCGGAAGTCGGAAGTCAGAAGTCGGAAGTCGGAAGTGGGAAGTTGGAAATAGGAGAGACTGGAGGGATGATGAGATGATAGAACGATAGAACGAAGGTATGATGGAACGA
>JAOZMX010000105.1:0-10878 GCA_029934065.1 Bacteroidales bacterium
GTTTTGCCCCATGGCGCATTAAATGAATTGAAACGGAATAATTTTTTCCCGTCACTTTTTTGTGCGGAAACGGCAAGGTAATAAACGCCGGAAGAGTAATTTGAACCCTTTAATGAATCGGACGACAGAACTATTTTTTGCCACCCCGATTTTCGTTGTTTTTGCTGCTCAAAAACGATTTCATCCCCGCCGAAAATGTTGATGAACTTCACCGTAGTTATCGCGTCGGCAGGCAGGTAAAGATCGTAAACCAAACTGTCGGATTCGTTTAAATGCAAACACTGCTTCGACAGACTGATGTTTGGTTTTTGGGCTTGAAGAAAAAAAGGAAAAACAACGAAACAAAGAACGAAAATCTTTTTCATTGCGACTGGTTTTTTTTGAATAAGGCTCGAAAGGTATGCATAATCTGCCAAATATGCAAGGAAATGTGAATTTTTTTTTGAATAATTGGAGTGACGTATGATGAAAAGAATGGCTAAATGCCGTTTCATAAAATTATATATCAAGCAGTTAGCCTATGGGTTCCCTTAAAAAAGTGTCAGGATAAATCTTCCGAAAGAAAATATTTTCAGATCAAAAAATTCTCATTTCAAGAAATTCTTCCTGACGGAAAAAGAAATTTTGATGTGAGGCGGCAAGACAGGTAAGATTATCTGCTTTGATCAAACTGATCAGGTCGTCAAAAACCTTGTCTCTCAATGGATCATCCAAATGACTGAAAGGCTCATCCAACAAAAGTATTTTCGGGCGATGTGCAACTGCCCGTGCAATGGCAACACGTTGTTTTTCGCCTCCCGAAAGCTCGTGAGGGTATTTGTTTGCTTTGTGATCGATCTTTAATTTTTTCAATAATTCCATGTTCCATGTCAGCCGCCTTTGTTTGTTTTTTTCAATTCCCTTGGAAACAAAGTCAACATTTTGCATAACCGTAAGATGAGGAAATAAGATGAGATCCTGAAAAACCATGCCTATTTTTCTTTTTGAAGGCGGAACGGAAAATTCCGGTGTTTGGACCATTTCATCAAACAAACGGATCGCTCCGGCATCGAATGTTTCCAAACCGGCAATGCAACGCAGCAGGGTAGTCTTTCCGCTTCCCGACGGGCCGGAAATATGGATTAGCGATCCTTCGGGTATTTCCAGCGAAAACCCCTTGAAAATCTGCTGGCCGGGAAACTTCTTGGTCAGACCGGTAATTTGAATGGCATTCATGATGCGTTCGTTTTTCCGATGGTTATGCCGGATGCGGTTAAGTTTTAATAGATCCGGTAAAAACAGCAAAGCTAATCATTATTTGCCGTTTCGTTTTTTAAGAACCAACACCATGTATTTTGATCTTTCCCAAAACTTTTCAGGTTGGGTGATTTCAAAGCTGTAGTAATAGCCTTCGTCGTTTTTGCGGATGATATAGCTGTCGGCAGGATGATTGGTGACAAGGTTGATCTTTCTTGCATTGACAGGGAATACTTTTGTTTTTTGAATGTCAATTTTCGTGAACAGTTTCTCGTCCACATTGCCGGTCATCTGTTTCACACGCCCGATCCCGATGAATCCGCCTGTTTTGGTGATAATGCCTTTTTCTTTTAACTCTTTTTCGGTGCCGATGATATAATATGCGGTGTTCAGTCTTTGTTGCTGCAGGTTGATGATCCGGTCCTGTTCGATATTTTCGGCACGCAGGTCGGCAATGGAGGTATATAACCCTTCCACCTCGTAATTCATGCTTTCCAGTTGGTCAACCAGTCCGAGTATCTCCATGTTTTTGCTGATGATGGTGTTTTCCAGATTCTCTATCATCTTTTTCATCTGTTTGTTTTCAACCTTTAAAGCGCCCAGTTTGCCGGAAAGTTTTTTCAGATTTTCTTTGTTTTGTTGCATCAACTGATCAATGGCACGGATATCGCTTTTTACGGAAGCCACCCTGTCGTGTCCCGTTTCTCCCGGGCCGGCCTGTTTGGTGATCAGTTGTTCCTTGGCCCTTACCTGCGCCAGGTTTTCTTCAATTTCGTTAAACACCTGCATAAAACTGTTGATGTCTTCATCACGTTGCTTTAGCTCTTTCTTCAGTTGTGTGTTTTCCTCTTCCAGTTGTTTTACTTTTGCCTGATTGCATGAAGTTGATAAAATGATCAAAATCCCTGCGAGATAAAATAAATTTTTCATGTCGGATAAGTTAAATAATTCGATAATGTGAACGTTATTGGAACTAAAAAATTGATTGTTGGAAACATATCCACACAAATTTAATAAAAATTATAGTTAACGGTTGGCGGGAAGCATCTATCTTTGCAGCCGTTTTTTAATCATTAAAATATAGAAAAAAATGATGTTTTCACAGCGTAACGAAGGGATTTACGATATTTCCGGCAGTCAGGCCGGGACAAAAGCATTGAGCAAAACATTCCTTTCGAGTGTGTTTAGCTGGATGTTTATGGGATTGCTCGCCACGGCGGGTATGGCGTGGATCTTTGCAAGCAATCCGGCCATGATGAACCTGTTGATCAATGAAACGGGGATGACCGTTCTCGGCTGGATTGTAATGTTAAGCCCGTTGGGCTTTGTGTTGCTGATGTCTTTTGGCTTTCAGAAACTTTCTTCTACATCACTGATGCTGTTGTTTATTGCCTATTCGGTGATCATGGGGATGAGCTTAAGTTTTATTTTTCTCGCTTACAATCTGGGCTCCATTGCCACGACATTTGTAATAACCGCCGGGATGTTCGGGACGATGGCATTATTGGGATATACCACCAAAACCGACCTTACCAAATTCGGATCGATCATGTTCATGGGGCTGATCGGGATCATCATTGCAAGTTTTGTCAATATGCTGATGCACTCTTCAACCATGAGTTATGTGATCAGTTTTCTCGGCGTTTTGATATTCACGGGTCTTACGGCTTACGACGTTCAGAAATTAAAAAGAATAGGTGCACATGTGGAGTCGGGTAGTGAATCTTCGCGCAAACTTGTGGTGATGGGCGCCTTGACACTTTATCTTGATTTTATTAATTTATTTCTATTTTTGCTCCGATTTTTAGGCAACCGCAGATAAAACCAATTTAGTTCTATTTTATGAAAGCATACGTTTTTCCCGGACAGGGAGCCCAATTTGTGGGTATGGGCAAAGACCTCTACGATAACTTCCCCGCAGCCAAAGATTTGTTCGAGAAAGCCAACAAGATTTTGGGATTCAAGATCACCGAGATCATGTTTGACGGTACCGATGAAGATTTGCGTCAAACCAAAGTCACCCAACCGGCCATCTTTCTCCATTCGGTGATTCTGGCAAGGATGATCAAAGACGATTTCAAACCCGACATGGTGGCAGGGCATTCGCTCGGAGAATTCTCGGCGTTGGTGGCCAACAAATCGCTCTCGTTCGAGGACGGGTTGAAACTGGTTTTGAAACGTGCACTGGCCATGCAAAACGCCTGTGAACTGGAACCTTCAACCATGGCGGCCATCATTGGTTTGGATGATAATGTGGTGGAGCAGAGTTTGAAAGAAATAGACGAGATTGTGGTTCCGGCCAATTACAACAGCCCGGGCCAGTTGGTGATTTCCGGCTCGGTGAAAGGCGTTGAGCTGGCTTGTCAGAAATTGCTGGATGCCGGCGCAAAACGTGCAATACAGCTTAAAGTAGGCGGTGCTTTCCATTCGCCGCTGATGGAACCGGCCAGAGTTGAGCTTTCCAAAGCCATCGAATCAACCAAATTCAACAGGGGTATTTGTCCGGTTTATCAAAATGTTACCGCACAACCGGTCAATGATCCCGAGATCATCAAGTCCAACCTGATTGCACAGCTTACCGCTCCCGTTCGCTGGACACAGATCATGAAGAACATGATTGCCGACGGCGCAAAAACAATCATCGAAGTGGGCCCCGGAACGGTGCTGCAAGGATTGTTCAAAAAGATTGACCGTAAGCTCGATACAAGCAGTGCCGTTGCAGTTAAAGGTTAATTTGAACTGAAATACCCGCAAAAGGGTCTGCGATTTTTCAGTACAAGCCTAAAAAAGCCGCTTTTTCGTTTTGCCACGATTATTGCTGATTCAAAAGGCCGCCGGTTGTTCATTGCCGATGGTTTTGCTTACTTTTTTGGTCTTTCAAAAAAGTAAGAGCATGAGGGAAATCTGTAAGCAGTGTAGTTGCTGGCGCAAAAGGTCACTGGTTGTTCATCTCCAAAGTCTCCTATTACTTCAAAGGTATTTTTTTCTTGCAATTTTTTCAAAAATCATTTATTTTTGACGGTGTGTGTTTTTGGAATAGGCGGAGTGAAACGGGAATCGTAAAAATGTTGACAGATAAAGAGTTTTAAAAAATAATTGTTTAACCCCGCATTCACCACAGTGGAGTGCGGATTTAAAATTTTATCATCATGAAAAACAAATACGATTTACTGCTGACAGGATTGATATTCTGTTCGATTATTTTGAGCTTGCCATCAAATGCTCAAAGGATTAACGAAACGGCCAAACTTCTTCCGTCTGACGGTGAAAGTGAAGCGTTTTTCGGAAATGCAGTCGCCACCAACGGAGAGATCGCCGTTATCGGTGCTTGGTTTTCCGATGATATGGCCGGTGCCGCTTATATCTTCCGGCGCGATGGAACGAACTGGACGGAAGAAGAGAAACTGACCCCTACAAACGGTTCATCCTACGATTTTTTCGGATGTTCGGTTTCGGTTTACGGGGACGATGTCATTGTCGGTGCTCCGGGTGACAATAACAAAGGTGCAGCGTATATTTTCCATTTTAACGGCAACAACTGGACGCAAACCACAAAACTAACCGCAAGCAATGGAGCGACATACGATTACTACGGATCATCGGTTGCATTGAGCGACAATTATGCCATTGTAGGAGCCAGCGGGGCGCAATCTTTGGAGGGAGCCGTGTATGTTTACACCAAAAACGGGACTTCGTGGCAGGAAGCCCAGATACTAAACGGCACGTTATATTCAACTTCTTTCGGAAGTGCCGTTGACATCAGCGGAGAAGCAATCGTTGTGGGTGCCAGCGCCAGCAGCTATGCTTTTGTGTTTATGCTTGACGGAACCACATGGGTGAAAGTTGCCGAGTTGACCGACCTGAATGGTTCGATAAACGACAAATTCGGAAAAACAGTTTCAATAGACGGTGATCTTGCTGTTGTGGGAGCGCCCAATCACCAAAACGGTAATGGCGCCACCGGTGCCGCATACATTTATCACAGACAGGGAAGCAACTGGGTGGAAGAAGAAAAGATCGTTGCCGAAGATGGTGAGCTTGATGATCATTTTGGGATCGTTTCCCTTTGCGGAACAACGCTCGTGGTCGGTGCTTATGATGACGATGATTATGGATTGGATGCCGGCTCCGCTTATCTTTATTGTAAAGAAGGAGACAATTGGCAATTTAAGGATAAACTTCTTGCCAGTGATGGTTTTGCAGGAGATGAGCTGGGCTCGTCGGTTGCCGTATTTTCGGATGTTATCATCACAGGAGCCCCGAATGATAATGATAACGGGCCATCTTCCGGCTCTGCGTATATTTTCGACAACAATTATCCGACGGATGTTTTTCAGCCTTTTGCCAGCCGGTCTTGTCAACTCCACCAAAATATTCCTAATCCTTTTGTGACGGCTACGACCATAAAATTCCAAATTGTAAATCCCGGTCAAACCGAAATCATCATTTTCGATTCATACGGAAAACAAGTGAAAGTGCTCCTGAACGAATTCACCTCCGAAGGGGAACACCAATTCTGCTGGGACGGCACAGACGAAAACGGAAACAAAGTAAGGGCCGGAAATTATTTTTGTCAACTGAAAACAGGCAGAGAGGTAGAGCTTATTTCTTTGATCAAGTGTAAATGACCGCATCAAAGAAACATTCAATGAATTGAAATTACGGTTTTGGTAACTCCCAACGAGGGCAAACCACAGCCAATTAAGGCTTTTTACATATGTACGGAATTGCAAAATAAAACTTTTCACCAAACTTTTTCCTTTTACCCTTTTACTCTTAACTTAAACAACATGTTGGTTAGTTTTGCTTCCCAAGAGGCTACAGTGTGCTGTTCAGCAATTTTCCCGAATCAATCAGTTTTTTAAGGTATTTTTCCGAGCAGGAGCGTCGCAATGCCTCAAGGTAGTTGATGTTGTGCATATCCGTGCCTGCAAAATCCACCATCTCTTCATCCACGAATCTCTCGGCCATTTTTTTTACGTCTGCCGAATAGTATCCCGTCAGCGATGTGATGTTGATCTGAAAGAAAATACCCCTGTCTTTCAACTCTTCGTATTTTTTAAAATTCCTGAACCAATAGGAGTATCGTTCGGGGTGGGCAAGGATAATGCGGTAGCCTTCGATTTGAAGGTCAAATAAAAATTCTTTCAGTCGCGGATGTTCGTTGAAATACGACATCTCGACCAGCAGGTGCTTTTTGCCGAAAGTCAGGAGTTCTCCTTCTTTGTATTTGGCTTCGAATTGATCGTCGATGAGGTATTCGGCGGCAGCCTCCATTTTGACGGAGATGTTTTGCTTTTTCAATTCTCTTTTCACCCTTTCCAGCCCCGAGAGGATAATGTGCGGGGTGTTCTGGTAGAATTCGCCCTGAATATGCGGTGTGGTGATGATCTTTTGATAACCCAGCTCCACCATTCCGCGAATCAACTCGACGGAAGACTCAAGGCTGTCGGAACCATCGTCGATGCCCGGGATCAAATGCGAATGCATATCGGTTTTGATTGCCGACAGATCAACGGGTTTTGTGAGTTTCCCGGGGGTGAAAAGATTTTTGAAAAGACCCATTTTACGTTCCTTTCTAACGGTTGACGTACTGTTCTTCGTAATATTTTTTATAATCACCCGACGTGACGTTTTCCAGCCATTCGGTATTTTCGAGATACCAGTCAACGGTTTTTTCCAGACCTTCTTCAAACTGAAGCGAGGGTTTCCATCCCAGCTCTTTTTGGAGTTTGGACGAGTCAATCGCATAACGCAGGTCGTGCCCGGCGCGGTCTTTCACGTAGGTGATCAGCTTTTCGGAAGTGCCGGCATCACGTCCCAGTTTACGGTCCATGATACTACACATCAGCCTGATCAGGTCAATGTTTTTCCATTCGTTATTGCCGCCGATGTTGTATGTTTCGCCGGTTTGGCCTCTGTGGAAGATTTCGTCGATCGCCCTGACATGGTCAACCACCCACAACCAGTCGCGAATATTTTCGCCTTTGCCGTAAACGGGCAGCGGCTTGTTGTGTTGAATGTTGTTGATGAACAGCGGGATCAGTTTTTCGGGGAACTGATAACTCCCGTAATTATTTGAGCAGTTGGAAATTTTCACAGGAAGCCCGAAGGTGTGGAAATAAGCCCTCACGAGATGATCGGAGCTGGCTTTGGAAGCGGAATAGGGGCTGCGCGGATCGTAAGAGGTCTCTTCGGTGAAAAAGCCGGTTTCTCCGAGAGAACCGTAAACCTCATCGGTGGAAACATGATAAAAAACTTTTCCCTCCGGGTTGTCTTTCCAATGGAATCTGGCTGCATTCAACAGGTTGGCCGTACCAACGATATTGGTGTAGATAAAGGCGTTGGGATTGGCGATGGAGCGGTCAACGTGCGATTCGGCAGCCAGATGGATCACACCGTCGAATCTGTAAACATCAAAGAGTTGCTGCATCTCTTCGGCGTTCACGATGTCGGCTTTTACAAACTTGTAATTGGGTTTGTCTTCGATATCCTTCAGGTTGGCCAGGTTGCCGGCATAGGTTAGTTTATCCACGTTCACGATTCTGTATTCGGGATATTTATTTACAAAATGCCTGACAAGGTGCGATCCGATGAATCCGGCACCACCGGTTACCATGATTGTTTTTTTCGTCTTTTCCATTTTTTTTTGTTTTATCGTATTTTGTTTTTCTTTTTTTCGGCAAGCGCCAGTTCCCATTTCCAGGCCGAAAGTGTCATTTCGTCGAGTCCTTTTTCGGCTTTCCAGCCCAGTTCGCGGTTGGCAAACGAGGTGTCGGCCCACACTTCGGTAATATCGCCGGGACGGCGGTCAACGATTTTGTAATTGAGTTTTACGCCCGCGACCTTTTCAAAACTTTTGATCACCTCCAAAACCGAGAATCCGTTGCCGGTTCCCAGATTGAAGACTTCGCAATTCTTTTTCATTTTTTCATTCAGCATCCTGTCGACAGCCACCACGTGGGCTTTGGCCAGATCCACCACGTGGATATAATCCCTGATGGGTGTTCCGTCGGGTGTGGGATAATCGTCGCCGAAGACTTTAAGTTGCGGACGTATCCCGATGGCCGTTTGTGTGATGAAAGGTACCAGGTTGTTGGGGACTCCCAGCGGCAATTCGCCGATCTTTGCACTTTCGTGTGCGCCGATGGGATTGAAATAACGCAGGCAAATCGCATTCAGATTTTTATTGACGTTTGTCGTGTCGCGAAGGATCTCTTCCGAGATTTGTTTGGTGTTTCCATAAGGCGACATTGCTTGTTTAATGGGAGCCTGCTCGGTTACCGGAAGTTCGTCGGGTTGTCCGTAAACGGTGCACGAAGAGGAGAAGACCATATTGCTGATTCGGTTTTCGAGCATCCCGTCCAGAATATTGATCAGCGAAAAAAGATTGTTCCGGTAATATTTCAAAGGCTGCTCCACCGATTCGCCTACCGCTTTGTAGGCTGCAAAATGAATGACGGCTTCGATGTCGGTGTGCCGGGCGAAAAAATCAAGCGTTACTTCCCTTTCGGCCAGATCAAGCTTCTCAAACAGAGGCTTGGTGCCTGTTATCGCCGCGATATTGTCGAGTACCTCGATGCTTGAGTTGGATAAATTGTCAACAATGATCACATCGTATCCTTTTTGTCGCAGTTCAACCACCGTGTGCGAGCCGATGTATCCCGTGCCGCCGGTAACGAGTATTTTCTTCATGCAAATTTATTTTTTACCAAAGATAAATTTTTATCACAACACACAAAACCATTTCACTTTTATTTCCTTCCCCAGACGTTTCCAACGACCTCCTAACGTCGGTCGCCGGAAAGTCCTTTCCATCATCCCCTTTCACCCATAACTCTTAACGCATCATTTTAAACTTTCAACTTTAGCCTTTAGCCTTTTTCCTTTCCCCCGACATTTCAATTGTTCTATCACACCCAACACTTAACTTTTAGCTCCTCCCCCAGACGTTTCCAACGACCTCCTTGCGTCGATTGCCGGAAAGTCCTATCCGCTATTCTTCATATTTAACTTCTAACTTTTTACTTTTGCCTTTTGCCTTTTGCCTTTTTTTCCTTTCCCGGGCTTTTCCATTGTTCTAACCCAATACCTAATTCATAACTCCAAGTCCTTAAAGACTCCAATAGCTCATCTTCCCGATCTTTCCCCGGTAAATGCCTTTCACATCCACCAATATTCCGTTGTCGGCGGTTATTTTGTTGAAATAATTTTCATCCAGTTGTTTGTATTTTTGATGATTGACGGCCACAATCACGGCATCGTAATCATCCGCCGTTTCCTTAATCAGCGGGAAGCCGTATTCTTTTTTCACCTCTTCGGAGTCGGCGTAGCAATCCACCACTTCAACGTGTACGCCGTACGATTTCAGTTCGCTGATGATATCGGGCACCCGCGAGTTGCGGATGTCGCTCACGTCTTCTTTGAACGTAACGCCCATCACCAGAATTTTTGAATTGAGGATATTCTTGCCGGCGGCGATCATTTTTTTGATGGTTTGTTTGGCCACGTAAAATCCCATGGAGTCGTTGACAAACCTGCCGGAATTGATGATCTGGGGATGGTATTTGAATTTTTTGGCTTTATAGGCCAGGTAGTACGGGTCAACGCCAATGCAATGACCGCCGACCAGCCCCGGGAAGAATTTCAGGAAATTCCATTTTGTGCCGGCGGCTTCCAGTACGTCGTAGGTGTTGATGCCCATCCGGTTGAAGATGATGGAGAGTTCGTTCATCAGGGCGATGTTCACATCGCGCTGGGTGTTCTCGATGATCTTGGCGGCTTCGGCCACTTTTATCGAGGGAGCTCTGTGCACACCGGCATCCACGACCAGTTCGTAGGTTTTTGCAATCACTTCGAGCGATTCCTCATCACAACCCGAAACCACCTTGGTGATGGTTTGCAAGGTGTGTACCTTGTCGCCAGGATTGATCCTTTCGGGCGAATACCCCACTTTGAAATCTTCGATGTATTTCAACCCCGAGATCTCTTCCAGCAGCGGGATGCATTCTTCTTCGGTGGCGCCGGGGTAAACGGTGGATTCGTACACCACGTAATCACCTTTTTTCAGGACTTCGGCCACCGTTTTTGTGGCGGCGAGCAAGGGTGACAGATCGGGCATGTTGCTGTCGTCGATGGGTGTGGGAACGGCAACGATGTGGAATCCGGCCGATTTCAAATCTTCAACATCGGATGTGAAAACGATATTGGAATTTTCAAAAGCTTCGGGAGGTAACTCCTCGCTGGGGTCAATGCCGTTTTTCATCATTTCCACTCGTTCCGGCTTGATGTCGAACCCGATCACCGGCACTTTTTTGGCAAAGGCCAGGGCAATGGGCAGTCCCACGTAGCCCAGCCCGATCAACGATATTTTCGTCTCTTTTTTTATCAGTCTTTCGTAAAAATTCATAATCGATCTTCGTTTGTCAAAAATTTATTTTACCGCAATGGCATTTTTTAAATCATTAAATTTTGTTGTTTTTTTAACTCTTGCAAATGTTGCCGTCAATTCGATTAAACGCCACACATCACACATCTTACATCGGATCCCGACAAGTCGGGACAGGTTATCTGATATCAGTTGCCCCTCCTTCTCGTCAATCTCTATTTCCACCCAAAAACCTCCAACTCTTAACCCTTAAC
>JAOZMX010000105.1:10978-12842 GCA_029934065.1 Bacteroidales bacterium
TGGCCGTATTCGCTCATCCAGCCTACCTGTCGTGCCGGATTACCCACCACCAAAGCGTAGGGCGGCACTTCCCTGGTAACCACTGCCCCTGCGCCGATAAAGGAAAATTCGCCGATGTCGTGACCGCAAACAATGGTTGCATTGGCTCCGATGGTAGCGCCTTTCTTTACGACCGTTTTCATGTATTCGCCCCTGCGAACCACCGCACTGCGCGGGTTGATCACATTAGTGAAAACCATCGAAGGTCCCAGAAATACGTCGTCTTCGCAGATTACACCCGTATAAATCGAGACATTGTTTTGTACTTTTACGTTTTTCCCTAAAACAACATCCGGCGAAACAACCACATTCTGTCCGATGTTGCAATGTTCGCCGATCCTGCAGTTTTTCATGATGTGCGAAAAATGCCAGATTTTGGTGCCATTGCCGATTTCACAGCCTTCGTCGATGACGGCCGTTTCGTGTGCAAAATATTCTTTTTCCATAATTTTTATCTGTTTGCAAATTCCAATACCGCCGATGTG
This sequence comes from Bacteroidales bacterium, assembly GCA_029934065.1. Classification (GTDB taxonomy): domain Bacteria; phylum Bacteroidota; class Bacteroidia; order Bacteroidales; family 4484-276; genus 4484-276. The sequence continues at coordinate 11,503 of JAOZMX010000105.1, forward strand.
ATGTACTCCAGTTGTTCCTCGTCCAGCTCGGTGTGCATCGGCAGCGAGATGACGTGTTTCGATAAATGTTCCGTTACCGGGAAATCGCCCTCTTTGTACCGCGGATCCTGATAGGCCTTTTGCAGGTGCATGGGAACCGGATAATAGATCATGGCGGGGATATTCTTCGAATTCAAAAACTTCTGCATTTCGTCCCTGTCAAGGTCTTTGGTGACGAGGGTGTATTGGTGAAATACGTGCGTTGAAAACGGTGCCCTGACCGGTGTTTTTAATTTCGGATGGCCTGCGAACGCCTTGTCGTAATATGCCGCTGCCGTTTGGCGTGCGTTGATGTACTGATCCAGATATTGAAGCTTCACCTTAAGCACGGCAGCCTGGATGGTGTCGAGGCGCGAATTGACCCCCACGTAATCGTGGTGATACCTGACGGTCATGCCGTGATTGACCACCCGGCGCATTTGTTCGGCCAGCTTATCATCGTTGGTGAAGATGGCCCCGCCGTCGCCGTAGCAACCCAGATTTTTCGAAGGGAAAAACGACATGCCCGAGGCGTGTCCGATGGTGCCGGCTTTTTTGCGTGTGCCGTCCTTGAAAATGTATTCGGCTCCTATGGCCTGACAGGTGTCTTCGATGACATACAAATTGTGCTTTTGGGCAATGGCGTTGAGGGCTTCCATATCGGCACACTGACCGAAAAGATGCACCGGGACGATGGCCCTGGTGCGCGGTGTGATGGCGCGTTCAACGGCTTCCGGGTCGATGTTGAAAGTGTCGGGATCGACATCCACAACCACGGGCGTGAGCCCGAGCACGGCAATCACTTCGGCAGTGGCGATAAAGGTGAAGGATGCGGTGATGACCTCGTCGCCGGGTTTCAGCCCCAGCGCCATCATCGCCACCTGAAGCGAATCCGTTCCGTTGGCACAGGGAATCACATGCTTGACATCAAGGTATTTTTCAAGGTCGCTCTGGAATTCCTTAACTGCCGGCCCGTTGATAAACGCCGTGGAATCAATGACCCCCTGAATGGCGGTATCTATTTCGTTTTTGATTTTAAGGTACTGACCCTGCAGGTCAACCATTCGTATTTGTTTCATAACGATCATATCAGTTATAAATGATAATTTAAAGGGCACAAAGGTAAAATTTATGTGTTCTTTGACAAGTAGAAAATTTTAGTTAAAGAAAGATGTTAAATTGATTTCAGATTGACGATTGCAGATTTTAGAAGTGGCCTGCTAACGGATGCGCTGCAAAGCCGAGAGAGATTGCTTCGCCCGGTAAATCGGGCTCGCAAAGTCCGTTTTTCAGTTTAGCTTTCCTCAATTCAAGGTGCAGCT
>JAOZMX010000277.1 GCA_029934065.1 Bacteroidales bacterium
TTAAAAAATGAAAAATAAATAGGTAAAAACGGTCAACGCTATTTAGGCATTGTCAACTCTTAACGCATCACTCCTAACCCTTAACCCATAACTTTTTACTTTTGCCTTTTGCCCTTTTCCTTTAAACTTAACCAACATGTTAGTTAGTTTTGCTTTACATGAGGCTATAGAAAAGCTCCTCCTGCCAACGCTTCCCTACCCTCTTGTCCCGCTGCGGCAGGGATTGGAGTGGCAGCTTCCCCTGCCGGCGGCTGATGTGTTCCGTTGGCCGGCGGAGGCTGGAAAGCCCACGGACGGCTTACGGACACACAGCCTCCGGCAGGGGAACTATAACGGAAAGCCCGTCCGCCGCCCAAAAAATTATTGAAAAATGTTACTTTCGCAAAACAAATTTTCGGCCGATGAAGCAACAAGAACTTATACAAATGCTGATGCAACGTGTGCAGGGCAGTACCGACAGGATAGAGCTGCTGAAGCGCTATCCCGGGCCGGTGGCGCGATACCTGCGTTACCATCTTCCGGAAGGGATTCCCGGGCGGGATTTCAGCGCCGTACGGATGAAGGGGATCATCAAGCTGGTGAACTGGTCGTTTTTCAGGTCGGAGCTAACGGTGAACCCGCTGAAGGGCTTCTACTGGGGTGCCACGGTGAAGATGGGCATTTTGCCGGTAAAGGGCTACGATTATTTTCTTGAGGGAAAAGGCGCTGTCAACTGGCGCATGTTCAACATGATACCGGTGATGAGATCGGAGGGCGAAGATGTTTCGCGCTCGGCCGAGGGGCGTCTGAAAGCCGAGGCGGTATTTGCTCCGCATGTTCTTATCCATCCTTCGGTTGAGTGGCAGGTACATTCCGAAAACGAGATTTCAGCCACCTGGACAACACACCGGGAAGCGCATCCGCTGCATTTGGTGACGGATGAAAACGGCGCTTTGAAAAAGGCTTTTGTGCAACGTTGGGGCAATCCGGGCGACGGCAAAAAGTGGCGGTACATCAACTTCGGCATCAACGTTATTAAAGAGGCCGGCTACCACGGTACGGTGATACCGGTGAAGGGAAATGCCGGCTGGTGGTTCGGCAGCAAAGAGTACGACGACGGCGAGATGTTCAGATTTGACGTGATATGACAAAAATGAAAACGGTAAAATGGGGAATCATCGGATGCGGCAATGTGACCGAGGTGAAGAGCGGGCCGGCTTTCCGGCAGGCACACGGCTCGGAGCTGGTGGCCGTGATGCGGCGCAATGCTGAAAAAGCACGGGATTACGCCCAAAGACACCATGTAAAAAAATGGTACGACGACGCTTCACGGTTGGTGAGCGACCCGGAGGTGAACGCCGTTTATGTGGCCACACCGCCGTCGAGCCACAAGGAATATGTGCTGCTGGCTGCCCGCGCGGGCAAGCCGGTGTATGTGGAAAAGCCCATGGCACTCAACTACCGTGAATGTCGCCAAATGAACGCAGCCTGTGCGGAAGCCGGCATTCCGTTGTTTGTGGCTTACTACCGGCGGGCACTTCCCCGTTTTCTGAAGATCAAATCGCTGATTGAGAACGGCGCCGTGGGGGATGTGCAATTTGTTAATGTTGTTTTGCACCAACCACCGTCGGAAGCCGATGTCAACGGCACCTACAACTGGCGCACGCTACCCGAAATAGCAGGCGGCGGTTATTTTACCGACCTGGCCTGTCACACACTGGACTTCCTTCAGTTTTACTTCGGAGATATCATCTCGGCCGACGGAAACGCCGTCAACAAAGCCGGCCTCTACCCCGCCGAAGATTCGGTGGTGGCACATTTTATTTTTTCGTCGGGCGTACAGGGCACGGGGGCATGGTGCTTTGCGGCATACGACCGTCTGGACCGGGTGGAAATTACCGGTACTCGCGGAAAGATCACCTTTGCCACTTTCGGCAACAGTCCCGTTACGCTGGAAACTTCCGCCGGCAGGCAACAATTCGATCTGCCCAATCCCGTCACCATCCAGCAGCCGCTGATACAGACCGTTGTTGACGAATTGCTGGGAACGGGCAAATGCCCCAGCACCGGACTTACGGCTGCAAAAACCAATTGGGTAATGGACAGGATACTTTCGTAAGAACCACGTCCGTCGGAGGAGGTTCGCTTCCATCTGCAAAAAAGCTGCGAATTTTCAAGTCCGGGTCACCGCACACCTGGCACCAGAACCGGCCTTTTGATATCCGATATCCGATGTAAGATGTGTGATGTGTGATGTTGGTTTCAGGTTGACGATTCATCCTGGGAAATTAAATTTGAAAAATCTACATATTTCACAGGATAAACGATTTCGCCACAGGCAATAAAAAAATGTAGTAGTTTCACAGTGTGGGCTATGGAACTCGGACCAGGCGGAAACCTATGCCTGAACAGCGAAAGTCAGGCTCATTGTTACCACGGCGGGACACCCTGCAATCTTTCTCACTGCTGTTCCAACCGCCACCACGAATCACACGGTTTGTATTCGGGGAGGTACCCTTCGGATTATTGATCGGTTTTTCAAGGCGATAATAATCCGAAAATTTATCATTACACCACTCCCATACATTTCCGCTCATATCGTAAATTTCAAGCTTATTGGGCAGCTTTTCTCCCACCGGATGGGTTTTGCATTTATTTTGTTCTATTTTTTCCCAACTCCAATAGCCGGATAATTTATGCTCCCCGGAATTTCTCCAATACCAGGCTACGACATCAATATCATTGCTTCCTGCATATTTTGTGGCTGTTGCCGGGCTTGTCGAAGCACCTCCCCTTGCAGCATACTCCCATTCCGCTTCCGTTGGCAAACGGTAATGCTGCCCTGATTTTTTATTTTTCCACTTGCAGAATGCTTTGACATCATTCCAACTTACATGAATTACAGGATGATCATATTCGCTTTCAGGACGAATTTCACCTGCCGCATCATATTTCCAGTTAATTCCACTTTTCTTTATCCATCCAGAGCCGCTCCATAAATAGCTCCCCCCATACTTATCAGCATCTGTCAGGTAATCTGTTTCATCAATAAATTGTTGGAATTGCTTAACCGTAATCAAATATTTTCCGATATAAAAATCGTTTAAAAAGACTTCATGTGTTGGTTTCTCATCATCCTTACAATTGCTTTGCTCACTTGTGCAACCCATGGTAAAAGTACCTCCCTTAACAAAAATCATGTCTATCTCGCCACTTTGTCCTTTGATAAGTTTTATTTTTTTGTTAAGTTTTATGGTCTCATCAAGAATTTGATTTGCTGTTAGCACAAAGGTTTTGGTTTCTGTGATATAGCCTCCGGATTTCACTGTCAGGGTGTATTGTCCCACAGGAAA
>JAOZMX010000278.1 GCA_029934065.1 Bacteroidales bacterium
CAACATCAGCAGAGGAGAATCCCGTACATCAGTACAATGATTACGGAGTCTATACCGTAACACTTGCCATCACCACCGAGAGCGGTTGTTCGAGCGACATTTCTTTCGATGTGGAAGTATTCGACATGGGAATGTATTGTCAGGCGCTCTTCGTACCTGAAATTGATGAAGAGAATCCGCTACTGGTTCATTTCAACGATCTTTCCATCGGCAATGTTACCGGATGGGACTGGGATTTTGGCGACGGTGAAACAAGCAACGAGCAAAACCCCGATCATCTTTATACCGAACACGACGTTTATTTGGTTACTTTGGTCATACAAACCGGAGATACCTGCACCAGTGCATTTTATTGCGAGATTGACTTGGTTAACGGTCAGGTAGTTGTAAGCCCGGGTCAAACAACAGGGATTGTTGATCATCAAGCCGAAACTCCCGAAATTACCCTTTATCCCAATCCGGTTAACAATGTGCTGAACATCAACACCGGTTCCACCTCGGATGTTGAAGTACAAATCATTAATCTGGCCGGTCAGGTCATGATCAAAACAACCGGAAGGACTGTTGATGTATCCTCCCTGCCCAAGGGCATTTATTTCGCAAGAATTTTTGCATCGGGACAATCGGTCACTAAAAAGTTCATTAAATAAAAAGGTTTTTATTCACAGGTAAATTAATATTCGATTGAAAAAGGCTGCCTCATTGACGGGCAGCCTTTTTTTGTTCGGTGTATAAATTTATTGCGGGATTATTTTGGTTGTATTCCCAACATCAGGAAAAAGATTTTTATATTTTTGCCGCCACATTGCATTGAACCAAAAATCAAAAAATGGCACACACCGAATACAAACTTCAATCGCTGGTAACGGGCAAAATCTTTGAAGATACGGGCTGGCTGCTTGATGCACCCGGCGAGGAAAAGCCCGGTCTCATCCGGGCCATCTACAAAAAAAAACAACTTGATGTAAAAGATGACCGATACGGGCTTTACAAGTTTGCCGACTGGCTGCCCGTAAAAGACTATCTCGAAGGCTCTTCGGCGCCATTGACTTACAAAAGCAACGGACTGGCCAAAACGTTGGGGTTGTCGAACCTGTACATTACTTTCAGCGGATATTTTCCCGAAAAGGGGATCGAAATGCGTACCTGTTCCTTTAAGGAAACGGAGTCGTATTCGGTATGTTCGCGGCTTGATACGGGACACAACCAGATATTGGTCGTGGCCTCTGCCGGAAATACGGCACGGGCATTTGCCCGCGTTTGCTCCGACAACAATATTCCGTTGCTGTTGAGCGTACCCGAAGACAATCTGGATTCGCTCTGGTTTGACGAGCCCATTCGCGAGAATGTAAAACTGATCGTTTCGCGCAGCGGAGGAGATTATTTTGATGCCATTCATCTTTCAAACCTTGCCGCACAACTGGACGGATTTATTCCCGAAGGAGGAGCCAAGAATGTAGCCCGGCGCGATGGGATGGGGACAACGGTGTTGTCGGCAGCCACTTTCATCGGGCGCACACCCGATTATTACTTTCAGGCCATCGGCAGTTCCACCGGAGCCATTGCGGCTTGGGAGGCCAATCTCCGGCTGATGGAAGACGGAAGGTTCGGCGATCATAAAATGAAGCTGATGCTTTCGCAGAATGCTCCTTTTGCACCGATCCGCGACGCATGGAATGCCCGCTCAAGAGCGTTGCTTCCCTTTGACGATAACGAAGCAAGGGGACAGGTTGAACAAATTGACGCCAAGGTGCTTTCCAACCGCAGGCCGCCTTATTCGATTGTGGGCGGGCTGTTCGACGCCTTGTCGGATACCGGAGGTGAGGTGTTTGCCATCAACAATGAACAGGCGCGTAAAGCCAACAAACTTTTTGAAGAGCTCGAAGGAATAGATCTGCATCCGGCCGCTGCCGTTGCCACTGCTTCGCTCATCGAGGCGGTTAAAGAAGGACAGGTTGAAAAAGATGCCGTCATCATGCTCAACATTACCGGTGGAGGCGAAGAACGTTTCCAAAGCGAGAAAAAACTCTATTTTCTGAAACCTACCCTTTTCTTTGATTTGCATCCCAAAGACGAAGAGGTCAGTAAAAAACTTGCCGGACTGTTTTAATGTTTTTCCCGGCAATACTTTTTCCCAGTCATTTCAATTTGGTTACGAAAACATTTTTATCACACACAAAAGAAAATCTTTTATACTTTTGGACTTTTTGCTTGAAAGATTACATTTTTTATGTTTCGTAAAATTCGGAAATGGATCGTACACTTTTTGATCAACCGTGAAATTCGTCGCAATATCAGGGTAAAACGGCATTTGGATTTCGATAAAGTCCGTTCGGTGGGGATAGTGTTTTTGCTTGAAGACGAAAACCGTTTCAATCAACTCAACCGGCTGGTAAAGGGTTTGATCGCCAAAGGAAAAGAGGTGAAAATGCTGGGTTATTTTCCCGGGAAGATCGTTCCGAATTTTTTCATTCAAAAACTTAAAATTGATCTTATCACAAAAAAAGATATCAACCTGTTTGGGTTGCCCAAAAGTGAAAAAGCCAAAGTATTTATTCAAAATGAATTTGACATATTGATTGATTTTACGGCCGAAGAGGTTTTGATTGCCGATTACATTTGCGGCATCTCACGGGCACATTTCAAGGTGGGCAGATACCGGGAGGAGATGGTCAGGGTTTTTGATTTCATGATCAAAACGACGGAAACAATGGACTATGACACATTCATCAAGGCCACAATTGATTATTTATCCATTTTAAACACAACAAAATGATGAAAAAGAAATTTCAGGGAACGGGCGTTGCACTGGTAACACCGTTTCACAAATACGGAACCATTGACTTCAGCTCCATCAAAAAGATCGTGGAACATGTTATCGGCAATGGTGTTGATTACCTTGTTGTACTTGGCACCACGGGCGAAACGCCAACTTTGTCCAAAGACGAAAAACACGCGATTGTTGATTTTGTAATCGAAACCGTTGACGGGAGGGTACCCATTGTGAAAGGCATCGGCGGCAACAACACGCAGGAGGTGGTGAATATCCTGAAAACAGAATCCTTCGACGGTATTGATGCGATTTTATCGGTTTGTCCTTATTACAACAAACCGGCGCAAAAGGGCATCTATTACCATTACAAAACCATTGCCAGCGCTTCGCCGGTACCGGTTATCCTCTACAATGTTCCGGGGCGTACGGGAGCCAACATCAGTGCTGCGACCACATTGCGCCTTGCCCATGATTTCAATAATATTGTGGCCGTCAAAGAGGCCTCGGGGAATTTTGTGCAGATCATG
>JAOZMX010000106.1 GCA_029934065.1 Bacteroidales bacterium
GAAGCATCAAAAAATATCCCGAAAAATATCCAAGATAAATATTCTGAAATTCCCTGGAAAAAAATGTATGGATTGAGAAACTTAATTACTCATGAATATTTTGGAATTGATTATGAGATGATATGGGAAATCGCAAAAAACAATTTACCCAAAAATCGTATTGATTTAAAGGGTATCATTGAAAATGAAAAAGCCCGGGATGGCAATAAAAACCCATAGTTTGTACGGAAAATGGTTATAAGTCTTTTAAAGGTGTATCGTTTTTCACGGTTAACAAAGTGATGGTGATGATATGAGATAAAAAACTCCCCTCTGTTTACTCCGGTTTGTTTTGATCTTTTGGCAATACGGCTTTGGTTTCTTTTAAAGCCTCTTTTTTGTTGCGCCGGCGTTTTTTCTTTTTGTTTTTATCGGGTTTAAACAAATCGCCGAATTTTTCAAATTCCTTCCTGTAAAACACGCCCACACCCTGTGTGTAAGGTGCATTGTCTTCGAGCAGGCTGATGTCGTTGGTCCGGTTGAATGCCCTGATCCTGAAGCGGCCATCCTCAACAATCTTGTATTCGATGTTGATATCTCCCACCACGTTACTGGCATTTTCCACGTCGTTGGTTCCCCTCACGCCGAAGTTCCCGTCGATGGAAAGGCGGTCGTTGAACAGTTGCGTACGCAAAGCCACCTCCAGTTCGTCCCGCGTCAGCTTTGTTCCCGGCTGGTAATTGATCCCGATGTCGAAGTCTTTGCTGATCTTGGACAACCAGTCGCTCAACTGTCTCGACAACAACTTGAATCCCGTAATACCCATATTGGGCGCATTGGAACTGTAACTGAAATTTCCCAGTACCAACAACGACAACATCTGCTGGCTCATGGCCGACTGGTCGGTGGTGTCGAGTGCCGCATAAATGATCTGCTTGATATCGTCCGCCACATTTGTAAAATCGATGCTGAACCGGATATCCGGATTGAAGAGATCGCGTTTCAGGCTGACCACACACTCCACATTAACCTTGGTGTTGTAGAGCGAGGTGGAGTCGGTTTGCAACCGGAGGCCGGCCAGCGTGGTCTTGACCGGATACACCGCCGTGACATCCATGGTGGCATCATAGGGGCTTCCCGCCCAGGATATCTTGCTGCCGTCCTTGATATTAAATTCCCTGCCGATGAGATTTTCAAGTGTGAAATAGAAATTTCCTTCACGGATGATGTAATCTCCCATGATGGAAAAATCGCCGCGCGGATTGACACCCATTCTGATCTCGCCGTTGCCGTTCCCTTTGATATCCCCCATGTTGTAAGGCAAATAAAGCTCGATGTCGGCATACGAGGTCACTTCAAGGTCAATGTTCATGGTGAGTCCTTTAAGGTCAACCTGATATTTCTGATGGCGTTGTTTCACCGTGTCAACCGTGTTCAGGAAAATGATAAAATCGTTTTCGGCCACATCCACCGACGAGTTGATGGGGATGATGATCCTGGTTCCTTTTTCGGTTTTGGCATTGATATCCATCGTGATGTCGTCCAGCGGCCCTTTGATGTTGACCTGACCGGAAACGATCGCCTTTCCGTAAAACATATCATTGTCGCCAGAGCGGGTGTTCAGTGCTGTAAAATCATCCTGATCTACAACAATGTCCACATTGAAATCCCTGAAATAATCGTGATAAACATTTCCCGTACAACTGGCCGACCGGCCTCTCGTATCGTAAAGGATCAGTTTGTTGATATTGATAAAATTCTCGCCGAAGACGATGCTGCCTCCGGCCGAGTACAAGACATTCAGGTATTTGATCAGGAACTGCGTTCGCATCAGGTCGATCTTACCGGTAACCACGGGCATGGCATAACTTCCGGTAATTGTCAGATTTCCGCTGGCAAGACTTTCGCGGTCAATATCCACAAACTCTGTAATAAACGGATTAAAGATGTGCGTGTTCAGATTCGTAAGCCGGGCATTGAGGTCGAAGTTGCGCACATCCGACATGGGGAAATATTTGCCGTCAACATGCAAAACTTCACTGGTACCAATGTTTCCCTGACGCAAAACATCAAGATCAACCTGCAGATAACCCAGGTTCTTTTTCCAGATGGTTTTGGTTTTCAGCAGCCCGAATTCCTGTCCGTTAAAGACCAGGTCTTTCAATTCGATATTGATCAGGAAATTGGGATTCCGGTAAAGGTTCACAATGCCGGCCTCACCGTTGAGTATTCCGTCCACATCCACTTTTCCGCCGGGCAGCAGCCTGTCGAGATGCGAGATATTTACCTCGTCAAAGATCATTTTCAGTGTATCGGACTGATGGTGTGAGATGCCGCCGTTGATGCTGAAGGAGGATGAATCGCTGTAAAACATCAGGTCTTTGAAAAAGACACCGGATGAATCCGAAACCACGATGTTGGCGGGATCAACCGACCAGAGGGCACTGTCAACGCTAATGTTTACACCGGTAAATTTCAAATCCAGCGCCATTTGATCTTTCAGTGCGATCAATCCCGAAACGTCTCCCTTGTTTCTGTCAAGGTCCGAAAGGTCGTTCCACATGATGCGGTATTTCACCGTGTCGGATGCGAGGTCGGCGTGCAACGAAAGGCTGTCGATACCGATTCCCGTCGTATCCTGCTCACCGGGTTCGACAAGATAAACCTTATTGCCCGTAGTCTTGAAATAAAACCGCTCATCGTCGGAAAAAGCGGTCGCCTGCCAGTCTTTCACCGTTATGTTTGAAAAATGAAGGTAGGATGATGTTGCTTCCAAAGTGAATTTATCGGCTGCAGCATGAAAATTACCCGTAAAATTTGTTTGGGGAGCAACGGTCAGTCCGGGCACAAACAAACCCGTTAGCGGGTCCGGATCTTTCAAGACGATACGGAAACCGATCTCCTGGTCGGAACTTTTTTTCCGGCCCGGCAACACAGTTTCGGCCAATACTTTTGAGTAACGGGCAATGTAATTCCGGACGGATGCCGTCAGCCCGCTGATATGGTAATTTCCGGAAAATACGGCATCAGCCCAGTCGCTGGTAAGTTTCAGATGGTTTATCCCGGCCGTATCTTCATACGTTTGCAAAACAAGCGTATCCATTGTATAAAGCCGGTCACCCTCCTTATAGGAAATATTTTTCAGCACCATGTTGCCGTTCAGGCTATCAATGTCCACTCCGGTAAAATCAATATTCATATCGGCAGAAAAAACACTCACCGAATCCCGCTGCGCGATCTTCAGCCGGTAGAGATCGGCATTTCTGATCCGGGAAGTAAACTTAAAACTCGGGAACTTCCGGTTGAAATCAACCAGGCCGAGAAAGGCGAAATCAAGGTTACGGTCCGACACCTTCAATTGACCGTTGAACACCTTGTGTGCAAACCGGCCGTCAATGCGCACGTTCCTGTAATTGTATCCTTTCAGGTTGAATGATTTAAGGGAACCTTTCAGCGTAAGGCCGAGATTTTCAAGCGAAACGCCGCTACCGTCCACTTCGAGCGAAAAGTTGGTGGTTCCCAGCAAAGGGTCCATGCCGAACAATTTTCCGATATCCAGCTCACGACCGAGGATACGTCCCGAGTAAGCCAGTTTCCTTTCCCCCTCGGCAGCTTTCAGGGTGATGTCCGTTTTTAGGGTACCGAGCTGGGAATTGAACTCCGCAAAAGAGACAAAATCGTTGTAAAATCCCGTGAATTTCCCGCGGATGCCGATTACGCCCATTTTGTACAAAAGGTCGGGCAATTTAACAGTACCTGCACCGGCGGGAAGCAGGAACTTTCCGATATCATCGGCACTGACCGTAAATTTATCCACATCGGCATGAATAAATGTTTCGGTAATATCCGGCAATCCGTTCATTCGCATATCACCCGAGAAATGTGTGTTTTCCCCGTATAACAAATCGAAGTCCCTGCCCCTGAAATTATTGACATAACCCGTAAAACGTCCTCTGATCTCAACCTTGTCCGCCATGCTGAACATCACCGGAGCAAAATATCCGATGTCGCTCATATCGATCTTTGTTTGACCAAACTTTGCATCATACCTTATGCTGTTAATGAAATCCCTGAAAGCGCCCGGGTCGTCGTAGCTGAATTTCAGATCAAGGTCCAACTCCGACCGGTTGGTATGAATGAGCAGGTTGTCAACCGAAAGCCCGACTGGCGAGAAGCTTGCCGTACCCGAAAAATCCTTCAGTTCGAAACCGCTTTTCTCGACAAAGGCCAGCGTGTTGATCACCGCACTGATAGTGTCGCCTTGTAATTTCACATTGTGCATCAGCAGATCCATATCCAGCAATTCCAGATCGTAGAAATCAATACCTTTCGGATTTTGCTTTTTTCGTGTACGGTCTTCGTAAACAAAATGTGCGTTGCGCAACTCAAAGTCGGGACATTCGATGAACCATGGTTGCGCCGGAGACGGTTGCAAAGTATCTGGCGGTGCAGCGCTTACAAAATGCCGGAGAAAACGGCTGAGGTTCAAATCCTGATCCTTACCCGTTTTGCGCAAGACAAAATCCACCCCTTCGAGTTTCAGCTTTCGCAAACGAAGGAGATTCTTTTTGGTGCTGATCCTGCCAAGGCTTAATTCCAGATGGTCAACACCGATCATCCTTTCGCCGTGGTAATCAAAAACTTCAAGCCCTTTGACTTTCAAAGCACCGTATATCCCGATGTGAACCTCTCCGATGTGTACTTCGGCCTCCATCCTCGAGGTGAGGTAGGCGGCAAAGGTCCTGGAGATCAATGTCTGAACCTCCGGATTGCGCAGCAACAGCCCCGTCACCAGGGGAACACTCACCAGAAAAGTGAGCAGATAGATGAAAATATGTAGCGCTCGTTTAAAAATGGTCTGATTAATTTATTGTTTTCCCGGTCTTAACACATGCTTATTTATCAATAACTTATTCCTGCGGAACAATTATTAAACTAATAAATGACAAAAATATGATATGTTTTTGGTATTTTCGCAATTCCAAAGGGAAAACAAATTTTCAAATCAATACAAGAAATGATGAAACATTTTACGAAAAAAACTTTTGAAGGATTAAAATTATTGATGCTGGCGGGGCTGATATTTGCCACAGCATTTGCTAACGGACAGATAACCATTACCTCTGACGATATGCCGGATGAAGGCGACACCATCAGGATAAGCAACACACTTTCAACACTGGGGGTTGATTATACCCTTACAGGAGAGGATTACACCTGGGATTTTTCAATCTTGATCCCGGCATTGCAAACCGTGGACACTTTTGAGAGTGTCAGCAGTGTTCCGTTTTTATACCAACTGGTTTTTATTCCCGGTATCGTGGCCAATCTGGCACAGCCCTATTCCGGCCTCGACATGATCCCCGGCGTGACCATTACGGATGCTTACCGGTTTTATAAAAATTCAAGCTCCGACTACAAGGATGTGGGATTTGCGGCAACGATAAGTTCAATCCCGGCGCCCATCAAATTCGACAATCCGGATATTTTGTACGATTTTCCGGTCAGCTACGGCAATGTTGATTCGAGCTTTTCCAATTTCCAACTGGGTGTTCCCGACATCGGATACCTCGGCATGGACCGCAAACGCGTCAATACGGTTGACGGCTGGGGGACACTCACAACGCCATACGGTACATTCGATGTTTTGCGCCTTAAATCGCAAGTTTGGGAAACCGACACCATCTATATCGACTCCATCAGCTACGGCACAACCATTGACCGGGTTTACACGGAATACAAATGGCTGGGTAACGGCAAAGGGGAACCGCTGTTGCAAGTAACGGAAGAAGGCCCTGCCGTGACGGTTGCCTACAGAGATTCCATCAGAAACATCACCGTCGGGATAGCCGAAAAAGAGCTTTCGGCAAACGATGTGGCGGTTTATCCCAATCCCACCGGCGGCAACACAACATTGTCCGTCAATGTGGAAGCCGCAGGGATGGCAGAGATATCGGTTTTTAATACAACGGGAATGAAAATAATGGAGCTTTTCAACGGCAGGATGCAGGCCGGAGAGCGGAGGATCAACTTCAACGTCCGTAGTCTTCCGCAGGGAATTTATTTTATCCGGATGGTTCTGTCGGGCAAAGTTTACAGCAAAAAGCTCATCATCGAGCGGTAATACTTACCGTAAGACACTGCCGGCCAAGGCATCTCTGTTATCAAAGTTTTTTTTGATAAAAAAGAAATATCAATAATAAATGAACGGGCCCGGAAATTTTGTCGTTTATAAATCATCTGCCGGTTCGGGAAAAACGCATACACTGGTCAAGGAATACATCGGGCTGGTGATCGAAAACCCCGACGCATACCGGAATATCCTCTCCATCACCTTTACCAACAAGGCTGCCAACGAAATGAAAGGGCGTATCCTTGCCGACCTGAAACGGCTTGCCGTGCCGGCGGAACACCGGGATGAGGATTCGTTCGGCGACCTGCTAAATACACTCATTTCCGGGTATCACCTGACGGAGGTGGAAATCGCAAAACGCGCCGAAAGGGTGCTGTCCAACATTTTACACAATTATTCCGGCTTTGCGGTCAGCACCATCGACAGTTTCGTTCATAAACTCGTACGTCATTTTGCCCGTGACCTGAACCTTCCGCTCAATTTCGACGTTGAACTCGACACCGATAAACTCATTTCCAAAGCCATCGACCTGCTTATCAGCAAAGTGGGAACCGACAAGGCGCTTACCAATGTTCTGGTACGGTTTGTCCGCAACAAAATGGAAGACGAGTTGAGCTGGAACATTGAAAGAAACCTGAACAATTTTGCCAGGATTCTGCTGAACGAAGACAGCTACATCGCCATTGACAAACTCAAAGAGCTTGAGATCAAAGACTTTGTTGAGATGGCGGGTCAATTAACGGTGTGGATACGCAACTTCGAAAAAGAGATCGTTGACCTTGCTGCCGGTACTCATAACCTTATCAAAGAGACCAGAGTAAATGCGTCATCGTTTTACAGGGGACAGAAGGGAATAAGTACCTATTTCAAAAATCTTGCCGGCAGAAACTTTGACAAAATCATGCCGAACAGTTATGTCATTTCAACGGTTGAAGACGATAAATGGTTTTCAAGCAAATGCCTGCCAAATGAGATGTCGGCCATCAATTCGATCAAAGGCCAAATCAAGGATGCCTACACGCTTCTTCAGGAACGTATTGAACAGGATTACGGTCAATACAAACTCTTCCGCCTGATTCTCGAAAACCTTTATCCCATCGCCGTGCTCAATGCCATCGAAGAGGTGATCGGCGAATTCAGGGAAAATGAAAACATCGTGCACATTGCCGAATTCAACAGGCGCATTGCCCTGATTGTGGGCAAGGAACACATCCCCTTCATTTACGAACGCATCGGCGAACAGTATCAACATTACATGATCGATGAGTTTCAGGATACTTCGCTGCTGCAATGGCAAAACATGATCCCGTTGTATGAAAATGCCCTGGGCAGCAACCGTTTCAACATGATCGTGGGCGACGGCAAACAGGCCATCTACCGTTTCAGGAACGGTGATGCGGAGCAGTTTGTACGGCTTCCGCAAATCGGGAACACTTCCGACGACCCGTTCCACCGGCACCGTCAAAACCTGTTCACCAGCCAATACACGGGCAAGGTACTCGATACCAATTACCGGTCGGGAGAGAACATCGTGATGTTCAACAACCGTTTTTTTAAATTTGCAGGTCAATTGTTCTCCGAGAAATACCGGCCGTTTTACGACGATGTGGAACAAAAACCTCACAGGAAAGGGGGAAGTGTCCAAATCGAATTTATGGATCATCAGGGTTTGAAAAAAGAGGAGTTTGTTCCTGTAGAACACGCCCGGTTGCTGCAACTTATCAATACCGATCTTGCCACCATTCCTTTGAAAGACATTGCCATCCTGACAAGGACCAATGACGAGGGCAGCAAAATAGCCCGCTTTCTGCTCGAAAACGGCATCCGTGTCATCTCGGCCGATGCACTGTTTCTTTCGTCCAGTGCCGAAGTCAGATTCATCATTGCTTTTCTCTCTTACCTCAACGACAAAAACAACAACATCCCGGTGGCAGAAATGATGACCTATCTTCTGGACAACGGAAAGATCACATTCCCTTCGCTGAATGATGTGCTCGATCATTGTTTCGCCGCCGGCACCGAAAATCAGCAATCCCGCATCGAACAGGTTTTACAGTCGGTCAACCCGGCGCTTTCGATCCGAAACCTCAAAAACACAACACTGTACCAAACGGTTGAATCGCTGGTTCGCTTGTTCCATCTCGACCCTGACGGGAATAATCCTTTTCTTATCTTTTTTCTTGACGAGATACAGGAATTTCTTTCAAAATACAACGACGACCTTTCCGAATTCCTGAAATACTGGGAGGAGATCAAAAACAAGCGTTCCATCATCGTTCCCGAAGGCATCGAAGCCGTTCAGGTAATGACCATTCATAAAGCCAAAGGGCTACAGTTTCCGGTGGTGATCTATCCGTTTGCCGAAAGCACCGTGACATTGACAAAAAAATACCGTTGGGTGGAACCGGATTTAAAGTTGATCCCTCAACTGAAAACCACACTGCTGAACCTTTCCATGAAAAAACTTGAAAAAACCGGATACGAAGAGCTTTATGAGGAAGAATCCCAAAAGTCATTCCTCGATCTGGTGAATTTGCTCTATGTAACGATGACGCGCCCGGAAAACCACCTTTATATCCTGACCAAAGACAAAACGGATAAAAACAAGGGGGGATGGAAAGAGAGCAGTGGAAATCACGACATCCCCGATCTGTTCTACCTTTTTCTGTGCCGGGAGAACATCTGGCAGGAGGGCCAAAGAACTTATACGTTCGGGGATCTGCCGCAACAGGGCGTCCGGCAAAAAGAAACGCCCTCGCAACCCGCGAGCAAAACCAAGGGCAAGGAAAACTTCGGAGAGTGGTACGACAAAATGATCGCCGGGAGGAAAGGACACCAATACCGGATCAACAGGGCTACGGATGAAAACATCAAATGGGGAGAAAAGGTTCATGCCCTGATGTCGCGCATTTCCGCAAAAAGCGATGTGGATGATGTACTGGACAATGCAATGAGTGAAGGGCTTTTGAGTGAGGAGGAAAAAGCATCACTCAAGGAAAAGATACTTGCCCTTATCAATCAGCCGCAGATCAGCCCGCTGTTTGAAGCAGGGAACAAAGTCGTGAACGAGAAAGATATCCTGCTCCCCGGCGGAAAGACCCTCCGTCCCGACCGGCTGACATTTAAAGACGATACGCTTTTCATCATTGACTATAAAACAGGAAAGGAAGAAGAAAAACATTTCAGGCAAATTAATGAGTATGCATCGGTGATGAAAATGATGGGATACGAAAAGATCAAAAAGTATTTGCTTTACATCAATGAAGAAAGGGTATTGGAAGCGTAAGACAATAATCAAAAATCAATAATAATCATGGATACACAAAATGATATTTCGATCCCGGAACAACCGGAGGAGGATATCCGGATGAATTTTAATATGCTCAACGATTTGAGAATTGCAGGGCAATGGGGCATGTTGCTGGCGGTGATAGGATTTATCTCTTCGGGAATTTTACTGCTGTTTGCTTTGTTTTTTTTCCTGTTTCCTTCTCTGGCACACACGGAAACAACCATGTTCTTCTCCGGATTTTTCCTTGGCGGCCTTTACCTGACGATGGCGATCATCTATTTTTTCCCGTCACTCTACCTGTACCGATTTGCATCCTCCGCAAAAAAAGCATTCATCCAAAGGGAAACAGCCGATGTGGCTTTCTCGATCAATAATTTAAAAACCCTTTTCAGATTCATGGGAATATTTACGATCTTATCCATCGTACTGATATTCCTGCTGATCTTTATTACTGTTTTTTTCAGGGTAATGGCCATTTAAACAGCTATTAATCAAGGTTTGCTTTTTATCAAATGCCAACTGCATGATAAAAATTGAAAAGAAGCAAAAAAAGAATTGCAAAACTTATAAAACGATTGAAGAAAAGGAAGCCATGAATGAAAAACATATCGCCATCATCTCGGCATCGCTGGGTATTACGGCCGGGCAGGTAAAGAGCGTAGTGTTGCTTTTTGAGCAGGGCGCCACCATACCGTTTGTGGCCCGTTACCGGAAAGAGATGACGGGAGAGCTCGACGAGCAGCAACTTGCCGCCATCCGCGACCGGAAAGAGAAATTGCAGGAGATGGACAAGCGCAGGGAGACGATCCTGAACACGCTCAAAGAAAACGAACAGTTGACTCCGGAACTTGAGCGGCAAATTGCAGAAGCAGCTTCGTTAACCGAACTGGAAGACATCTACCTGCCTTACCGGCCCAAGAAGAAAACCCGTGCCGCCACAGCCCGGAAGCGGGGGCTGGAACCGCTGGCAAAGATCATTATGGGACAACACCGCCGGCATATCCTTGACGAAGCCGAAAGGTTTGTTGATGCGGCAAAGGAGGTGCACAATGCAGAGGAAGCCCTTGCCGGTGCCCGCGACATCATTGCCGAGTGGATCAACGAAAACCGCTTTGCCCGCGAAAAACTGCGTGCCCTGTTCCGCCGCCGGGGCACCATCCGCTCGGAGGTGGCCAAAGGAAAAGAAGACGTGGCCGGCAAATACCGGAATTACCTCGATTTTGAAGAGTTGTTGCATAAGGCGCCGTCCCACCGCATTCTTGCCGTTTTCCGGGGCGAAGCCGAAGGCCTTCTGAAAGTCAAGGTAGCACCGCCGGAAGCTCCCGCTCTGGAGATCCTACAACGTATTTTTGTTAAAACTACGGGCGAGGCTGCCGAACAAGTTGTGTTGGCCGTCAAAGATGCATATAAAAGGTTGTTGCAACCTTCGCTGGAGACGGAATTTCGCCGCGAAGCCAAGGAGCGTGCCGACGAAAAAGCCATCGCTGTGTTTGCTGAAAACCTGCGCCAGTTGCTGATGGCACCGCCGCTGGGTCAGAAAAACGTTCTGGCCATCGACCCGGGATTTCGCACGGGATGCAAAGTGGTATGTCTTGACCGGCAGGGCAAGTTGCTGCACAACGAAACCATTTTTCCGCATCCGCCGCAAAATGAGGTCAAACAATCCATCAACAAGATCGAACATCTGGTGGACGCCTATCACATCGAGGCCATTGCCATCGGCAACGGCACGGCCGGCCGCGAAACCGAACGGCTGATCAAATACATGCGTTTCAACAGGGATGTCATTGCCGTTGTGGTCAACGAAAGCGGGGCATCGGTTTATTCGGCTTCGGCGGTGGCACGTGAGGAATTTCCAGATTACGACATCACGGTACGCGGTGCCGTTTCCATCGGTCGCCGGCTGATGGACCCGCTGGCCGAGCTGGTGAAGATCGACCCCAAATCCATCGGCGTGGGGCAATACCAGCACGACGTGGATCAAAACCGGCTGGCCAAAAGCCTTGAAGACACGGTGATGAGCTGTGTCAATTCGGTTGGCGTGGAACTGAATACCGCCAGCAAACAGCTCTTGTCGTTTGCTTCGGGCATCGGCCCCGCCCTGGCACAAAACATTGTGGATTACCGCAACAGCCATGGAGCCTTCCCATCGCGCGATGCCATCAGGAAAGTTCCCCGTTTCGGGCCCAAGGCATACGAACAGGCAGCAGGATTCCTCCGGGTAAGCATCAGCAAAAACCCGCTCGACAAAAGTGCCGTTCACCCCGAAAGCTATCACATTGTTGAAAAAATGGCTGCTTCGCTGGGTGTGACAGTGGCCGATCTGATGACCGATAAAACGTTAAGGGAAAAGATCAACATTCGTGATTTTGTTACCGAAACGGCAGGATTGCCCACCCTGAAGGACATCATGGAAGAGCTGGCCAAACCCGGTCGCGACCCGCGCGAGAAATTCGGCGTGTTTCAGTTTACCGAAGGCATCAACAGCATTACCGACCTGAAAGAGGGAATGATACTGCCGGGCATCGTCACCAACATCACGGCATTCGGAGCTTTTGTGGATGTGGGAGTTCACCAGGACGGGCTGGTACACAAAAGCAAGATCAGAAAAGAGTTTGTTCACGACCCGGCCAAACATCTGAAACTGAACCAGCGAATCAAAGTGAAAGTGGAAAGCATTGACCTCGACCGCAAACGAATCCAGTTTACAATGATCGGTGTGGAACAGCCGAGGTATGCGTAATGTTGATTTCAGATTGAAGATTAACGATTTGAGATTTCCCCGCCCGCCGAAGCTTTAGCGTAGGCGAGTAGATGTAGCCTACCCACAAACCTTTGCTGGCGCATGGGCGGGCATATCTCCCCTTCAGGGGATCAAGGGGTATGCGGGGGCGGGAATCCTCGATAAATGAAGCCATCCATTTGATATCAGATGTCCGATGTTAGATGTTTGATATGTGATGTGGCCTCCTAACAGACACGCTGCAAAGCCGAGACAGATTGCTTCGCCCGATAAATCGGGCTCGCAAATTCGCTTTTCCGTCCTGTTGTATGAAGCAATCCGTCACGAACCGGGGATCCTTCTAATTACCCGGCAATTTTG
>JAOZMX010000107.1 GCA_029934065.1 Bacteroidales bacterium
ACTTTCTTGTCTCGCCAAGAAAGTAACCAAAGAAGGCGACCCGAAACGATCGCCGTCCCGCTCTGAAAAATTGCTTGAAATAATGCAAAAGTAGTGTGCCGCAAACGGCACAAACGCAAGCGCCTTTTGTTTATTTCTACGCAATTTTTCATTCACGCCGCCCCAATCCCTGCCGTTTCGGGCTTCCCACCCGCAGGAAGCATGA
Source organism: Bacteroidales bacterium (assembly GCA_029934065.1). Lineage (GTDB taxonomy): Bacteria > Bacteroidota > Bacteroidia > Bacteroidales > 4484-276 > 4484-276. The sequence continues at coordinate 206 of JAOZMX010000107.1, forward strand.
GATGATTTAGTATTTTGAGGTACTGTCAATACATCACAATTTAGTTTTCGCTTAACCTACTCCTTCGCACTTTGTGCTGCGATGAGTAGTGCCTAACAACTTCATCATTCGTTAATCAGTGTTCGATATTCGGTGTTCTGCCAAACTTCTGCCTTTTGCCCTTTTACTTTTTACTTAACCACGATGTTGGTTAGTTTTGTTCCCCAAAAGGCTAATCCATGTTAGTAAAAATTACCTTGTGAAATAATACCGTTGCAGCCATGCTTTGTAAATGGGATCAAGGATTTCTATTTTTCCTGTGGTATCATCAATAATTTCTTTTTTAATAAGTCCTTGTTTGATACGGCTGATGTTTGCCGACGAACGTAAACCGTATTTTTCGATTACTTCCAACGAGCTGAATTTTTTTTCTCCGGCAATTAATGCTTTCAAAAAGTTCAACTGTCCGGTTGTTAATGTTTCGGTCAAATTCTGAAAAAGTAAGGAAAGCTGCAAAATCAACGATTCAAAACTTTCGTTAACGATTTTTTCTGTTGCGGTTACTTTGGTTCTAAACCAACAAATTTGAGCCAGTTGCTGAACGTAATACGAGTGGCATTCCGCATTTTGTGCAACTAATCCTGCAAGATGGGGTGAGATTCTTTTCCCCGATGCTTTAAATCTTTCCACAATAAAAGATTTCCAGTGTTCCAGTGTAATTTTTTGTAAAAAAATAACGCTGCCGAAATTGTAAAACGGCATGGACGGGGATGTGAAAACATCAAGAAGCATGTGTCTTTTGCTTCCGTATAATACGTATGCCGTGTTTTGATGAGTTTGCCAGTGTGCCCTTAATTTTTTCTGAAAAGCAAGCGGGTCGTCAAAGAATCCGATGTTCTGAAATTCATCAATACATATTCTGATCTTTTTGTTTTTCGATTGTGCGACTTTTTCCGCAAGGTCGAGGATTTCATCCGGTTGCCTCAATGTTTCGTCTGTATCCAGCGTCAATAAAAATTCAACATCCGGACTTGGTGAAAAACTGATTTTCGGTCTGATCTGTTTGAAAAATGTTTTTGCCGTTTTGATTACATCTTCAAATTTTCCGGATGTTGCTTTTAATACTTTCCCCGCCAATTCGTTATAAAACTCAATTTCGGAACGGACATTGAACAAGTCAATTTTGATGATGATCATTTCGGGAAATTGTTCCGAAATAATCTCGGTTGCTTTATTCACAAGAGACGATTTTCCCCATCTGCGCGGCGAAATCAATATGGTGTTGGTGCCGTATTTAAAGTGTTCCGTTAATTGTGATAATTCTTCAACTCTGTTGGTAAACTGCATCCCCGAAGCAATTGTGCCGAAAGAAAACGGTGTTTCCATAATTTTTTTTGGCAAATGTATATAACATTTATGTTACTAACAAATATGTTACTAACATTTTTGTTATATGTTGTTCCTGTTCTTATAGGATAAAAATAAAACAGAAGGCAAAAACCGCCCTGAAAAATCTTGGAATTATCTGGCGATCAAAAAAAAAGAAAGGAGTACTTTAAAGTACTCCTTTCAACCTATTAACCATAAAAACAAAAAATTAATATAACCTGTTAAAATCAATCTTTCCGACTTTTCTTGTCGAATAGTTGATCTTAAAAGCTCCGGATTTACGCAATTCTTGTTTTACATCGGTTACAATACCCATTTTAATGTTTTCGTCCACTTTCAACGAAGTGGTGATAAATTTACGTTCGCTTTCGTCGCGGGCCTGCCGCTCGGAAGTAATAAAAGCCGGAATATCGCTTACGCGGGCAAACTGGTCGTTGAGCTGGATACGCGGCTTGGTACCGAACATTTTCGATTTTTTCGGCTCACCGATGTAAATGTAGCTCACCAGTGATTTTCTTTCGAGTTTTTGCACCTCGGTAGCTTCGGGAGGTTTTATTTTCACGATGAGCGTAACTTCACGCATCACGGTTGTGACCATAAAAAAGAAAAGAAGCATAAAGATAATGTCAGGCAACGACGATGTGTTGATGGTCTGAACGCCTGATTTTTTTTCTCTTTTAAATCTAGCCATATTATTTCTCTCCTATGTTTTCGGGTTCGGCTTCGGAAATAGGTACAGGTATCGCCTTTTGAACTGCCTGAATTTGTTTTTCAGACAGCAGTTCGCTGTATTTCCTTCCAAACTTCTCCTGTGAGAGCTCGTCCCTTAATTCATTGATGGCGGCCGCCAACTCGTTCTGAACGGCAATGTACATTTTATACGATGTACCACGGTCGTTCTTCAATGAGATAACGGCATTTTTCGGGACCCTGACGATTCCCAGTCCAGGGATCTCCTTGCTGATCATTTCGGGAAGGTCCTCACGGTTTTGAGGATTCGACATGAATTCTTTGGTGCGTTCTCTCAACATTCTGATATCACAGGGTTTTCCTTCAACCATCAGTTTGTCCCTGCTGTTGACCAGCACCGTAAAGATATTTCTTTCGTTGATGTCCGGCGGCTTTTCGTCACCACGCAATGGCGGCGGCAGCTTCCTGCTGATCCCGGTGTCCACGTCCATGGTTGTGGTTACCAGAAAAAATATCAGCAGCAGGAAGGCAATGTCAGCCATTGAACCGGCATTTATTTCTTGTGTTGCCCTTCTAGCCATAATGTTTCTTTTTTATTTGAAAAAGCCGGAAATTCCAGCATAAATTACCGACAAAACAGCAATAGCCCCCAAAAGGAATGTCGTGTTGAGCATGGCTCCGATAATCCTCGAGGTACTTTCCGTAATGTCAAATTTTTCATATACTCCACCCGTAACATCACCCGAAGACATGGAATAGGCAATCACAAAAAGGATTGCAAATCCCACCAGTCCGATCAGCATCTTTATACCTTTTTTCGGATTGGAGATGAAATATGCAATGGGGAACAAGATCGTGATAACAACGGCCAACGCAAACAGAATGTATGCCCACGTCAGCACAGTATTGGTATACTGCTCACCGCCTATATAGAACAAGACAAACAGTGCCAGTGAGATCAATAACAATACTGCGAGGAATATCTTTAATATTGTTGCGGTTTTATCTTTCATGATGAATTTTCTTATTTGTTAGCTTTATGTTTTGTCAGAATATCAATGAAAGAGATAGAACTGTCTTCCATGTCATTCACTAGGCTGTCGATCTTGGAAACGATGTAGTTGTAGAAAATTTGGAGGATGATGGCAACGATAAGTCCGAATACCGTGGTCAACAAGGCAACTTTAATACCACTGGCCACAACGGTTGGCGAGATGTCGCCGGCAGAAGCAATGTCGTCAAAAGCCTTGATCATCCCGATTACCGTACCCATAAACCCGAGCATCGGGGCAATTGCGATAAACAATGATATCCATGAGAGTCCCTGTTCGAGCCTGCCCATCAATACCGATCCGTATCCAACGATGGATTTTTCAACAATGTCGATGCCTTCGTTGTACCTGTCGAGACCCTGATAGAAAATTCCTGCCACGGGTCCGCGTGTGTTTTTACAAACTTCTTTGGCTTTTTCCACACCGCCGGTTTCCAGTGCGGCCTCAACTTTATTGAGCAGTTTGGTGGTATTGGTGGTGGAAAGGTTCAGGTAAATGATCCTTTCGATAGCCAATGCAAGACCAAAGATCAATGTAAGCAATACGATACCCATGAACTGCCAGCCACCTTCGATAAATTTTTCCTTCAGCACCTGCTGAAAATCTTTTTTCTCGGCGGGGGCAGGAGCTTCAAGTGTCGTAGTGGTGGTTGTTTGTTCAACTGCAATCGTATCTTCTGCAACTGCCGTTGTGTCATTCTGTGCCATCTCATCTGTTCCACCCTGGTCCTGTGCATAAATGGCATTAGCGAGTCCAATGGAAAGCATCGCTGCGATTGTTAAAAAAGCAAATAATCTTTTCATGGTTAAATTCTGTTGATTAAAAATTAAATTGTTTCTTAAAAAATTATCTAAAAAATTATTTTCAAATTAGCGGAGAGGAAGGGATTCGAACCCCCGGTACGCTTTTGGCGTACACACACTTTCCAGGCGTGCGCCTTCGACCACTCGGCCACCTCTCCATATCTTTCCGGCCTGACAACCTCCTGTCTCCCCAAATTTTGAGCCGCTAAATTAGAAAAATTTTATTGAATACAAAAATATCGTCTCTTTTTTACTAAATCTTCATCTTTTTGAAGATTGATTTTTAACAACCCAGATTCTTGATAATTATTGTTGACCGGGGTTAAACATTTGTCATTTCGCCCCGGATCGAACGGATAAATTTTTGACGTACCTGTTGAGGATCCTGATAAACACCATGCAGATACATCAACTTGGTTACCGCAGCTTCCGTGGTGATATCGAAGCCGCTGATGACACCGATGTTGTGCAGGAGAATACCCGTCTGGTACTTTTCCATATCCACCGAGCCGCTCTGGCACTGGGTAACATTGACCACCACCAAGCCCTTGTTGATGTGCTGTTCCAAAGATTTTAAAAACCACTCCTCGGTCAATGCGTTTCCGCTGCCGTATGTTTCCAGCACCAGCGCCTTCAGCCCTTCCGTTTTCAGAACGGCTTCCACAAACCCTTGTGAAATGCCGGGAAAGAGTTTCATCACTGCTACATCATTATTCATAGCCGTTTGCACTTTCAGTTTTTTGAAATTGGGCTTGCGAATGAATTGTTTATTGTATTTGATGTAAACACCCACATCGGCAAGGGGTGGATAGTTGGGCGATTTGAAAGCTTCGAAATGCTCGGCACTGGCCTTGATGGTCCGGTTGCCGCGCATCAACTGGTTCTCGAAATAGATGGCCACCTCGGGTACCAGCGGCGTGTCGTCTTCCTGTGCCGCGGCGATTTCGATGGAGGTGATGAAATTTTCGCGTCCGTCGCTGCGGAGCATCCCCAGCGGTAACTGGGAACCGGTCAGAATCACGGGCTTGTTCAGATTTTCGAGCATAAAACTCAATGCCGACGCCGTATAGGCCATGGTATCGGAACCGTGCAGTACGACAAAACCATCATACTTTTCGTAGTTGTCTCCGATAACCTGTGCAATCTCTCCCCAGTGCTGCGGATTCATGTCCGACGAATCGATCACCGGCTCGAAACAAAAACTGTCGATTTGATGATCCAAAAGTTTCAACGCAGGCATCTGCAGATAAATGTTATCAAAATTGAACGGCTTGAGCAGTCCCGTGGAAGGATCCTTGATCATCCCGATGGTGCCCCCGGTATAAATAATCAGTATGGACTTTTGTTGATCCATGATGTGTTTTGGATTATTTGAATTTAAATAATTTGACGGCATTTGCCGTGGTTTGATCCGCCACTTCCTCAACGGGAATGTTTTTTACTTCCGCCAGCTTTTCGGCAATGAGCAGAAGCCTTGCGCTTTCGTTCCTTTTACCGCGAAAAGGCTTTGGGGCCAAAAAGGGAGAATCCGTCTCCAGTAACATTTTATCCAGCGGGATATTTTTAGCCACTTTATCAAGTCCTGAATTTTTAAAAGTCAATACGCCGCCGATGCCGAGGTAAAAATTTCCGTATTCCAGAATTTTCAGGGCTTGTGCTTCAGTTCCCGTGAAACAATGAAAAACACCCGTCAGCCTGTCGTCGTTGGTATCGTCAATGATGTGAAAGATTTCGCCGAACGAATTGCGGGAATGGATTACAAGAGGCAGGTTGTATTTTTTTGCCCAGTCAATCTGGATGCGTAAAGCCGTTTCCTGTTCTTGAGCAAAAGTTTTGTCCCAATACAGGTCTATCCCCGTTTCTCCGATACCGTACCAGGTACCGTTGTCAAGGTGATCTTTGATTTTTTGCAATTCCGTTTCGAAATTTTCTTTCACATCCGTCGGATGCAATCCCATCATCGGGAAAAGATGTCCTGGATATTCGGCACAAAGCGCAAGCATCGGCTCCACGGTATCGTTATCAATATTGGGCAGGAGCATGTATTCAACTCCGGCATCGAAAGCCCGTCGGATTACATCATCCCTGTCTTCATTAAATTCCTCCAGATAAAGGTGTGTATGTGTGTCGGTTAAAACCATCGCGCAAAAATAGGGTTTTCCCGGTTACAGGAATTTTTAATTTTGTAAAAAATTTCTTTTTGAAAAAGATACTCATCATACGGTTCAGCTCCATCGGCGACATCGTGCTGACGACCCCGGTCGTTCGTTGTGTCAAGCAACAAATAGACAACTGTGAGGTTCACTACCTGACCAAAAAGCAATTTGAGCCCATCCTTTCGGAAAACCCTTATCTCGACAAAATCTTTACCATCGACAGGGAGATCAATGAGGTGATCCGGACATTGGCTGCCGAAAAATACGATTACATCCTTGATCTGCATAAAAATTTCCGTTCCATAGGCGTAAGGCAAAAACTGGGTGTCAGAACTTTTTCGTTCCCCAAATTGAATTTTAAAAAATGGCTTTTGGTCCGTTTTAAAATCAACCTGTTGCCTTCAGTTCACATCGTTGACCGTTATTTTAAAGCGGCCGAGCGGATCGGGGTAAAAAACGACGGAAAAGGGCTGGATTATTTCATTCCCAAAGCTGATGAGGTAGATCCTAATGAACTGCCTGAAACATTCAGAGACGGGTACATCGGTTTTGTCATCGGCGCAAAGCACCAAACCAAACAATTGCCGGTGGAAAAGTCGGTGGGTATCCTTTCGGGAATCAATTACCCGGTGGTTATTCTCGGCGGGCCGGAAGACCGCCGGCTGGGGGAAGAGATCATCAAAAATGCAAAAGGGGAAATTTTCAACGCCTGCGGCAAATTCAGCCTCAACCGGTCGGCTTCACTGGTAAAGCAGGCTGATGCCATCATTACCAATGATACCGGGCTGATGCACATTGCCGCCGCTTTCAGGAAAAAGATCTTTTCGGTTTGGGGAAATACTGTGCCCGAATTCGGGATGTATCCCTACATGCCCGGTTTCGAAATGCTCTCCGAAATTGTTCAGGTTGACGGCCTGAAGTGCCGCCCCTGCTCCAAAATAGGATTTGAAAAATGCCCCAAAGGACATTTCAACTGCATGAACATGATTGATGAAAAGAAAATAGCGGAAAAAATCTCGGAATACCTTAACCTTTAATTCCCGGAAAAAATAATTTTCCCGAAACAGTTCAAAGCTCCGCTGCATCTGTAAAAGAAACAAGGCGGAGAACAAATTGTTTCCGCCCTGCCGGCATAAAATGAACAATGTTATGATTACTCGCAACCTGAATAGCCGCAGGAAGTGCAAGTCTTACATCCTTCCTTGTAAACCAGTGTTCCTTCCGATCCGCAGGATGGGCAAACCGATTTGGTGTCGGTGGTTCCGTCGGCAACATATTTTTTCAGTGCACGTACCACACCTCTTTTCCAGGTGTTCATGGTGTCGTTTTCAACGATCAGGTTTCCAACGATATTCACCACATAGTGCAACGGCATTCCGTGACGGAGAATTCCCGAGATCAGCTTGGCGTAGTTCCAGTATTCTTTGTTGAACTGCCGCGAGAGGCCTTCCATGGTGATTTTGTAACCGTCGGGATCAAGAAAATGAAAATCATACCTCGTAATGCCGTTTTCCTTTTTCTTGACTACCCAGCCTTCCTCAACCCAGCTCGGTACAAAAAACCCTTTGGCCTTACCGGTAAATATTTCATAAGGTCTGTTGTTGAGCAAACCCACCACGGCAACCCAATCTTCGTCGTTGTTCATAAAACGCACCACATCGGCTTTGAGTTTTTCGGGCCGCGGCGGCGCCTTGGTCTCTTTAAATTCGTTGTTTTCCTCCTTCTTGTTGCTCACCAGCACCCCTGCCCGGGATTCTTCGCGATAGATTGTCATTCCTTTGCATCCGTGCTCCCATGCCGTTTGATACACATCACTTACCAGTTCCTCGTTGACATCCTTGGGAAGGTTCACCGTCACGCTGATGGAATGATCCACCCATTTTTGCACCTCACCCTGCATACGCACTTTCTCCATCCAGTTAATGTCTTTGGATGTGGCTTTATAATACGGTGACTTTTCGGCAATTTTCTGAAATTCATCATCCGATAAACCGACAACCTCCTCGGGGTTGTATCCGTTCACCTCAAGCCATGTTTTGAATTTGGGATGAAAAACAGTATATTCTTCCCATGAGTCGCCTTTTTCATCCACAAACGAAACGCTTACGTTCTTGTCGCTGGGGTTTACTTTCCGTCGTCTGGTGTAAGAGAGCATGAACACAGGTTCGATCCCTGAAGTGGTCTGTGTACAGATGCTCACGCTTCCCGTCGGAGCAATGGTAAGCATGGCGATATTACGCCGGCCGTATCGCTTCATCTCTTCCACGATTTCCGGATCAACATCCGCAATACGCCTGATGAAGGGATTGTTTTTTTCCTTTTCGTAATCGAAAATCTCAAAATGACCTCTTTCTTTGGCCAGATTTACCGAAGCACGGTAAACTTCGGTAGCAAGCAATTGATGCACTTCCACCGAAAAAGCAGTGGCCTCTTCGGTACCATACCTTTTGCCCAGTGCTGCCAGCATGTCGCCTTCGGCCGTGATGCCGATGCCTGTTCTCCGGCCCTGAAGTGTTTTTCTTTTGATGTTTTCCCAGAGTTTTCTTTCAATGCTTTTGGTATCTTCATCTTCCGGATCGGCAGCTATCTTTTCGAGAATGCGATCCACTTTCTCGATCTCCAGATCAATGATGTCGTCCATGATGCGCTGGGCAACGTGGGCATGACGAGTAAACAACTCCTTGTTGAACCGGGCTTTTTCGGTAAACGGATCCTCCACATAACCGTACAGGTTGATGGCCAGAAGTCTGCAACTGTCGTATGGACAAAGGGGGATCTCGCCGCAGGGATTGGTTGAAACAGTGGCAAAACCCTGGTCGGCATAACTGTCGGGCACCGATTCCCTGATGACGGTATCCCAGAACAATATGCCCGGCTCGGCCGATTTCCATGCATTGTGGATAATTTTCTTCCACAGCTTACGGGCGTCAATGGTCTTGGTGAATTTCGGCTCTTTCGAGTCGATGGGATATTGTTGCGTGTAAGGTTTTCCCTCCTTCACGGCCTGCATGAAAGCGTCGTCAATTTTTACCGATACGTTTGCCCCGGTCACTTTGCCCAGCTCCATCTTGGCATCAATAAAATCTTCGGCATCGGGGTGTTTGATGGAAACCGTAAGCATGAGCGCACCGCGCCGGCCGTCCTGTGCAACCTCGCGTGTTGAGTTGGAATAGCGTTCCATGAAGGGGACAATGCCCGTGGAGGTCAGCGCACTGTTTTTCACCGGACTGCCTTTGGGTCTGATGTGCGACAGGTCGTGCCCCACCCCGCCGCGACGTTTCATCAGTTGCACCTGCTCCTGATCGATTTTCATGATGCCGCCGTACGAATCCGACGGCGTATCGCTTCCGATTACAAAGCAGTTGGAAAGCGACGAGATTTGAAAATCGTTGCCGATACCTGCCATGGGGCTTCCCTGCGGAACGATGTGTTTGAATCCTTTCAATGCTTCGTAAACTTCCTCTTCGCTCAACGGGTTCGGGTATTTATTTTCGATGCGGGCAATCTCTCTTGCCAGCCTGTGGTGCATGTCGTCGGGTGTCAGTTCAAAAACCTCTCCCTTGCTGTTCTTCAGCGAGTATTTCGACATCCATACCGTAGCGGCCAGTTCGTCTCCTCCAAAATATTCGATGGTTTTTTCAAGGATCAATTCCCGCGGGTAAGGTTCCCCCTCTTTCCGGGGGCTCACTTCCGTCTTTTCGGTTTTTCCGGTTTCCCGGATAAAAGAAGGGGTGAACAAAACGGCTTTGTCCTTCGGCTCGGGACGTTCGCGCTCCTCCAGCACTTTATCGTAATAGTCCTTTTTTTGTTGTTCTTGTGATTCTTGTTCTTCTAACTGCGCAAAAAGATCCTGTTCCATAATATTTTGAAAATGAGTGGTTTTATAAATTTCGATTGCTTTGACTTCCTGATTCCCATACCATTGACCTGCATGACATGCAAGGCGAAAAAACGTTGCAAGATACAACCAAAAAGAGGCTCAAGACAAATCATTTTTTTAACAAGTCCACTGTTGAAAAATTTATCTTGTTGACTTAAAATTCCTAACAATGTTTTTTGAAAAAAAATTTGTTTAATAAATAAATTTGGCACGGTAAATTTGAATTATGAAAGACATTTTTCATGTGGATAAATTAAGGAGATATTTCCGGTTTATCATCGAAAAACCCGGAAAGGAAACAGGCTCTTTTTGGCTGTTACTGATCGGGATTCTTTTTTTTGACCCTAATGAAAATCACCGCATTAGCGTTCCTCCCCACCACACTGTTGGTCAATTACATTTTTATATCTATTTTTGTGCAATTATTCATTAATTCATCTTTTGATGGAAGAACAACAAAAACAGATCCTTTCGAAAATCCGGATGCTGGCGCTCGAAAAGGGCATCGAAAACATCTCCTTCGGGCACATCAGCGAAAATTTAGCCATTTCGGAAGAAACCCTGAAAAACTACTTTACCGATGAAAAGGGACTGGTCAAAAAAGTCTTTGAATTTGAGCGGGACAGTTTCAAGGGAATTTTCGACGAATTTGATTTCGAAGGAATGAATGCCATCGACATCCTGATGATCGTCAGCAAAGAGATTGCCCGTCGTTATTATGATGTCACCCCAACGGTCAGCATTCTGCTCAAAGAAAAATATCCCCATCTTTATCAGGAACATTTGCAACAGCGCCTTGATTATATTTTTGCCAAAATCAAGATCAACCTCCAAAAAGGCATTAGTCAGGAGATGTACCGCAACGACTTAAGTATCGAGCTCATCGCCCGCCTGTACATGAGCCGCCTCATTGACTTGCACAACCAGGAGATTTTTCCATCGGATCAGTTTTCGTTTGCAACGCTCTTCGAAATGATGTTTGACAACTTTGTGAGAAGTGTCGCCACAACCAAAGGCCTGAAATATTACGAAAGCAAAAAAAAGAAGATGAATTTCAACAAATAATTCCCGACTGCCGAGATTTAGGAATGGAGACTGAAGCGACGAGGGGGAATGATGGAACGATTGAACGATAGAACGAGGGAATTAAGAAATGACAAGCACTTAACGCTTAACTTATAGCCCCCTAATCCTTAACGCTTAACACAACAATTACCGCCTTTCTTTGAATCTATTGCCGAATGGTGCAAAAACTTTATCGGGAAAATATTCCGCTTCCCATGGAAACATTTTTTATCAAAAACGTTTCCGTTTCTAAAATCTTTGTTCTTTTGCAAAAAAATTCAGAACAAAGTGGAAAATTTTACAACAGACGAGCGTTTCACCGAAATTGTGGAAAAGAGCAAAAAACTTTTCAGCAAATACGGTTTCAAAAGCCTCTCCATGGATGATATTGCCAGAGAATTGGGCGTATCGAAAAAAACACTTTATCACTACGTAAAAAACAAATCCGATCTGATCGAAAAGACTTTCGAGCTTGAACTGTTCAGGTTGAAATCGTGGGTATCGGAGATCGTTTTGTCCGAGCTGAACGCCATTGAAGAATTTCTGGTGATGTGTAAATACCTTGACAAAGATTTCGAACAATTCAATCCGGCGGTTACTTTCGACCTTCAGAAATACTATCCTTCATTGTACAAAAACCACATGGAGAAGAAGCAGCAATTTGTTTACACCAACATCAAAAACAACATTCTGAAAGGAATCCGTGAAGGGCTTTACCGCGATGATCTCGATGCCGATCTGACGGCAGGGCTATACATTAATAAGATGATCGCATTGCACAACAACGACCTTGAGTTTTTGAAAAATCTCACCTTCGAAAAAATATTCGAGGTAATGATCGAAAACCACATCAGGGCCATTTCAAATCCAGCAGGCATTGCCTATTTCGAAAAACACAAACAATAACATCAACAACAGGGACCGACCGTATGAACAGACTATTGATCTTACTTGGCTTTTCTCTTCTCATCATTCCGTTGATGGCTCAACAAAGGGAAGTGATGGAGTTTTCGCTCCGCGAAGCACAGGCTTACGCAACCGACCACAATTACGACATCCAAAATGCCATTACGGAAATAGAGATCTCCCGCAAAAAAATGAAGGAGGCCACATCCATCGGTTTGCCGCAGGTTAACGGCGACATCGATTACAAAGATTTTCTTGACATTCCCACGCAGATGATCCCCGGTGAGTTCTTCGGCGAACCTCCCGGCACGTACATTCCCGTAAAATTCAGCGATTTTATTGGCCTCTTTCGTTTTAGTTTTCTCAATAAAAAATCTTACTA
>JAOZMX010000108.1 GCA_029934065.1 Bacteroidales bacterium
TACCACCCCATGAGGGATCGCAAGGATTTTTCCAGGGATCGAAAAACAATTCCAATCCTTTTGGTGAGGTAATTTTTATGGCAGACATTCCGTAATAACTAATGGTCACTTCGCCGTTATCTTCACGAAGACCGCCATAATAATGCGCTGCAATAATTCTTGTGTTGTTTTTGTTCTGGCAATAAGCCACATCGCCTACTTGTACGATTCGCGGCATAGGGTCTATGTATTTAGGCTGCCTATGCGTATTTCTTGTACTACCCATCACCGGTGACGGTTGCTTTTTTGTTTCTTCCATTTTAAATAGATTTTTAATGAATAATAGTTTTTAAAATTTACGAAATGATTACACTTCTGCCCTGTATTTCGCCTTTGGCCGGTTGTTTCCATTCAAATAGTCTGTAAGCCTTCATTTTCTTATTTCCTTTTACATCTTAAGCGTGAAAATTTATTGTTTTACAATAACATTAATGATCGGGAAACGCATATCATACAAAGCATTTAACACGCCCATCAACGATGTCTGATCCGTTATCTCACCTTCGAGGCGCGAAATTTTTATTTTATTTCTATCGGTTCTCCAGGCAATTTCGAGCCCGCCCAAATAGTCAGAAAGTCTTTTATCAAGTTCGCCTTTTACTTCTATTTGTATATGGGCGGGAGAAGAATACTTCAGAAAGCTGATATCATCCGGCATATTCATCATGGTTCAAAATGTGTTACTGGTTTTTCCAAAAATAATCAGCGGCAAAATTAATCCACGACAACCTGACGTTGTTAATCCGAAAAGGTGTAAAAAGGGTGTGGTTTACACAGGCCGGGCTCGATGATGTAAGGATGCTCAGCCCCTCCGCTTGCAGATTCGATATGGCTCAACCTCATCAATTCGATTGAACTGTTTTCATGTAAGCCACGGCATTGAGAATTGGCTTCAGATGATGTCCATTTCCCTGGCTTTTAATACTGCTTCGCGTCTTTTGTTCACACCGAGTTTTTGGTAAATGGTGATGGTGTGCCGTTTAACCGTAGATTCCGAAATGTGCAATTCACCGGCAATTTCTTTGTTGGTCAGTCTTTTGGCCAGTAATTGAATCACATCCAGTTCGCGGTTGGATAACGGATCGAAGTGATAAGCGTTTTGTGCTTTTACATCCTGAATGGGATGATTTTTGGCAGGATTGTGTACTTTTGAAATTTCATTTAAGAGGACGGAAACAAAATGCTCCGTTTTATCATTGCTGTTTATCCGGGGAAGTAAATCACAAATTTCTGTTCCCGCTTCCGCAAAAGGCTGTATCCAGTTACCCGGTTCGGCAATTATCAGCGCACTGGTTAAGGATTCAACAGCCTTTTTGGTGTTATCTTTCTGCTTGTATCCAATGGCAAGCAAAGTTAAAATATTGATTAACTGGGGTGTGTTCCGGGTTTTCTCAGCAAGGGCGAGCAATTCCTCAAGCATACCCATCGCTTTGTTTGTACTTTCCGGATTGTTTTGTGCCAGTAAAATGCGGCAAAGCGTAATCCGGGGAACTTCGATATGAAAAAGCATCGTCCCCGAATCAAAATCCATATTGGCCAGTTTTATCAAGTGTGAAGCGGTTTCGATATCATTGTTCAGGAGTGCCAGCCGTGCCCTGGCAGAATATGCGATGGTTCTGAAAACCGGATTGTTCCGCTCTTTGACAAATGAGATAAAGTGTTCTAAAGTGCTTTCAAAATCCTTGGGTTTGTTCAATGCCAGTTGCGAAAGCATCATCCCCGAATAGCTGTCAACAGAGCCCACCATATTGATGATATAGATATTGCCAAGCACATGGGAAAAATACTTTTCGGATATTTCGTATTTGCCTTGCTGAAAAGCAATGTATCCAAGAAAATACCAGCCCCACACCGTTCCGAAGATGTCGTTTTCCGACTGTCCGCGCTCCAGTATCTGATGAGAAATACGTTCGGCGGCAAAAAGTTCTCCCTCAAGCAGTTTCATATATACCAGCGCACCGTTCAAAATGGTTTGAAAATAGACGTTGTTCCTGCTATCGTACAAAATTTTCTCAATTTCCGTAAACACCTCTTTGCCTGTTCCGTTCATTTGCGAAGCAATTGCATAATAAATAATGGCAAGACTCCTTGCGCCCGATTTATCCGGTGAGAGATTCTTTCTGACATTATCAAACATCGCCATACTCTGTTCCGTTTTGGTACTCCAAAACAAAATGATTCCGAGAAAGAATTGTTTCTGGAGCTCAATCTCCGTATCAGGAGCGGTGTCGCCGTTCAGATTCTCAAGTTTTTCCAGCAAACCAGCCACTGCCGATATTTCATTTTTGTGTTGGTGCACCCACATACGTGCAATGATCAATGCCGGACTTTGATCAATGTAGCTGTGGGGTATCTTTTTCAGCCATTGCTCCAGCACGTACCATTTGTTTTCATTCAGCGTGGTATGCATGTGCTTTTCAATCAGTTCCGAAATCCGGTCATAATCATTAATTTGTGAAGCGTGGAAAAATGCATCCTCAAGACGTAAAACAGACTCATACCACTGCGACGCCCTTTTGTGCAGCTCCACGACGGTTTCTCCGGAATAACGTTTTTTAAGCTCTTTCTGAAGCAGTGACTGAAACAAATGATGGTAGCGGTACCAACGGCCTTCGTTGTCAAGATTGATGATAAAAAGGTTTTTTTTTACCAATTCATCAATGATAATACGGCTGTTGAAATCATCATCTGATTCGGTAACCAGATGATCCGAAAGCTGTGGGTTGAAATTTTGAAGAATGGACGTCTTCAATAAAAACTTCAGTTTTTCGGCATTGATATTATTCAGTATTTCTTTGAGGAAATACTCTTCCGGCAGGTTGGTTTTGGCTAAAACCATTTCAAAATCTTCCGCCTTTTCGTTTTGAAAAGGAAGGTGAAACACCGCAAGGCGCAAACCCGTAATCCAGCCTTCAAGATGATCGTTCAGTATTTTAACGAGGGAATTTATATTATTGGCTTTGATATGAAACTGAATAAACTTTTTTGTTTCCTCCTCCGTCATCCGCAAATTGGATGAGCGCACGTCTTTCATTTTGTTCTGCGCCCTGAGTTTTGTAAGAGGAAGAGGAGGATCGGTACGCGTAATCAATATCAGATGAAGATTAGGGATGGGATATTTCAAAATGGTGGCGAACAGACCGATGATTTCCCGGTTGGTGATGACATGAAAATCATCAAAAGCGAGAAACAAGCGATCCGGCAGGTTGTTGAGGTCATTTACCAACTCCCCTGCAAAAACATTGATCGGGGGTAATTGTTCGGAAAGCAGCAATGATTGTGACGTTTTGCCAAAACCGGGAAATGCCTGTTGAACAGAAGAAATAAAATAGGTAAGGAATGTCCTGATGTCATTGTCTTCATCGTCAAGCGAAAGCCAGCCGATTTTATAAGGGATACTCTCCAGCCAGCTGTTTACAAAAGTGCTTTTTCCAAAACCCCCACCCGCCGAAATAAGCGTAAGCGGCCTTTCGATATTATCGTTAACATACTCCAGTAGCGCAGGCTTTGGAACAAAATCCGAAGGCAGGGATGGCCTTTGGAATTTTGTTAACAGAACCGGAAACGAATTTGATATCATTATTGAACCCCTTAAAATGTTGTAACCAAATACAAAGAATATTTTACCCGAATTTTATTATTTAATATGTTAAACCATTCAATCATTTTGATGTTTTTTTTAACAAAGCCCAACATCAGTTTGTCTAAGAACCTTCGTAAATTTCAATCCATAAAACTACATTTTTCCCGTCAAAAATAAGGCTTTTTGAAAAACGACTGATAACGACGAATAAAAAATCCCGATGATACCGTTAAGGACTTCAAACCCGGCACTACGTACCGTTTGAATGGCAATTATTTCTTCCTTTTCTTTTCAAGAGTATTCTTTCCTATCGTATAAGCATAAGTCGATGATGGTACAAACTGAATGTTCAATTCTTTATAGTTTCTGTTACCTTCTTTACTAATTGTAGTTACAATGGGATTATTTAATTCATTCTCAATGCAAAATTTATACAAACTTTTTAATTCATTTGGTTTGTTGTAATACCTGTCAGTCCATTTTATTTCTAACGCCCAAATAGGTTTTAAAGTAGCATCATTTAATCCAACCATATCAACTTCCCCGTTTTTCCATCTGGCATACCATGGTGTAAACCAATCCCGGTGCATCCATTGGGCGAAGATTGCTGTTTCAACCATATTTCCAATCATTTCGTCTGTATTTGTAATTGGTGAAAACAACGCACTTCTTAATGAAGGGTTTGTTAAATATATTTTAAAAAAATTATCTCTTTTAAACCGTTTACCACTTTGGTCAATTCGTTTTACTTTTTTTATCAAATATGCCGCTTCCAAATATTCAATGTATTTTTTCAAGGTTGATTTTGGGACTTGTGATTGTTTACTCAAACCTTCAAGAGAAAATTCACCTCCGCTATTGTATGCAATTGTTGTAAATAATGAATTTAGTTCTCTCGTATCATTAATTCCATATAAACTCGGTAAATCTCTCAGTAATACTTTATCAACGATATCTTGTCTGATATATCTACCCGGGTTTGCTTGTATCTTTTCCGAGAAAATGACTTCCGGGTATCCACCAAAATTAATGTAATCAATAAAATGCTTATTAAGCTCATCAAGGTGAGAAGAAGAATAAAAATCAGATATATGTCCTTTCCACTGGATTTTTGAATTTGTGATTATTCTATCTAACCCTTTCAGCGAAATATACTCATTAAAAGTTAACGGGGGTAACAAAAAATCAGTAAATCGTCCGGCTCCGCTTTCTGTACTTGCAAATTTTAACGCCGCGGCTGCAGAACCCGATACTATAAATTTATCCTGACGATAGCTGTCAACCAATGATTTTAAATGAATTTCCCAGTTCCGACAATATTGTATTTCGTCAAAAATTACATACCAGTCATTTTTGTCTTCAAGTCCGGTAGCTTCCTTAGCATATAAAAAAAGTTGTTCCAATGTGATATTATTGTAAATAGGATTCTCAATGGTAATAAAAATGATCTTTTTAGGATTGATTCCCTCCAGGATCATATCTTCTACCATGTGAAAAAGCATTACAGTTTTTCCAACTCTTCTTGGCCCCATTAAAACAACAGCCCTCCTGATATCTTTCTCGTAAACAAGAGGCTTAAACAAATCAAAATATAATCTTCTTGTCATTTCATTATAGTCATCCTCAATATGACCAGATACCCACCAGGGATTTTCAAATTTTATCCTGTCACTTACTTGCTTTTTGGAAATTTTTTGAATCATCATAAACTTAATTTGCCACAAAGATAAACAAATAAGATTAAATAGATAATTTTATTTGATGTTTTTATTGCAAATAAAACTATTTTATGAATTTGAAATATTTATTTGACCAATTACCTACAACAGCAGTTTCCCGATAAACCGGGACAAGTTGTCTCAAAACAGCCGTAAATTTTAGTTAAATTCACAAAAATGCGATGGAAAAAATTCCTTACTTTCGCAGCCTGTCAATATTAATTGAAAATGTTACAAAACAAAAAATTATTGATCACGGGCGGGGCAGGTTTTATCGGCTCCAATCTGATTGAAAAGTTTCTAAAGCAAAACAACGATATTGTTTGTCTCGACAATTTCTCCACGGGGAAACGCGAAAACATCGCCCCTTTTCTCGGCGATCCTCATTTTAAACTCATCGAAGGCGACATCCGCGACATGGACACCTGTAAGCGTGCCGTTGACGGTGCGGAGATCGTGCTGCATGAGGCGGCGCTGGGGTCGGTACCGCGTTCCATCAACGATCCGGTAACCACCAACGACGTGAACATCGGCGGATTTGTCAACATGCTGACGGCCACCAAAGATGCCGGCATCAAACGTTTTGTTTTTGCGGCCAGTTCGTCCACCTACGGCGATCATCCCACGTTGCCCAAGGTGGAAGAGCGCATCGGGAAACCGCTTTCGCCCTACGCCATCACCAAGTATGTGAATGAGTTGTATGCCGAGATATTTTCGCGGTTGTACGGCATTGAGACCATCGGGCTTCGTTATTTCAATGTTTTCGGACGGCGGCAGGATCCCGACGGTGCTTATGCTGCGGCCATTCCCAAATTCATCAGGCTGCTCATCACGCATCAGCGTCCGGTCGTTTACGGCGACGGAGAGCAATCGCGCGATTTCACCTATGTGGATAATGTGGTACAGGCCAACGAGCTGGCCGCCACTACGACAAATCCGGAGGCCGTCAACACCGTTTACAATGTTGCCTACGGAGAAGCCACCACGGTAAACGAGCTGATTGATGAGTTGAAAAAGAACCTGAGCCGGTTCGACCCTGCGATTGCAGCCATCGAACCCATTCACGGAGAGGTGCGTCTCGGAGATATTCTGCATTCGCTGGCTTCCATCCGGAAAGCCGAAAAACTGCTTGGTTATGCGCCGAAATACAGCATCCGCGACGGGCTGAAAGAAGCCATTGAGTGGTACTGGGAAAATCTCAGCCAATAACTGCAATGCTTCCTGCTGTTTGACGTTATGCCCGCGCCAGGGATTGGAGCGGTATCTCCCCGTGACGGCGGCTGATGTGACCGTTGGCGGGAGGAGGCTTACGGATTTTCGCCTTCGCCAATACTTCGGCGACTAGAGGAAGACCCCGCACCGCCTACGGACACACAGCCGTCCGGCATGGGGAATAAAGCGGAAAGCCCGCCCGGGCGCCCTAAAAATCAATATTCAGGTCAAAATAAAAGATAAAGAAAAGTTTGGGAGTAAAAAATATCAATCGGGAGAAAGTGCTCCGGTTTTCACCCCGTTCATTTCGTTATCCGGGATGTTTTCGGATGCGGAAATATTTTGGTTTTTTGCCGGTCTGATGAAAAACCTGCGCTGGAACAGGATGAGCAGAAAGACGCCGATGGTGATGGAAGCATCGGCAATGTTGAATACCGGACGGAAAAAGACAAAGTCGGTGCCGCCCCAGAAAGGTACCCAAGCGGGGTAATATCCCTGAATAAGCGGGAAGTAGAGCATGTCCACTACTTTTCCGTGCAGGAAAGTACCGTATCCTCCTCCTTCGGGAAAAAGGGTTGCCACATTATGAAAAGTAGAGCGGCTGAATATCAATCCGTAAAAGGCACTGTCGAGGATGTTGCCGATGGCGCCGGCCATGATCATTGAGATGCTGATGATGAGCCCTGTGGGGGCTTTCCTTTTGATGAGATTTGCAAGATACCAGCCGATGGCGATGATGGCACCGATACGGAAAAGGCTCAGCAGCAACTTGCCGAACGAACCGCCGAAGTGCATGCCGAAGGCCATCCCTTCGTTTTCGGTAAAATGAAGGATGAACCAGTTGTCGAAGACATGAAATTCCTGCCCGATCGTCATGTGAAGCTTGATCCAGAATTTAAGTGCCTGGTCGAGAACCAGTATCAGAAAAATAATAAGCAGCGATTTTTTCAAAGCACAGAAAACCTTATCTCCGTTGTTGATTTTGTTGAAGTTTGGCTTCGATACTCAGGGTAGCATGGGGTACGCTTCTAAGCCGTTCTTTGGATATCAGCTTCCCGGTGACCCTGCAAATCCCGTAAGTGCCGTTCTCGATACGGATGAGTGCGTTTTCAAGGTTTGTGATAAACTTTTGCTGACGTGCTGCCAGGCGGCTGTTTTCCTCCTTCGACAATACACTAAAACCATCTTCAAGGACTTTGAAGGTCGGAGAAGTATCGTTGGTATCGTGCTCGTTATTATTGGTATAGGCTTCGGTAAGCAATTTCAGATCGGCTTTTGCTTTTTCCAATTTTTCCAATATAATCTGCTTGAACTCCTCGAGTTCCTCTTTGCTGTATCTGGTCTTTGGACTCTTAACAGCTTCTTCATGTTCTGTATTTGCCATATCTCTATATGTTTTTATTTAATCCTGCGAATATACTAAATTCCGGTTTTATCCGGCTTTTTCGATTTTTATTTTTGTCTTAAGTTCGTCACCCAGTTCTACTTCAACGCCGGAACCGGCATTAATATGATGTACCAGCTCAAGTTTTTCCGCCAAAGTTTCCGAACAAATGTAATCATAATTTTTCAATACCGCCTCTTTAACCTCTGATTTTTCTTCCACCGTCAGAATAATTGTATCGGTAACTTCGAAACCCATCTCCTTGCGGAGGTTTTGTATCCTGTTGACCATGTCGCGTGCAATGCCTTCGTTGCGCAGTTCCTCGGTGATGGTGATGTCGAGGGCTACGGTAAGGGTTCCTTCGGTTGCAATGAGCCATCCCGGAATGTCCTGGGTAAGGATTTCCACATCGGTGAGCAGAATTTCGACCTGCTGTCCGTCGAGCTCAAGGAGGTACTTACCTTCTTCTTCGAGGGCTTTGATCTGTTCGCCGGTAAAGTTCATAAGCACGGGAGCCAGTTTTTTCATCATCTTGCCGTAGCGCGGTCCCAGTGCTTTAAAGTTGGGCTTTAGTTTTTTGACAAGTATTTGCGAGTCGTCGTCCTGAAGTTCGATCTTTTTCACGTTCACTTCCGAGAGGATGAGTTTTTCGACGGCCAGTATCTGTTCTTTAAAATGGTCGTCCGGTACGGGTATCATGATTTTGGCCAACGGCTGACGCACTTTTATTTTTGTACGCTTGCGCAACGACAATACCATGGAAGAGACCTTTTGAGCCAGTTGCATTTTTTCTTCCAGACCGGTGTTGATCAGCGAGTCGTCGGCCAAAGGCATATCCATGATGTGAACCGATTCCACGTTGTGTTTTCCGGTGACGCTGTTCAGGTCGAGAAAGAGCCGTTCGGCAAAGAAGGGAGCAATGGGCGAGATAAGTACCGCCAGTGTATCGAGACACTGATATAGCGTTTGATAGGCCGAGATTTTGTCCTCGCTGTAGTCGCCTTTCCAGAATCTGCGTCTGGAGAGGCGTACGTACCAGTTGCTCAGTTTATCATCCACAAACTGTGCGATGGCTCTTCCGGCTTTTGTGGGTTCGTAATCGTCGAGGGCACCGTCCACTTTTTTGATCAGCGTGTTCAACTCCGAAAGTATCCAGCGGTCGAGCTCCGGTCTTTTGGCGGCGGGAATGTCCTTTTCGGCGTATTTGAATCCGTCGATGTTGGCATAGAGGGCAAAGAAAGCATAGGTGTTGTAAAGTGTCCCGAAGAATTTCCTGCGTACTTCGGCAATACCTTCGGTGTCGAATTTCAAGTTGTCCCACGGCTGAGCGTTGGTGATCATGTACCAGCGTGTGGCATCAGGGCCGTACTGATCGATGGTCAGGAACGGGTCAACGGCATTGCCGAGGCGTTTCGACATCTTGTTGCCCTGTTTGTCGAGTACAAGACCGTTGGAAACGCATGTTTTGTAAGCCACACTGTCGAAAACCATCGTGGCAATGGCGTGCAGCGTAAAGAACCATCCCCTTGTCTGATCCACCCCTTCGGCAATGAAATCGGCGGGGAAATATTCTTCAAGCCGGTTTTTCTTTTCAAAGGGATAATGGAACTGCGCATAGGGCATGGAACCCGAGTCGAACCAAACGTCGATGAGGTCGGGTTCGCGGAACATTTTTTTGCCGCTTTCCGACACCAGAACAATGCGGTCGATATAGGGTTTGTGCAGGTCGAAGGTGTTGTAGTTTTCGGTGGAGGTGTCGCCGGGGACAAAGCCGGCCAGGGGGTCGTCGTTCATAAAACCTGCGGCGATGGATTTTGCGATCTCTTCTTTGAGTTGAGCCACCGAGCCGATACAAATCTGTTCTTTTCGGTCTTCAGTGGTCCAGACAGGCAGGCCCACGCCCCAGTAACGAGTTCGTGAGAGGTTCCAGTCCACCAGGTTCTCCAGCCAGTTGCCAAACCGGCCTTGTCCGGTGGATTTGGGTTTCCAGTTGATGGTATTGTTCAGTTCGATCATCCGGTCTTTAAAGGCCGTAGTCCTGATGAACCATGAGTCGAGGGGATAATACAGGACGGGTTTATCGGTGCGCCAGCAGTGCGGATAATTATGGACATATTTTTCGATCTTAAAGGCTTTGTTTTGCTGCTTGAGCATCACCGACAGGTCAATATCCAGCACGGGAGCATTGTCACCGGCGTTTTTGTCGTAATCGTTTTTGACGTACCTGCCGGCATACTCGCCGTAGATACCGGTATTGACATACTCTTCAACAAACTTTTAGTCCAGGTCTTCGATGCGGTAAAAACGGCCTTTAAGGTCCACCATGGGCTTGCGTTCGCCCTCTTTGTCGATGAGGATGAGCGGAGCAATCCCGGAAGCCTTTGCCACACGGTCGTCGTCGGCTCCGAAAGTGGGGGCAATGTGAACGATGCCTGTTCCGTCCTCGGTGGTTACAAAGTCACCGGTAACCACGCGGAAAGCATCTCCCATCGGTTTGACGAACGGTATCAACTGTTCGTACCGGATCCCTTCCAGTTCAGTACCGGAAAATTCGTCCGTGATCCGGTAGGGAACAAGCTTATCGCCCGGTTTGTATGACTCAAGGTCAAGGTCTGCCGCTTTGGGATTAAAATAGGCGTTCAGACGGTCTTTGGCCAGAATCACTGTCACAGGTTTTCCGGAGTAGATATTAAATGTACGCACCCTGACATAGGTGATCTTTGCACCCACGGCGAGTGCGGTATTCGAAGGCAAGGTCCAGGGTGTTGTGGTCCAGGCCAGGCAAAACAATTCGGTATCGTCCTCCGCGAAGAGTTTTGCGGAGCGGTCGTCTCTTACGACTTTAAACTGTGCCGTCACTGTTGTGTCTTTCACGTCACGGTAACACCCGGGCTGGTTCAGCTCGTGGTTGCTCAGCCCCGTACCTGCCGCCGGCGAATAGGGCTGGATGGTGTATCCTTTGTAAAGCAATCCTTTTTCGTAAAGCTTCGATAAAAGGTACCATACCGTTTCGATGTATTTGTTGTCGAAGGTGATGTAAGGATCGTCGAGGTCCACCCAGTAGCCCATTTTCACGGTCAGCTCGTCCCATCTGTCTTTGTATTTCATCACTTCGGTACGACAAGCCTTATTGTACTCTTCCACGGTGATCTTTTTCCCGATATCCTCCTTGGTGATGCCGAGGGTTTTTTCCACGGCGATTTCGATGGGAAGCCCGTGCGTATCCCAACCGGCTTTGCGCGCTACATATTTCCCCTTCAGGGTTTTGTACCTGCAAAAGATATCCTTAATGGCCCTGGAGATCATATGATGAATGCCCGGCATACCATTGGCCGACGGTGGCCCTTCATAAAAAACAAACGGTTCGTTACCTTCGCGGTTTTTCAGGCTTTTATGAAAAATGTCGTTTTCTTTCCAGAATTCGCCTACCTCTTCGGCAACTTGCGTGAGGTTCAGCCCTTGATATTCTTTATACTTCGAATCCATTTAATAATAATCGTTTATGACTGTTTCAGAAAATGGCGCAAAAGTATAAAAAATATGATTACTCCTTCGGAAAGTTTACAAAAACCGGTTTTGGAAAATGTTGAATATCAACGGATGATGCCTTGCCGTTTTCACTGGTTTTTCATACCGGACAAAAAGTCATCATTGAGCAGGATCGATTCCAGAATGGTTTGCATGGTTTCGGGGTCAAGGCTTTCGACAATCTCATGCAACCGCCTTTTTTTCTCTTCGGTGTTCAGGTCGGATTGCAGGAGCTTTAACAATGCCTTGAATTGCGAGCCTTTCAATTCGTCTTCAAGGGCCGAAAGAATGATGTTCGCGTTGGGCTCGGCACTGTCGTCAGGATGCTGCCTGCTTACGCCGAAGGTCTCAAGCTCGGCAATGGCGGCTTCGAGAATTTCACGCCCCAGCTTTTTACACGTTTGCAAATAGGAATCGTATCCCGAGGTATCACGCAGTGTCCAGCTGTTGTGCTCGTATTCCAGCGATTCTATCTGTTTGATTTTCGGGTCGGATTGGCCGAAGATGCGGGCAAGCAAAACAATGGTGTATTTCTTCCACGCCTCCAGATCGAAGTCTTTCCGGTTGAGTTTGTCGATTTGTTGTCGGAGCAGTTCCGTTTCTTTCATCATGGTGAAGCTAAAATTCTTTAAGTCCGGTTTTTTTTTTGACTTCAAAGGTACACTTATTTTAAAGAAACCGAACCCTCGATAAAATTCAGCCTTTCCCGGCTCAAGGTGCAGCGCACCGAAACAAAAAACAATCGACGAAAATGCCAATATTATTCGGACATTCACCTTACCGCGTAGCGGTTCAAGTATTGTAGAAAATTGCACCCAACCAAAGATCCAATTCCCCGTGGGGGATCAACCATAGGATGTTGAACCTCTACGAGGTATTTTTAATATCATGGTGAGCATATTTCTACAATACTTCATCGCCTACGGCGAAATTTGTAAACAGTGAAAATAATGCACCAACCACCCAAACAGGGCTTTAGCCCTGAATATCCACAATGCGTTATTAGGGTTGGGCTAAAGCCCGAT
>JAOZMX010000109.1 GCA_029934065.1 Bacteroidales bacterium
GCTAAAGCTTCGGCGGACAGGGGAAATCGTTAATCTGCAATCGTCAATCGTAAATAAAGATCATATCCCGACAAGTCGAGGACAGGCATCTGATATCTCTCACGGGCTTTGCCTCAACGTAATGGAAAACGTTGTGAGCCGGTCGTTCTTTTCGGGCGTCAGCACGATGTCTCCACCCATGGAAAGCATGATCTGTTTGCTCAGGCTCAGTCCGATGCCCGAACCCTCTTCCCTGGTGGTGAAAAACGGAACAAAGATTTGTTCACGTTGTTCGGCAGGGATTGCCGGGCCGTTGTTTTGGATGGCAATGGTAACCCCGTTGTCCGTATTGGTGACCTTGATCCACAGCGTGGGATTGGCGGTTGTGCTATCGGCCAATGCCTGGGATGCATTTTTGAAGATGTTGGTGAGGACTTGCGAGAGCAGTTTTTCATCAGTGATCACCATCAGGTTTTCGGGGATTGATTTTTGAATTGTAATGCGGCCGAAGTCCGGAAAAGCCGACGCTGCAATCAGGTTGTTTCCGATCAGTGCGGTGAGGTTTGTTTCGGAAAGTTGCGGCTCGGGAAGCTTGGTGAATTTGCGGTAGTTTTCCACGAAGTTCATCAGCCCCTTGCTGCGCTCTTCAATCACCGTCAGCCCTTTGATGGTGTTGCTGATGGTGCCGGCATTGACTTCTGCGGGATTTACAGGTGTGTGGTTCCGTACAAAATACCCCGAGATCACCTGCGACAAAGTAGTG
This sequence comes from Bacteroidales bacterium, assembly GCA_029934065.1. Classification (GTDB taxonomy): domain Bacteria; phylum Bacteroidota; class Bacteroidia; order Bacteroidales; family 4484-276; genus 4484-276. The sequence continues at coordinate 743 of JAOZMX010000109.1, forward strand.
ATGGGAACAATGTTGTTCATGATCTCGTGCGAAAGGGTGCGTGCCAGTTTGATCCATGCATCCACTTCGCGGCTGTCCAGTTCTTTGGTGATGTCGCTTACAGCAACAAGTTTAACGGTTTCGCCTTTGATGGTGATCTCCGAAAATTTGAACAACAGTTTTTGTCCGTGCCGGTTGGGAAAAATAACCGACTGACGGTCTTGTTTTGTTTCCCGTTTCATGATCAGGCCGGGCAAAGATGCGTCGATACTTTTCAGGGCATTGATATGATGGTGTTCGTTGAGTTGGGTCAGTGCCGTTGCTGCGGGGTTGACGTTGATCACTCTTCCGTTTTCGTTGACCGAAAAAAGCCCCGTTCCCGACTGATTGATCACCATGCGGTAGTATTGTTCCTGCGAATGGATATCCCGTTTGGTTTGCCTGAATATTTCGTTGAGTCTGTTTATTCCCTTGTAAACATCGTCAATGGTTTGATTGCCTGATTTTTCCGGGATCTTTAATGTGGCGTCTTCGTTTTCGATGCCGAGCAAAAAATTCGACATCCACCGGTTCAGGTTGTTGAAGTAGCTGATAAGGTTCCACACTGCCGCCGCAATGACCGGTACAACAAGCATTCCGGCAACGACGGCTTTTTGGACGAACAACAACCATGTGGCTGCAACGGTCAGGGCGATGATAAGTGTCAACCGCAGAAATACGGACCGGTGAAAACGTTTTTTGCCCATGCGAATAATCATTTATATTCCGTATTTTTTCAGCTTGTTGTATAGCGTTTGTCGCGTTATACCGAGTTTTCGCGCAACGGTGCTCATGTTGCCGTTTTCGGCTTTAACGGTATTCAGTATCATCTCTTTTTCCATCTCTTCGATGGTTTGAAACCGAAAACCGGGTTTTGCGGCCATGGGTTCGGCATTCAGCGAAAAATTCTGTTTATCCAATATTTTACCGTCGGTGAGGATGACGGCTTTTTCGATGCAGTGTTGCAACTCCCTGACATTTCCGGGCCATTTGTATTTGAGTAGTTTTTCCTGCGCTGCTTTAGTGATTTTCAGTCCCGGTTTGTCGTATTTGGAAGCATATTTTCCGAGGTAATACTCCGCCAGTAACAAAATGTCGCGGTTGCGCTCGCGCAACGGCGGCAATGCGATGGTGATGGTGTTGATGCGGTAGAGCAGGTCTTCGCGGAAAGTCCCCTCCGCCACCATGGCCCGGATATCCTTGTTGGTGGCCGTAATCAGGCGGATGTCGATGGGGATCGGGATGTTGCTGCCCAGTTTGGTGACGGTGCGGCTTTGAAGTGCGTTGAGCATTTTGGCCTGAAGCGCAAGCGAAAGATTGCCGATCTCGTCGAGAAACAGCGTGCCTTTATGTGCCGTTTCGAATTTGCCCATACGTTCTTCTTTGGCATCGGTGAAGGCACCTTTGACGTGACCGAACAATTCGCTTTCGAACAATGTTTCGCTCACGGCTCCCATGTCAACGGTTACCATGACCTCGTTTTTCCGTTTCGACAAGCGGTGGATCTCGCGGGCGATGAGCTCTTTTCCCGTTCCGTTTTCGCCTGTGATAAAGATGTTGGCATCGGTGGCTGCTACTTTTCCAGCCAGCGCCATCACCCTTTTCATGGCTTCCGATTGCCCGATGAGGATCTGCCCGGTGGTGGAAAACTCTTTTTTCAATGCCGAGGCGGTTTTTTTCAGGGCTGCTGTTTCGGCCTTGCTTTTTCTGAGCTTGAGGGCGGCGTGCAGCGTACTGATGAGTTTATGGTTGTCCCATGGTTTCAGGATAAAATCGAATGCGCCCTCTTTAACCGCTTTCACAGCCAGTTCGATGTCGCCGTAGGCGGTTATCATCACCACACTGATCCCGGGGTCATGTTCCAGTATGCGGTGTAGCCAGTACAACCCTTCGTTGCCTGTGTTGACACCCGCTTTGAAATTCATGTCCAGCAGAATGATGTCGGGCTTTTGCCGGTCGATGGCCGATAATAATCCCGCCGGGTTGATTAAAGTGATCACATCGTCAAATTCCGTTTGCAACAACATTTGCAATGCCGTCAACACACTTTTGTTGTCGTCAACGATCAAAACTTTATTCCCCGAAGATGGATTGGTGCTCACTTCAAATACTTTATGGTCAGATTGTTTATTTTTTTACAAAAATAGCCCCTTGTCAATAATTCCGACAGGATGTGTAAAAATATTTTACATAAAAATAAGAAAAAAAATTCGATTATTTATATAAACGGCTGAACGGCAGGCGGTAAATAATTGTGGTACGGAGGTTGCCTGAAGGCAAACCGGATACAACAATGGAATGATAATGGATAAAATGGACAAACCGTTACCGAAGAAAAAGGGATTGAGGCGCAAACATATTTACCTCGGAGCGGGCATACTGGCGATGATATTTATTGTTTACAGGGCTTTTTTTACCGAGAACATCTCTACTTACCGGATCAACAAGGATGAGGTAACTCTGGCAACGGTAACCGAAGGGATCTTTCATAATTACATCACGGTCATCGGTAATGTGGAGCCCATAGCCACCATCTATCTCGATGCCCGCGAAGGTGGCCGTGTGGAAGAAAAAGTTGTGGAAGAAGGTGCGGTGGTGAAAAAGGGAGATGTGATCCTCAGGCTGAGCAATCCCGACCTGAACCTGAGCATCCTCAACAGCGAAGCGCAATTGGCCGAAAAAAGCAACTTCCTGCGCAATACCATGGTCACCATGGAGCAGGAAAGGATCATGATCAAGCGCGAACTGCTCAATCTGGAGTTTGACATCAAACGAAAAAAGAGAATTTACAAACAAAAAAAAATACTCTGGAACGATAGCCTGATCTCGGAGGATGAGTTTTTAAGGGCCGAAGAAGATTTTCAGTTTGCCCAAAGAAGTTTTGAGCTTTATCTTGAACGTCAGAAACAGGATTCGGTTTACCGTTCCATCCAGGTGAAACAGATGAACGACAACCTGCACAACATGGAGCTCAATCTGCAACTTGTCAGGCAGCGCAAGGAAAACCTGAATGTGAAGGCTCCCGTTGACGGGCAGTTGACCACGCTGGATGTGGAACTCGGACAATCGGTACCCAAAGGCGGACGCATCGGACAGATCAGCGTGCTGACATCTTTCAAGGTGGTTGCCCGTATTGACGAGCATTACATCGACAAGGTAAAGACGGGCCTGACGGCAATTCTTGAGCGGCAAGGCAAGGAGTTTCAACTCAAGATCAGAAAAGTGTTGCCCGAAGTGCGCAACGGCAGGTTTACCGTCGAAATGGTGTTTACGGGCGAGAAACCGGAAAACATGCGGACCGGGCAAACCTATTATACCCGCCTGCAGCTTGGGAATCCCAATAAGGCGTTGCTGCTGCCAAGAGGCGCATTTTTTCAGGAAACCGGCGGACAATGGATATTCGTCGTTTCGGAGGACGGAAAATACGCAACCAAACGCTTTATCAAAATCGGAAGGCAAAACCCAAAATACTACGAATTGCTCGAAGGCCTGAAACCCGGCGAAAAGGTGATCATTTCTAACTATGAGAGTTTTGGCGATAACGAAAGGATCATCCTGCAATAAAAGATCAAAATACCGGAAAACCAACCCGCATGTATAATTTTATCAAAATATTTTATCGTAATCTGTGGAGAAACAGGGTTTTTTCCGCCATCAACATTGTAGGGCTCTCCATCGGCCTTGCCGGTTCTTTTTTTCTGATGCTCTATATTTTTCAGGAAACCGGTTACAACAAATGTTACAAAAATTGGCGCAATATATACAGGGTGCTGGAAAACAGGAAGCAGTTCAACATGATCCATCCCCATGCGCCTTATTATTTTGCGGAATATGTAAAAAAGGATTTTCCGGAGATCAAAGCATCGGCCAGAATGGGTTTTATTTTCGGTGCCTCTTTGAAAAAAGGAGAGGAATACATTCCCGAATACGGCATTTTTGCAGCTGATCCTTCTCTGTTTGATATCTTCACGCTGCCTGTTATTGCAGGAAATAAAGAGGATTTTCTGAAAACACCTGCTTCTGTTGTTCTTACCAAAAAATTGGCCGATAAGTATTTTGACGGCGGGGATGCCCTGGGCAAGGAGATGAAAATGCGGCTGGATGGTGAGGAATATCTTCTTAGAGTGGACGGAATTATTGAAAATATTCCGAAAAAATCAACCCTGATTGCGGGTATGTTTTGTCATATTGATTTTGTCTGGGAACGATCGAAGCGTTTTTTTTCCGATGAAAAACTAAAATACAGTTGGGAGCTTGCCGATTATGAAACCTATTTGCTTTTACCCGACGGTTATGACATCGGCAGGTTAAAAGAGAAAATGCCGGCTTTCATAAAAAAATATGTGGAAAAGGAAACGAAAAGCGAATACGATTTTCAGGCATTATCGGATATTTACTTCGGCTCGCAGCATTTGTCCAATTGCAGAAAGTGGGGCGATATTCATAAGATCTATACATTTGCGCTGATAGCCTTTCTGATTCTGTTTATCGCTGCCACCAACTATATTATTTTGTCAACGGCGCAATCGGTTACACGATTCAAAGAGATCGGGATCAGAAAAACCATCGGAGCAAACCGGCTGATGCTTGTGGGGCAGATCTTTTCCGAAAGTATAACGACAAGCATTCTTGCCGTTCCGTTTTCCATTTTGATCATGCATTTTTCGCTGCCGTATGTCAACGATATCTTAAATGCGCGGTTGCAATTGTCGTTGCTCTCCGGTTGGAAAGCCATTGTTGGTTTGTTGGCCATTACCATTGTTGTTGGTCTGGTGTCGGGCAGTTACCTTGCCGTTTTTCTCTCGCGGCTCAATCCCGTTGAAGTGTTGAAGAATACCAATATGATCAAAAGCTCCAGGTCGTGGTTCAGGTTTGCACTCATCACTTTGCAGATCATTATTTTTGTTGTGTTGCTTATCTTTTTACAAACCATTTCCCTGCAGATCAACTATGCGCAGAATTCTGATCTCGGATACGATAAAGAGAACCTGATCAAGATTTATGTGGACGAAGATTTTGTCAATCGTTTTCCGGGGTACAGGGAAGAACTGAAACAAAATCCTGATATTGTTGATGTTTCGGCGGCAATCTATATGCCGCCGTATGCCGGATGGCAAAAAATTTCGGTTCCCCATACCAAAGAGCCCGGTAAAAATGTCGTGCTGGAATCTCTCGACGTTGATTACGATTTTATCAAAACACTTGGGTTGAAACTTTTGGAAGGAAGAACTTTTTCGAGGGAATATGGCGCTGACTCGATCAATGCCGTTGTGATTTCCAAATCGGCCATCGAAGCACTGGGGCTCCCCGGCCATCCCGTGGGACTGACCTTTAAAACTTCGGATACCTCCGGCTACAATATCATCGGAGTTTTCGACGATATTTACATGCGGTCGTTCAAGGAGAAGATAACACCCATCATATTGAGGCTGTCGAAAATGTACTTGAGCGAGTTGATCGTGCGATACCGTCCGGGTACCGACTCTGCGGCGATTGCTTTCCTGAAAAAGAAAATGGACGAATTGTCGCCCGGCGCTCCGATGGATTACATCAGCGTGAAGGACGCTATCGGCAGTTTGTATTTCAAGGAGATGAAACTCAAAAAGACCATCAATGTCTTTACTTTGCTGGCGATCTTTATTTCGATGCTGGGGTTGTTTGCCCTTTCGGTGTTTTTGATCAAACAAAAAACCAATGTCATCGGCATAAGAAAAGTTTTCGGAGCAACCACCAGGGATATTATCCGGCTGGTGGCTGCCGAGTTTCTTGCCATGGTGATGGTTGCCAACGTGATTGCCGTACTGGTGGCGGTGTTTGTTTCCAACCGGTGGTTGAGCGGATATGCTTATCACATTGCTTTTACGCTCCGGCCTTACATCATTGCTTTTGCTGCTTCGCTTGTTCTGGTTTTTGTCACCGTTGTCATCAGCGCTTTCAAAACGGCAAATATCAATCCTGCGGAGTCAATCAAATATCAGGGATAATGATTTTTTAAATGGAAAAACAGCTTTAACGATGGGAAGCACTTTTTTGAAAATATTTTACAGGAATCTGGTCAAACACAGAACGTATGTTTTGATCAATGTTTTCGGTCTGGCTTTCAGTCTGGCGGCGGTTATCCTGCTGATTCTTTTTATCCGTTTCGAGTTCAGCTTTGATAATTTCCATCGGGACGGCGATCGTATTTACCGCATTTCCATCAAAACGTTTCAGGAGGGCAACATAGAATTCGAATCTCCGGTTTTTACTCCTCCCATCGGCGTTGATATGAAACGTGAGCTCGCCCAGGTTGAGAATTACACACGCTACTCGACCGGGAGGATTTTTTATTTTAATAAACAAAGCACAAATATACGCATCAATAATGTCATTTATGCCGATTCCACCTTTCTCGATTTTTTCTCTTTTCCGGTAATATCCGGTAATAAGGATGATGCGCTTAAAGAGCCTTTTAAAATCGTGCTGACAGAGAAAACCGCCCTGAAGCTGTTCGGGAAAACGGATGTTACGGGCAACAACATTACAACTGCGGATGGCCGGGATTATTTGGTAACGGCTGTTGTAGAAGACCCGCCGAAAAATTCTTCCGTACGATTCGATGCGCTGATATCTTTCTCGACACGTTACACCGATCCGAAGAATTACATGGGCTGGAACGGAGGAAATCAATACATCACTTTTGTCAAACTCTATCCTAATACCGACGTTGCCGCTTTGGAGCAACAACTGCCCGATTTTATGTGGAAACACATCAATAAAGACCTTGCCGAATACAACGTAAAATACGAAGCAAACCTCCGGCCAATCACTTCCATTCATTTAAAATACGGCGATTTCGGTTATCAACGTATCTATTTCTTTGCCGTCATCGGGTTGCTGATCCTGATCATTGCCTCTTTCAATTTCATCAACCTTACAACAGCTTATTATGTGAAACGCACCAAAGAAGTGGGGGTGTACAAAACTTTTGGTGCCGGTAAAAGGTCTATTATCCTCCGGTTCATGTTCGAAACATTCCTGATCGTTTTTATTGCGCTCATTGCGGGGATTGTTCTGGCGAAGTTTTTCACGCCCTATTATCAGGATCTGATACAAACCGATTTTTACGGGATTGATCTGCTGGATCCGCTTTTAATCGGCATACTGCTTATGCTGGTGCTTGTGGTGGGTTTGATAGCCGGCAGTTATCCTGCATTTTATCTGTCGTCAGTAAAGGTTGCCGCTTTGTTTAAAGAAAACAGGATAAGAAAATCGGGCTATTTTACTTTGCAGAATATTTTGATCCTGTTGCAGTTTGTCGTGGCCGTTTCGCTGATTATTTTCACACTGGTCATCAACGGTCAATTGAGGTACATTAACCATAAGGATTTGGGATTTGACAGGGATCGCATGGTCGTTATTCCGCTTGAAAACGAAAAGGCTGGGAAAAACACCGAGCTTATCAAACAACAGTTAAAAACCATTGCCGGTATCGAAAATATTACGGCATCGTCTGAAATTCCTTCCGACAACTTCACCTCCAACGGATATTTTCCCGAAGGATTCAAAACGCCGGTAATGATCAACGTGGTGGATGTGGATAAAGATTTTATTGATACTTACGGGATAAAAATTGTCCGGGGCAGAAACTTTTCCGATGAGTATTCAACCGACAAAGATGCCATCCTTGTTAATGAAGCGCTGGTAAAACAATTCGGCTGGAAAAACCCGGTCGGGAAATTCATCGCAAGGGACGGAAAGCATGAAATCATCGGTGTGGTGAAGGATTTTAACTTTGCTTCGTTGCATCAAAAGGTTGCCCCGTTGATTATCACCAACAGCCCCTGGGACAATCAATACGATTACTTATCCATAAAATTGAAGGCCGAAGATGATAAAAATGTTCTGTCGAACATTGAATCGGCCTGGAAGAAACTTGGGCCGCAATGGCCCTTTGAATACAGGTTTTTGAACGATGTGTTTGAAGAAACCTATCGAACGGAGCACAATCTGATGAAACTTTTCATGTTCTTTTCGGTTCTGACGGTTTTGATTGCCGCATTCGGTTTGTATGCCCTTTCGGCACTTTCCGTCGAACAACGTACCAAAGAGATCGGCATCCGGAAAGTGCACGGGGCTTCAATATTCGATATTTTGTTTCTTACCTCGAAAAAATATTTGACAATAATTCTTGTGGCCAATTTGCTGGGCTGGCCGATGGTTGCAATACTTATCAGGCGTTGGCTGACCGACTTTGAAAACAGAATGGATTTATCGGTTTATTTTTTCCTCGAAGGAGGATTGCTGGTTTTGCTGGTATCGCTGATTTCGATTTCGGTAAACAGTTATCTGGTGGCACGGCAAAATCCGACGGTAAGTTTAAGGGACGAATAAAAAAATCATGGTTATGCAACTGAAAAATTTCAAAGTATTTCTTAATCATTTGCTGAAAAATAAACTGTACACTGCTGTAACGGTTTTGGGGTTCGCTTTTTCGTTAACGTTCATCATTCTGTTAAGTGTTTACATCCGAAAGGAATTGTCGGTAAACAGCCTGCAGAAGAACAAAGAGAGGATTTACCGTCTGGTGAACGAGAAATTCGGCACGTATGCTCCACCCGTCGGCAACTGGTTGCAGAACGAGTTCCCGGAGATTGAATGCTATACGAGGACCTATGGAGGAAACGGATATCTTGCCGCTCCGGATAATTCGAAAATCAAATTCGATTACCTGCTGGCCGATTCGGCGTTTTTCAAGATGTTCACCTTCAGGCTGATCGAAGGAGATCCTGAAACGGCGCTGAAAACCAAAAATTCCATTGTTTTGTCCGAAGCGTTTGCACGAAAGCTTTTCGGCAACCGGTCACCGCTCGGCAAGCAACTGGTTGTCAACTCCGGTCATACGTGCGTGGTAACCGGTGTGGTGGAAGACATCTCCGGGGTTTCCAATTTCAGCCGGTGCGATGCCATTTTAAATTTCAATATCCTCGGCGATTTTTGGAACTATCCGCAAGTGTTAACCGAGTTGGGTAACTGTTCTTTCGGGCTTTACCTGATGGCCGGGCCCAATGCCGACCTGCCTTCCAAATCCGGGCAGATACTGGAACTTTTTAAGAAAGATTTCTGGATATACAAAGAGGGAATGGTGAAAAAGGTGATTCTGGAGCCCCTCACCGATGTTTATTTCAGTACGATCCCGGGAAGAGTTACCGAACACAACAGCAAAACACACATCGTGGTATTGCTGGCCATCGTGATCCTGATCCTGATATTGTCCATCATCAATTACATGAACCTTACCATTGCCCGGTCGGGCATGCGCATCAAAGAGATCGCCGTAAAAAAACTGATGGGCAGTTCGCGGGCAATGCTCATACGTCAACATATTTACGAATCGGTTTTTTTATGTTTCATTGCTTTTTTTCTGGCCATGGTTTTCGGTTTTCTGGCCGAACCGGCATTCAACAGGTTGCTTGATACACAACTCAACCTACAGACGCAGATTTACGGGGCGTTTATGCTGCTCCTGATTGGAGTTGTGGTATTGGTCGGGTTTCTTGCGGGCATCGTTCCGGCAATGGTGATCACCGGACTGAAAGCCGTTGATGTATTGAAAGGCGGTTTTCGCAGGAAATCCAAAACGATTTATTCCAAAATTTTAATCGGATTTCAATATGCAGTGGTCATTGCATTGTTGATTGCCACGATAATTATTTCCAAACAAACGGCATTCATGCAAAACTACAATCCCGGGTTCAACACGCAAAACATCTTCTACCTGGATAACGAATTGTTACCGCAACAATACAACGGTTTCAAAAATGAACTGATGAATATCCCCGGCGTGAAAAACGTGTCGTTTGTGGCGGGAACTCCCATTGACGGCGGCAACAACAACTCGTTTAAATACCACGAAAAGTTGGTCAGCTTTCAGGTTTTTGTCGTCGATTCCGCATTTTTCGATTTGATGCAAATAAATATCACACCCACGGGAACGGCCTATTCGAAAGACGGGATATACCTCAACCGTACGGGAGTTAAAGTCCTGGAACTCGATTCGCTGCCGAAGTCTTTCAAACGTGACGAAGAGATGATCCCCGTACTCGGTGTTACGGATGATTTCAACTTCAAATCCCTCCATCAGAAAATAGGACCCGTTATGATCAGACAGAGGGATACATCGGATTATGCCTGGAGCATTCTTGTGGGATTGGAAGGAGGAAATATCGTGTCAACGGTTGACAAGGTGAAAGCGGTATACAGCGAATTTACCGACGGAGTACCCTTCGATTATGGATTCTTCGACCAAACCATTAAAAACTGGTACGAAAAAGAGAAGAAAACGGCCAGAATCGTAAGTTACTTTGCGCTGCTCTCCATCGTCATTTCGGTGATGGGCATCTTTGCCATGTCCATATTTTACAATCAGCAAAAGACCAAAGAGATCGGGATTCGCAAAGTGAACGGAGCCACGGTGTCGGAGATCATCCTGCTGCTCAACCGTGATTTTGTCAGGTGGGTTGCTGCGGCTTTCGTGGTGGCTGCACCGGTGGCATGGTATGTTATGGAGCGATGGCTCGAGAATTTTGCCTATAAAATTGAAATAACCTGGTGGATATTTGTGTTGTCCGGTATTGCTGCGTTTGCCATTGCATTGTTAACGGTTAGCTGGCAGACGTTGCTGGCGGCGCGCAGAAATCCCGTTGAAAGTTTAAGGTATGAATAAATATTTGTAAAAATAAAATAATCAATATAAAAGATGTAACAATGATAGAAATTAAAAATTTAACCAAAGTTTTTCGCACCGATGAGGTGGAGACCTATGCACTGAACGGTGTGGATATTCAGGTGAAGAAGGGCGAATTTGCCGCCATCATGGGGCCTTCCGGTTGTGGCAAATCCACTCTGCTCAATATCATCGGGCTGCTCGACAATCCCACCGAGGGGAGTTACCTGTTCAACGGTACCGAAGTGGCCGGGCTGAAAGAGAAAAACCGCACGAAATACCGAAAAGGGAACATCGGGTTTGTGTTTCAGAGTTTCAACCTGATCGACGAGATGAATGTGTACGAAAATGTGGAGCTGCCGCTGGTGTACCTGAAGATGAAGGCTTCGGAACGGCGCAAAAAAGTGAACGAGGTGTTACAACGGATGAAAATCGGGCATCGGGCCAAACATTTCCCGCAACAACTCTCCGGCGGTCAGCAGCAGCGAGTGGCCATTGCCAGAGCCGTGGTGGCCAATCCGTTCCTGATCCTCGCCGACGAACCGACGGGTAACCTCGATTCGAAAAACGGACTCGAAGTGATGAATCTCCTTACGGAACTCAATCAGGAGGGAACAACCGTGGTGATGGTAACCCACTCGGAACGCGATGCCGGATTTGCTCATCGTGTCATCAACCTGCTCGACGGTCAGGTGATTGCCGAAAAGGCCAATTAATGTTTACGGTAAAATAAATCCCCACCATACATTCACACCCGGGATACGGATCATTAATTCAACGATGGTTTTGGCATGGATGAAAAATCAATAGCCACCACATTCATGTGGTGGTGAAAATGATTTCCCAATCATCCATCCCGGGCTTTAGCCCAAACCATCCATTTGATATCAGATATCAGATGTAAGATGTAAGATGTATGATATTGATTGACGATTGACGATTGACGATTGCAGATTTGGGCAGAACCCCGAACCCCGTTTTTTAGCCACAAAGTCTCGAAGGCACAAAGGAACACGA
>JAOZMX010000110.1 GCA_029934065.1 Bacteroidales bacterium
GATTTTAGATTGAAGATTAACGATTTCCCTGACCGCCGAAGCCTTGGCGAAGGCGATAGATTTTAGATGTCCCCTGTCCGTCAAAGTCTTGGCGAAGGCGGGTTCCGCTGCCGATGCTTTTGCAACAACGCTTATTCGCAAATTCGCTTTTTCATCCGGTTGTATGGAGCAATCCGTCACGAACCGGGGATCCTTCTAATTACCCGGCAATTTTGGATACCCTATTGAAAGAAAAGAATAATTTTGCCTCTCCAATTTGACGGAATTAGTGTAACTTTACCCCGAAGTAATAAAAAAATAAATGTAACAGTACTTTTACACAGATGTTAAATAAAAAACATGAAGACATTATTAATAATATTCTTTATCGTTCCTCTTTCATTTCATCTTTTTTCCCAGAAGAATACGATAACTAAATTTGAAATTCCTGAGAAATGGGCAACGGATTTTGATAAAAACAAACTGGATAGCCTCTACCCTGAATCTGAATTTAGAAAAACTCCTTTAAATGGAATTTGGGTTGAAGAAAATGTAAAAACAGATACAATAATCTTTAAACCGTATTACGATGGACAAGAGCCAATTTTCTATTTAGCAAGAGGCCAAAGAAAAAAAAGCTATCTTCCAAAATATAATAGTGGGCCATATCATTATAGATTAGAGGATAGTGTAATAAAGACCCGATGGTTTTTATCAAGTTCTCTTACTTACAATCCATATTATATAAAAATATCAAATGATAGTAGCGAAATAAAGATTGGGGATTTTTATGATTCTTCCCCTCGGGATAATGACACATTAATATTTATTAGAGTTGATAAATAAAAAACCACATAAAATTTGGAATGTTAAAAATAAAACTTTACTTTTGATAGCATCAAATGATAGTATCAATGAAGCCACCATACACTATAACAGGAAGAATATTACAAATAACTACTAGTATTTCAGAAAAACTAGGAGAAGTAAAAGCATATTATTTAGACAAACCTTCGCCACAATTAAGAAAGCAGAATAAAGTAAAAACTATTCATTCCTCATTAAAAATAGAGGGCAATACTTTATCGGAAGAGCAAATCACCGCATTGCTGGAAAATAAACGAGTAATCGGCCCGAAAAAAGACATATTAGAAGTTCTTAATGCAATTGAAGTTTATGAAAAAATCAACACATTTTCACCTTTTTCTATCAAATCATTTAAAAAAGCACATCAATTATTAATGAATGGTTTAATTAAAAATGCGGGAGAATTTCGCAAAGAAAATGTCGGAATAGTTCACGGAGAAAAAGTTGCCCATATTGCACCACCGGCAGAAAATGTCCTTTACTTAATGAATGATTTATTTGAATACATAAAAAAAGATGAAGACCCTATTTTGATAAAAAGTTGTGTTTTTCATTATGAAATGGAATTTATCCATCCGTTTATGGATGGAAACGGACGAATGGGAAGACTATGGCAAACTGTAATTTTAATGGATAAATATCCTGTTTTTGAATATTTGCCTTTTGAAAGTTTAATCTCAAAAACACAGGAAGAATATTATAAAGTATTGGTACAATCGGACCATACGGCTAATTCAACACCATTTATAGAATATCTTTTAAGCGTAATTGACAATTCTTTGGAGGAGCTGTTAAGATTTAGCGGTAAAAAACTAACATCAGCAGAAAGACTTGAATACATAACAAATATTGGAATCAGCGAATTTAGCAGAAAAGAATACATGGCCATTTTTAAAAATATTTCATCTTCAACAGCAAGCAGAGATTTAAAAAGTGGTGTGGAAAAGGGAATTTTAAAAGTTTCAGGAGAAAAGAATAAAACAAGATATAGATTACACAACAAATAAGCCTTCAAACGGCACGCAGCGCCATGTTTGAAGGCTGTTCATTGCATCAGTCGAACCGGATGATCTTGCTGATCCCTTTGACCTCCATTAATTTCCGTTTCAGGTGGCCGAGATGATCAACATTGCGTACCTGAACCTTGATCACACCGACGAATCTGTTTCCGGTTGTGGAAAACTTGAAGTCCTTCATGTTCACCTTCAGGTCTTCCGAAATGACACTGGTGATGTCGTGCAACATCCCCACCCTGTCGGTGCCGATGATCTTCAGGTTCGTCACAAAAAACTTCATGGTTTTGCTCTCTTTCCAGCGGGCTTCTATTTTCCGGTAAGGATACCGTTCAAGCATTTGTTTGGCATTGGGGCAGTCGTACCGGTGGATTTTAATTCCGTGATTCACCGTAACAAAACCGAATATCCTGTCGCCGGCAATGGGATTGCAACATTTGGCCAGCGAATAGTTCAACCCCGAAACACCGGCCTCTATCAGGATGTAATTCCCGTCCTTTTCCGATTGATCTTCGATCAATTCGTCATAGGCTTCCTGACTGATCTCGATCTTATCCTCTTTTTCGATTACCGCTTCAGTACCGGTAAAAAGCTGTTTGATCTCGAGCAGATCAATCTTGTTGATGGCAATGTTGTAGAAAAGGTCAACGGGTTTATGAAAATTGAAAGCCTTGACCACTTTGGCGATATTTTTATCATTCCAGTCAATTTTCCAGTTTTTGAATTTCCGGGCAAGGACTTCTTTTCCCGACTCGGCCTCCTCATATTTATCCTCCCTGATGGCTCTGTTGATCCGGTTTTTGGCCTTTGTGGTCACCACATAGTTGAGCCAGTCGGCATTGGGTTTCTGGTTTTTTGCCGTGATGACCTCCACCCTGTCGCCATTTGCAAGGCGATGGCGGATGGGATAGACTTTATCATTGATCTTTCCGCCGATGCACTTCTTCCCCACTTCCGAATGGATATCGAAAGCAAAATCCAATACGGTGGCACCGGCTTTCAGCTCACGCAGATCGCCGTTGGGAGTAAAGACAAAAATGCTTTCCGCTTCCGAACCGATCTTTGACAAAGACTTGTCATCCAATTTTTGTGCCCCCATGGTATCGAGGATGTTTCTGATCTCGACCATCCACTCGCTGACACTTTTGCCGTAAGCCTGTTCTTTATAGCGCCAGTGTGCCGCATCGCCTTTTTCGGCCACTTCGTCCATGCGTTTGGTACGTATCTGCACCTCCACCCATCTGTCGTCGGGGCCCAGCACGGTGGTGTGCAACGATTCGTAACCACTGGCCTTGGGTGTGGATATCCAGTCCCTCAATCGTTTGGGATTGGGCTGATAGGTATCGGTGATCAAGGAATAAACCTGCCAGCAGGCTGTTTTTTCCTTGTGCAGCAAATCATTGTATCTCTTTTTCTCTCTGATGAATTTTTTGGCATATTCAGCTCGTTTTTCCTCAAGTTCAAGGATTCTTGCATCATCGGTTTTCGATTTGAGCGGCTTTTTTACTGCTTGCCGTTGGGCAAATTTTTCCGCTTTGGATTTTTTTCCGGCTTTGGGTACTCCTTCTTTTTCGTACCGTCTTTTGAATTTTTCCACAAAACGGTTTTCCTCGTCGGTAAGTATCCCGGTAAGAATGATCCTGACGGCAAACACATCATAAACCTGTTCGAACGAAACACCCTGCACATCCATTTTTCGCTTGATGGAAGGGATGGATTTTGTCCGGCTTTTGATTTCAAATTCAATTCCGTCCTGCTTGAGCCTTTTCCGGATGGGATGAATAAAGCGATGGATATAAGCCTCCTGCCGGTGTTTTGTTTCGCGAAGCTTCGAAGCGATTTCATTGTACTCGTCGGGATGCGAACACCTCATTGCCAAATCTTCCAGCTCGGCTTTGATCTGATACAAACCGAGACGATGGGCTATGGGGATGTACAGATGGTTTACATCGCTCAAAAACCACGACTGGTATTCGGCGGGAAGACGATGGTAATTTCGCAGGTCGTAAAGCCTGTGTGCCATTTTGATGAATATCACACGCACGTCGTTGACCTGGCTCAAAAAGAGTTTCCTGAAGTTTTCCGATTGCAACGACACTTTATCGGAACGGAACATGGAAAGTTTTTTGAACCCGCGGATGATATTGGCGATGTCTTCTCCGAAGTTTTTTTCAATATCCGAAATATTCTGGTCTTCCGTTTCGATGGTATCGTGAAGCAATGCAGCGATCACCGAACTGGCGCTCAACCCGATCTCAAAAGCAACGATCAATGCCACCGAAAGACTGTGCAAAAGTTGCAGTTCACCCGATGCATTTTTGTTACTGCCATACGCATTCTTTGCAAAGTCAAATGCCTTTTGCAACAACTCAACATCCTTTTTGCTACAGTTTTTGCAGGCTTGAGTCAGCTCTTTGAATTTGTGCTCAACAGCAGTTTTTTCCTTCTCCTTGCCGATGGTTTCGTATTGCTCCATATTATTCGATCCGGTTACGCATCATATCAAAATCTCTTTTCAAACGTCGGGTTCAATGTTTAATTATTAACCCGCATCAGAAAAAAAACGCCTGCGGCAATTGGCGGCAGGCGTTTTTTTCAGGAATCAAAAGTGTTATTCGTTATTTTTTCGGATCCTGTTTGTTTCTGCCTTTTGCCGATGCAGGAGGTGTAGAAATGGATTCCCGCATTTTGGTGTCGGCTTTGATATTTTCAAATTTATAATAATCCATGATGCCGAGGTTTCCGCTTCTGAAGGCTTCGGCTATTGCCATGGGGATTTCGGCTTCGGCCTGAATCAAATTGGCACGGGCTTCCTGTGCTTTGGCTTTCATTTCCTGTTCGTTAGCCACAGCCATGGCACGACGTTCCTCGGCTTTGGCCTGGGCGATATTCTTATCGGCATTGGCCTGATCCATCTGCAATACGGCACCGATGTTCTTGCCCACATCAATGTCGGCAATGTCGATGGAGAGGATCTCAAAAGCCGTTCCGGCGTCCAGCCCTTTTTCGAGCACTACTTTCGAGATGGAATCGGGGTTTTCAAGCACAAGCTTGTGCGAATCGGCCGAGCCGATGGCCGAGACAACGCCCTCGCCCACCCTGGCAATGATGGTCTCTTCGCCGGCACCACCCACCAGTTGCCTGATGTTGGCTCGCACCGTAACACGTGCTTTGGCAATGAGCTGAATACCGTCTTTGGCCACGGCAGCCACCGGTGGTGTGTTGATGACCTTGGGATTGACCGACATCTGTACGGCTTCCAAAACATCGCGTCCGGCAAGGTCAATGGCCGTTGCCAGTTTGAAATCAAGGTCCATATTGGCTTTATCCGCCGAGATCAGCGCATTGACCACTGCCTGAATGCGCCCACCGGCAAGATAGTGCGCTTCCAGTTCATTCCGGTTGAGCTTCAGCCCCGCCTTGGCGGCAGCGATCATGCTGTTGACGATCACAGGAGGTTTGATCTTCCTCCAGCGCATCAGCACCAGTTGAATAAGTGATATCCTGACACCCGAAACCAGTGCCGAAAACCATAACCCTACGGGGATAAAATAAAAGATGATCCATAAACCGATTATTGCCGCTATCCCGATTGCAATAATGACGAATACGTTAGCTTCCATAATTTTTAATTAATTATTTGAACAAAAATTTGATTGTGCGCTATTTTAATGACTTTCACATCGGTTTGCTGATCGATAAATTCACCCATGGTCTTTGCTTCATAGAACTTGTCGTTGATCATTATTTTACCCGATGGAGCCAGCCTCGAAACGGTAACACCGCGGTCACCGACCTTCACGGTATTTTTTTCTATGACATTGGCACGGCCGTCCACCTCGGCGTGCAGCATCACCCGGGACCAGGTTTTCGAACGCAGCGAGAATCCCAACAGTAAAACCGTAAGTGCCAGTGTACCCGCCAGCACATAATGCCCCGCAGGTGTGCCGTAAACCGCATAGCTTTGCCATACGCCCACCGCAATGAGGATAAACCCCACAACACCCACAACCGTGGAACCCGGAATGACAAGTACCTCAAGCAGCAGAAAAATCATGCCGGCAACAATCAGGATAAGAATAATGGTCCAGGACATTTGTTTCAGGATTGGTTAATTTATTTTTAATGATTTATCGGTCATTTGATCGAAACGGTGAGGCCACGATCAGTCATTTCTTCGGCCATGGGATTCAACTCATTTGTATCTCCCGCCTTGATCATGCACTTTCCGTTGAAATGTGCAACCAGCGCACACTGTTCGGCAGTTACAGGGTCATGACCACATACGTCGATCAGGGTTTCGATGACAAAATCAAATGTGTTCACATCATCATTGAACAGTATCAATTCGTGTTCAAACCCTTGGTATTGCTCTGTTTTTTCAAATGAATCAGTGCGTTCTTTCGCCATTTTCAATTTTTATTTTCAACCAACAATATTAAGTATTTTTATCATATCAGCAAAGTTTCATTAAAATATTTTCATCCTTCGTGCTGTTATCATTTTTCAACAAGCCGATCGATGAGTGACTTTAAAACATTTATTTCGCACCTGACGGTGAAATTACAGGCTCCGCTACCGGGAGAGGCAGCACACCGGGCGTTGATGTCGCCTGCCCGGAAATTCTTTCCGCCGGATGCCGTTCCTGCAAGCGCCAGACCCAGTAGTGTACTGTTGTTGTTCCATCCCGTTGACAATCGTCCGGTGCTCACCTTTATCCGTCGCCAGCAATACGACGGAGTGCACAGCGGTCAGATCGCTTTTCCCGGCGGGCAATTCGAACCCGGAGACAAAAACCTTGAACAGACCGCCCTGCGAGAGGCCGCTGAAGAGATCGGCATCAATCCGCAGGATGTCACCATCATCGGCAAACTGACAAAAGTTTACATCCCCCCGAGCAATTTTCTCGTGCAACCCTTTGTAGGGCATATTGGTTATCAACCGAAATTTATTCCTGATCCGGCGGAAATCAAAGAGGTGATTGAAATAGACCTGAAAGAATTCTTGAAGAAGGAGTGCCTTCAAACCAAAAGGGTCGCCGCAGGCAATACATTGCTCGATGTTCCCTGTTTTTACATCCGGAAGCAGATCATCTGGGGAGCAACATCAATGATGCTGAACGAATTGCTTGAGATCATGCAGAGGTGATGCCTTCGTCATTTTACCCGATCATCATTCAATATTCGTTAATCGGTGTTCCTCTTTTCTTTTGAATGCACCCCCAATAAGAAAATTATCTCCGGTAAAGCAGGTGATGTTAAAATAAAACACCCCCGTTACACAAAACTGAACGGCTCCCAGTTGAGGATTTTGAAAAAGTCGAAGTCTTCGGGATTTTCGATGAGTTTCGATGCCTTTTCGTAATCGGCTTCGGTAATGTACTGATGGTTGAACCCGTACACCATTTTGGCTTTTTGCGAGTTGATGTTCACCAGCCGCGGCTGCACCTTTCCGTGTTCATCTTCCACATCTTTCAGGTACAAAGGAGAGATATCCCCTTTGGGGTCGGCCGTTACCATACAACCGGTGACACCCTGATCGTAGAGTTTTTTCACGCCCATACCAAGCAGCGCACAGTAAAGCAGATCGAAAGCCACGGGCTGGATACAACGCAGCTCGTAACCGAGCTCCACCGGACGGCTTTTAACCTTCAGGCCGAGGCGTTTCAGTTCGCGCTGCACAAGTACGTTGAAGATATGGGCTTTGCTGACGTTACCCAGCTCGGGATGGCCGTGCTCGTCGTAGGTGAAATTGATCCCCGTGGATTCGATCTCGGCATCCGACATGAAATGGAAAACCCCTTCGCTGATCATTACGGCACCGTATGTGATCCCGAGGATCTTCCGTTTGATGATCGCCGACAGCACAAGCTTGACAATCTTTCGGATGGTCACCGGTGTTTTGTTGAACATTTCGGGAATGATGATCATGGGGTAGTGACAGGCAGCGCCAATGCCGAAGGCGAGGTGGCCGGCTTCGCGGCCCATGGCCGACACGATGAACCAATTGCCGCTGGTACGGGCATCTTCGTACACCGTTTGTGCTATCCGCACGCCCTCCTGCTTGGCCGACTGATAGCCGAAGGTGGGAGTCCCTTCGGGCAACGGCAGATCGTTGTCAATGGTTTTGGGAACATGGATATTTTGGATATTCACCTGATGTTCGTTCAAAAACTTTGAGATCCTGTTGGCCGTTGATGCGGTATCGTCCCCGCCGATGGTTACCAGAAGTTTGACATTGTAACGGACGAAAAAATCCGTTTTAAACTCTTCGTCCTTCGGCTTGTAACGGCTCATGCGCAATGCCGAGCCTCCCTGTTTGTGTATCTTGTCGGCCAGTTCAAAATCAATATCCGTTATTTCCGGTTCATCCGAAAAAAGACTTTGATAGCCGCCGTGCAGGCCGATTACGCGAAACCCGCTCTGAAGAAACACTTTGGCTATGGTACCGATCACTGTGTTGATTCCCGGTGCAGGGCCGCCGCCTGCCATTATTGCAACTGCATCTTTCATTTTATATCTTTTTAATGTTTATGGTGCAAAAATAGAAAGTTTTGTGCTCTGTGAACGATGACAAAAAAAACCTGACCGCGAATTTCACGATCAGGTTTATTGATAAATAGTTTTTCAGCGGATCAGTTTATCTTGATTATCTTATGGATATCGGACTTTTCATCTGTTGATATCCTGATGAAATAAATTCCGTTTTGCAGTTCATTCCCGTCGGTTGCAGGCCAATTGACGGTGACAGTTCCTTTTGGAATGCCATTGTACAATCGGGCGATCACACTTCCGCGAACATCCAGCAGTTCCACTTTTGTTGGCAAGTCGTTCTCCGGCAGATCAACCGTCAAACGGGTATTGAACGGATTGGGATAAATATTGACTTTTTGAATGACAGTGTTTTCGATACCGCTGATCAAATCCGAATCCCATGCAACCACCACCGTATGCGATCCGGCTTCCGTAACTATGTCGAGGCCTTCATAGATCATGTTTAAGGTTACCACATCCGTTGGGACGGGAATGATCACGTTCAAATCGAGAGCTTGCCCCGCTTCAAGATTATAAGGCAAAACGGGTAACGCGGGAATGTATTCCCACGGAATAAGATTTCCCGTTTCGGTGATCTGATTGATCAAAATATCCGAATCGGTTTCGTTATTGATGTTGATGATCTGTCCGTTCACCATATCGTCAATGGTCAGGAACCAAATCGTATCCGGCGTAACGGTAACATCGGCCATTTCGGTAACTTCAAATGTCACGGGTATTTCCACCGTAGGCAGGTCGGGATCGTTGGAATTAACAATTATTTTCCCTTCGTAGGTGCCGGCGGTAAGTTCTTCGGCACTGCACGGCACATTACATGTCAGGCTTTCGCCAACAGGTACAGTTCCCGAAGAGGGCTCCACGGGGCCAAGCCACGGGATCTCGCCTGCAATCCTTGTGATCGTTGCCGTAATGTTGGTGGCCTGATGCCCTCCGTCGCCGTAAGTATCTTCTATCCAAATTTTCCACGAACCGTTCATCTCCTCGCCGTCAAAGGCATCCGAGGTGAGGGTGTAGGTGCCGTCGGGTATATTTGATACAATTACCGTTTCGGTACCGGAAGGCGATTCCACATGAAGGCTTCCTTCTTCGGGGTAATCATCGGTATTCCATGTAAATGCTATTTCAAATCCGGCAACTTCCCCGGATTCTTCCACCTCCAGATCAGTCCATCCTTCTTCGGTGTATGTATTGTAACTGTAACTGGTTTGAGAAGGACTGTCCGGCACGGAATAATCAACCTCCTCATAAACGGCAGTATTGGTCTCCACCGTAAAATTCAGTTCGAGCATACCGGTATTGATAATATCGAAGCTTGTTTGTGTGGTGTATCCGACACCGGCGGTAGCCGATAAAGTTTCCGGATCAACACTGATGTGTGCGAAGGCCTGTTCGCCGACAAAAAAAGTATGGGGATCGGGCTGGCCGATAAAAGGATGCGTTTCGTGACGCCCCGATTCATCAGCGGCATAGATGTAGTAATCGATCTGGCTGCCCTCATCCGCCCCCGGAAGTGTCGCCGCCCATGTCTCTCCCGAAATATTGCTCATGTTCATCATATTCCATGCACCACCGTTGACCCGGTAGTAAACAAGCACGGAATCGCCGTACAACGGCTGACCGCTGAAGGTTTTGATGACGGCTTCAATGGGATAGTCGTTTTGCACGGGCTGATCGCCAACGAGTGCCACATGGCGGATGTGCAACATTCCCAGATCGGCAATGCCGTGGGTCCGGCAGTGCAAAGCGTCGGTAGATTCCCAGCTTCCCGTAAAGCCGAGCACTTCATAGCCGGGCATGGCTTCCTCGTAACTGGCAATGGCATCATCGTTCCACTGTGAGTTTGTAATGGGAACAAACACCCTTTTGTTGAGGATCAGAGAGTTGGTGTAGGGCTCATTATTGGGTGTATAAACCCTGAAAACCTGAAAGGGGGTGCCGTATGATGAGGTTTGTTCGGCATAATAAGCTGCCGTAGCTTCTATCTCGTCGTATTGCGGATGGGAAGGGGGCACCGAGCGGATCATTATTTTATCCACATCCAGGAATTTGCCCCAGCAATCGATATGATCAATGTAGGTATTGTTGGGATCGTCCACCACATGATAGGTCTCGATGCCGAGGTATTCATCAAAAATATCGGCAATCTCACTATGGGAGTATCCCAGATTCTCCTGCCAGATAAGATCTGAAGAAGAGGCGATGCCCATTCCGTTGTTCATGTAATTTCCTCCGGTGGCCACCATATCCATTGCCCAAAGATTGATCCCGAGAAATTCGGCCACCTTCGACGGGATGGCATTATCCTGCGGCCTGGGACGGTTGTATTCAAAATCCACAATACCGAATTCATTGTTGCCGTCAAAGACAAACCAGGGACCGTAATCGCGCGTCCAGTATGTGTTGGTCGGTGCCATCAGAAAATCACAATGGTCAAGGTTCACGCCATGATTTTGATATTGATTGATGACGTAGGTTTTTTCACTTTCGTTGGCAACAATGGTCGTAACATTACATTCTTCGGCCATGGCGGCGATCAACTGGTAGGAGATACCGAAATCATAAGCGATCAACACCGATTGCATCCGGTTGAATTCCGCAACATTTGTCACGGGCGCAGGCGGCGGATCGGTAGCTTCCGTCTGACGGGGATAAGTTTCCCAGCGCCTGGCTTCTTCCTTGGTTAACCAGTGTTTCAGGGTAACCGGTTTTTTCTTTTTGTTCCCGGCCTGCTGGCCAAA
The DNA here is from genome assembly GCA_029934065.1 of Bacteroidales bacterium. GTDB lineage: Bacteria > Bacteroidota > Bacteroidia > Bacteroidales > 4484-276 > 4484-276. Next base: position 11,152 of record JAOZMX010000110.1, read on the forward strand.
CATTAATGCAGCCGGCAGTAGCAGAACCAATGTCAACAAGTAGATTTTAGCAAGTAGCAGCTTTTTCATGTGTTAAAAGTTTTAATGTTAAACGGTTAAAATTAATTTTCGCAAAATTAAAATAATTGTTCTAAAAAATAAACCGAAGTATTAATTCACCAAAACCAATAAGTTTATTTTATCTATCTTTGCACAAAACAAAATTGATCTGTTATGACACTATCATGGTTATTGGTCTGGGCGCCGGGCCCCCTTGAGATCATCCTGATCCTGGTGATCGTTCTTTTGCTTTTCGGCGGGAAAAAAATCCCCGAACTGATGCGCGGACTGGGAAAAGGGATCAAAGAGTTTAAAGACGGAGCCAGCGGGGACGACGACGCTGCCAAAAAATAATTTTTCCCCGTATCAATCTTCCACACCTCGCACCAACGGCTTCAATTTTTCGATGGCCTGGGTTACGGTGGTGATGTGATTGAACACAAGGCTTAACTTTTGGTTTTTCTGACGCAACATTACATCTCGCTGGTTGACTTTACAAAAGTCCAGGATATGTGAAAATGCCTCCGACTGAAAATATCCCGAATCTTCTCTTTCGATAAAATAGCCGTAAAGCCGTTCGTTTTTCAACAGAATTTTTTCAAAACCTATTTTTTTGCCCATCCAGCGGAGCCGGAGGGTTTCAAACAACGCCGTCACCTGCGGCGGAACAGAACCGAAACGGTCTTCAAGCCTGCTTTTATAGGCGGCCAAAGCTTCTTCGGTCTCGATATTGTCGAGCTCTTTGTACAAGCTGATACGCTCGGAAGCCACAGGCACATAACCGGCCGGGATGAGGATTTCCTGATCCGTTTCTATCTGACATTCCCTGACGTATTCATAACCCGATTGTTCAAATTCGCCGGCAAACTCCTCATGGCGCAATTCCTGCATGGCCTCATCCAAAATCTTATTGTACATTTCGTAGCCGATATCCGAAATAAAACCGCTTTGTTCGGCACCAAGCAGGTTGCCTGCCCCCCGGATATCCAGATCACGCATGGCGATATTGAACCCGCTGCCCAGATTGGAAAATTCTTCGATGGCCCGGAGCCGTTTGCGCGCCTCGGTTGTCAATGTTGACAATGGCGGCGACAACAGGTAACAAAAAGCTTTTTTATTGGTACGTCCCACTCTGCCTCGCAACTGATGCAGTTCACTCAACCCGAAATTCTGCGCATCGTTGATGATGATCGTATTGGCATTGGGAATATCCAGTCCGTTTTCGACAATGGTCGTGGAGACCA
>JAOZMX010000009.1:0-26110 GCA_029934065.1 Bacteroidales bacterium
ACTGAAAAAACTTATTGATAATAAAGATAATGAATAACAACAAACCGCTAATAAATAGCCTTCAAACGGCACGCAGCGCCAAGTTTAAAGTCTACGTCAGCGAAGTTGAGCGGAATGAACCGTCCTGAAAAAGGTTGACAAAATTTGGCTCACTTTCGCTAAAGCTTCAGTGAGCGGGCCTGCCTTTGCTAAAGCTACGGCGGGCGGGGTAAATCCCAACCGATCCGGAGAAATTTAGCTGCGGGTTTTCATTATACTTTTTCCTGAGCCGGAAGATTTCATAATTTTTTTTACTATATTTGGGACTTCAAAATCAAAACCCGGCAAAAAATGAAAGTAAAAGCTTTTTCCGCATCACTGATCCATACCCTTGAACAAAAACTCGAAGAATTAATTGACGACGATTTTAGTCCGAATCTGGCATTTGTGTTTGCATCGGTTGACATTGGCCTCGAAAAGGTACTTGAAGTGCTGAAAAAGTATCCCATGCTTGTTTTCGGCGCGAGCACCTGCGGCGAAATATTTTTCGACGGCAACAGGGAAACCGAGGGCATTTACAATAATTCCGTGGCGGTATCGCTGGTGGAGATGAACCGCGAACATTTCGATTTGAAGCTGTTTGACGGAAAGGGTATCTCTTCATTCGACCTGGGGGCAAAGATCGGGCTGTGGGGAAAAGAGATATTCGATGTTCCCGGATTTTTGGTTGCCGTGGGAGGTATCGGCTCCAACGGTCAGGAGATCGTGGAAGGCATCCAAAAACATACCGGCAGGGAAACCCCCATCTTCGGCGGACTGGCGGGAGATGATTCCAAATTCGAACAAACTTTTGTTTTTAACAGCAAAAAAGTAATGACGCACGCTGCCGTGGCGGTGGTTTTCGATACGGAAAAAATTGACATGAAAGGCCTGGCAACCAGCGGCTGGGTGGGCATCGGGTCGGACAAGACGGTGACCAAAGCCAAAGGAAACATTGTTTACACCATTGACGACGAACCGGCTTTGAAAGTTTACAAAGACCATCTGAACATTCGTGACAAGGACCTCCCCGAGATCGGTGTCGAATATCCGTTGATGATCAAAAAGGACGGGAAGGAGATCCTGCGGGCCGTTAACGGTGTGAACAGGGAGGAACAATCTTTGGTTTTTGCCGGAACCGTGCCCGAGGGCTCAACGGTAACCTTTTCCACGTCTCCCGGCTTTGAAGTGGTGGATCATACCAAGGCCGACATCAGTGATTTTTTCGACCGGTACGGCAGCGGATCGCTGTTGATCTTGTTTTCGTGCATGGCACGCCACAAAGCTTTGGGCCCCATCATTATTGAGGAAATATTAACTGCTTTTGAAAAAGCAAAGGCGCCCATCACCGGTTTTTTTACCCTTGGTGAGATTGGAATGATGGCCGACAAAAGCTGTGAGTTTTTTAACGAAACCTTTACCCTTGTCGTGATTTCGGAAAAAAATATAAAGAATTAATTAATCAATAATAACCGTGTTATAGTTTTTATGTCAAAGAGACTCAACGATATATTGGATATACTCAACTCCATTGAAAGTTGGGAAGATTTCCTGAAATGGAAGAGGGAACTCCCGGGGCAATTCAATGCGTTGAGAAAGGAGATGGAGGCCACCCAATTCAAATATCAGCGTTCAAGCAAGGAGAAAAACATCATCTATTCGCTGCTGAACAAAACCTCGCAGGACCTGAACCATGCCGTAAAAACCCTGAAATTGCAGGCGGAAGAGCTTTCCACATTGCTGTCGGCCATTCCGGCCTTTGTTTATTTCAAAAATATGGATCATACTTATCGTCTGGTTAACAAGACTTTTGAAGATTATCTGGGGGTGAAGATGGAACAGATCAAAGGCAAGACCATCAGAGATTTGTTGCCCGAATACGACAGCAGGGCTTATGAGGAGAAGGAAAACCGGGTGCTGGAAACGGGAGAGCCCATCTATAACCTCGAAGAGGTCATCATCAAAAACAAACGGAAGGTCTGGTTGTCAACCAACCTGGCGCCGGTAAAGAACATCAACAATGAAGTGATCGGTTTGGTGGGGGTGTCTTACAATATCACCGAGCGCAAAAAACACGAAATAGAGCTGAAGAAAGCCAAAGAGCTGGCTGAAGAAGGCACCAAAGCCAAGAGCGAATTTCTGGCCAATGTTTCCCACGAGATACGGACGCCCATGTACGGCATCATCGGCATGTCGGAAATCCTGGCGCAAACGCAACTGAATGATGAGCAACGCCAGCACCTGCAGGCCATCGAAAATTCGGCCGGCAGCCTGTTGAGCCTGATCAACGATGTGCTGGATTTCTCAAAGATCGAAGCAGGCCGCCTTGATCTTGAGATCATTGATTTTAATTTGAGGGATGTATTAAAAGATGTGGAGAACATCCTGATCACACGTTCCGACGAGAAGGGGCTCGAATTTAAGATTGTTGCCGACGATTCCATTCCGGAGTTCCTGCGCGGCGATCCCTACCGGCTGAAACAGATCATCCTGAACCTGACCAATAATGCGGTGAAATTTACCGAAAAAGGACATGTGCATATTTTTATTCATCAGGATGGCGAGGACGAAGATGAGATCACGTTGAAGTTTGAGGTGAAAGATACGGGGATTGGAATTTCCAGAAGGGGGAAGCGGCTTCTTTTTAAAGAATTTTCGCAGATCGACACTTCAACAACGCGCAAATACGGCGGAACCGGCCTGGGGCTTTCCATCTCCAAACGGCTCACCGAGATGATGGGCGGAAAGATCGGCGTTGAAAGCCGCCTCGGCAAAGGCTCAACATTCTGGTTCACCGCAAAGTTTGAAAAAACAAAGACCCCGGAAAAGTCGCTCTGGCCCATGGAGCAAAAGGATAAAAAAGATTTTTTGGCCAAGATCGAAGAGGACCTCTCGGTGTTGTTGGTTGAAGACAATCTGATCAATCAGAAAATTGCGCGCTTCAACCTTGAAAAGGTGGGTTACAAAGTGGAAGTGGCAAACAACGGAAAAGAAGCCGTTGCAAAATTCAGGAACGGAGCATACGATTTGATCCTGATGGACATCCTGATGCCGGTGATGAACGGCATCAAAGCGGCTGAAAAGATCAGAGCCATCGAAGCGGAGCGCAATCTGAAAGATAACACCCGGAAACATATTCCCATTGTGGCTCTCACGGCCAATGCCATGAAACGCGACCGCGAGGCCTGTCTTGCCGCCGGTATGGATGCCTACATCAGCAAACCTTTTAAGCAGCAGCAACTGGTTGAATTGCTGACCAAACTGATACAGGAATAAATCGTTTTGTTCCTGCCTTTCCGTGATTTTGCCCTGCCGTTAAAAAACTTGTGTACTTTTGCTCTCCAATCTTTTTTCAATGACGCTTTTCGAAATTACGGCACTGATCATTTCGGGCTTGCTGGTTGGGTTTATCAACACCCTTGCAGGAGGAGGTTCGATCATTTCACTTTCGATACTGATGATGCTGGGACTGCCTGCTCCCATTGCCAACGGTACCAACCGCATTGCCATTGCCATTCACAACCTTGTGGCGGCAACCAGTTTTAAACAACAAAAGGTACTTGACCTGAAAAAAGGGATATGGCTGGCGATTCCTGCCGTGGCGGGTTCGGTGCTCGGCGCTTACATTGCCGTGGACATCAATAAGGAAACCTTCGAAAAAGCCATTGCCGTCATCATGCTCGTGATGCTGGTTTTTGTGATCTACAAACCGCAGAACCTGATCATCGAACGGACGAAACTGGTTAAACGAAAAGTGAACATCTGGCAAATCGTAATCTTTTTTTTGATCGGTGTTTACGGCGGATTCATCCAGATCGGCGTGGGTTATTTCCTGCTCACGGCCATTGTGGTCAGTGCAGGGTACGAGTTGGTGAAGGCCAATGCCATCAAAGTACTGATCATTTTTTTGTATTCCCCCTTTGCCATCTTTGTGTTTTTTGTTAACGATCAGATCAACTGGGCCTACGGATTGACCATGACGGTGGGAAATGTTGCCGGGGCACTCATTGCTTCGAGAATGGCTGTGAACAAAGGAGCAAATTTCGTAAGATGGGTCATCGTGGTGGTGATTTTGATTACTGCAGCGCAATTGTTCGGACTCGTTAATTTCAAGGAAATGATGTCATCGCTCTTTAAAACATCGTGAAAGTGAATATTTTTACCGGATGATTTTTTATTTGCAATAATTTTTCATGTAAATTTGTAAATAATTTATGCAAAGGAATTATCGAATTAAAATCACAAACAACCTATGGAAAGAGATTTTTATTGCCCGTTTTGTCATGGCCAGCTTTTCATCAACGAAAGAATCATTTTTTCAACACAAAATGAAAAAGGCCAAAGGGGACTGGTGTTGTTGACTCCCGATCTGGGGGACTACCGGGCGCTGAAACACCCCTCCTACAAGATTGAAGAAGGTGAACACATTGATTTTTTCTGTCCGATTTGTCATAAAAACCTGATTGTGGAACGGGGCGATAAAAAATTGACCCGCATAATGATGATGGAGACCGGCGAGGAGTATGAAGTACTTTTTTCGCAAATGGCAGGTGAACGGTCAACTTACGTCATCGGCGATCAGAGTTTTCACGCTTTTGGCGAAGATGCCGAGGAATACACCAACTTTTGGGGAGTAACGCCCAGTTATTAATGATCGGCAGCCGGCGGCAGCGGGGTTTTGAATTACTGATTTTCGTATTGCTGAATCTCGTTGTGGATGAATTCCAGTTGAACGCCGGCCTGTTTGAATAGTTCTTCCGATTCGGCTCCCGCATGATATTTCCGTTCGCACACAACACGTTTTATTCCGCAGTTGATGATCAGCATGGCGCAGGTGCGACATGGCGTCATCCGTGTGTATAACGTGCCGTTTTCCAGGGCGATGCCAAGTCTGGCAGCCTGACAGATGGCGTTTTGCTCGGCATGCACCGTCCGCACACAGTGTTGAGTAATCGTCCCGTCGTCGTGAATAACTTTTTTGAACAGGTGTCCCACTTCGTCGCAGTGGGGCAGCCCCCGCGGTGAGCCCACATATCCGGTCACCAGCACCTGCCGGTCGCGAACGATCACACAGCCGCTGCGGCCACGGTCGCAGGTGGCTCGCTTGGCAGCCGCATTGGCCAGTTCCATAAAATATTCGTCCCACGTCGGGCGGACATGCTCACGGGGAGACTTTTTGGTTTCATCATCTTTGTTCATCACAATTCATTTTTTTAGCTTCACTTATTTTGTTCTTCACCGGCCGGAGGTTCCTTTTCCCGGATTTGTTCCAAAACCGCCGCAACCTGCCGGATAAGATCGTTGATCGATCCGTTGTTTTCGAAAACGTAGTCGGCCATTTCGATGCATTTTTTCAGGTTTTGTTTCGTCGGGTCGTCGGTGTCCATTTCCCGTTTTTCGTTGGCCAGAAAAGTGGCATAATCCACCTTGTCTGTTTCCGATCCCCTGGCTTTGATGCGCTGATAACGCAACTCCGGCCTGGCATCCACGGCAAAGAGGTAGAAATTCCCTTTTTTGCGCAGGCTGTAAACCTCTCCCGGAGTCCTGATGCTTTCGATCACACAATTTTTTCCGCTCTCTTTTGCTTTTTGATACAACTGATCGACGATCCATGAAGGCGAATGTTGAGCCCGCAGCTCGTTGGCTACCGAGGTCATGGTATCACGGTTTACAGGGAGTTTTCGCTTTTTGATCTCTTCAATCAGAAAGTCCCTGACGGAAAAATGGTTGAACCCTTTTTTCTTTTTCAGAAAATCCACAACGGTTCCCTTTCCTGCTCCAAGTGTTCCGGTGATGCCGATAATTATCATGGGTAAATTATTTTTCGAATGTTTGATTTGCCAAAGGATCAGATCAGGTCTTTTTTCAGCCGGTCGATCCATTTTTCAGCCGTTTTCGGCACGAATGTTTCCAGTTTTTCGATGAGCCGTTCCGTATCGGTTTCAACGGTCAGGTTTTGCTGATGCTCCGGCCGGATGAATTTTTCCCGTACGGCATGATTAATAAAAGCGATCAGGTGATCAAAATATCCGTCGATGTTCAGCAGTCCGGTGGGTTTGCTGATGATCTCCAGCTGGTTCCATGTCATGGCCTCGAAGAGTTCGTCCAGTGTGCCGAATCCGCCGGGCAGCGCAACAAAAGCATCCGAAAGCTCCGCCATGAGCGCTTTGCGTTCGTGCATGCTCTTGACAATGTGCAACTGTGTGATGTGCCGGTGAGCAATCTCCTTATCAACGATGTGCTGCGGCATTACGCCCACCACTTCGCCGCCGTGCTCAAGTGCACTGTCGGCAATTTCACGCATGATCCCGATGTTGCCCCCGCCATAGACCAGCGTCATTTTTTTCCGGGCAATGACGGCTCCCAGTTCTTTTGCGTAGCGGATGTAATTTTCCCGTTTGCCGACACTGGAACCGCAAAAAACACAAATTGATCTCATCATTTAACAATCCTGTTTTACAGACAATTATTTACCTGTCTTTTACGTTAACGCACAATGGCATTGCGTTTGTTTATTTTCAGCGCGTAAAAGTAATACTTGTTACCAAACAAAATGAATAAACTTTATCCTTTAAAATTCAAACCTTTGTTCCGGTCGAAATTGTGGGGCGGGCAAAAGTTGAAAACGGTTCTGGGGCTCGACATCGGAAAGATGACCCGTTGCGGCGAAGCATGGGTGCTTTCGGGGGTTACCGGAAACGAAACGGTGATCACCAATGGTTTCCTTGCCGGAAATGAGCTCAACGAGCTGGTGGAGATTTACATGGACGACCTCGTCGGCGGAAAGGTTTACGACAAGTACAAAAACGAATTTCCCATCCTTGTGAAGTTTATTGATGCTGCGGAGTATCTTTCCATTCAGGTGCATCCCGATGATGAGCTGGCCAAAAAACGCGGGTTGGGAAACGGTAAATCGGAAATGTGGTACATCATTGATGCCGCTCCGGGGGCAGAGCTCATCAGCGGATTCAGCAAGAAAGTCACACAGGAAACCTACCTCAATCATCTGAAAAATAAAAAACTCAAGGAGTTGCTGAACGTCGAGAACGTTGAAGCGGGAGATGTGTTCTTTATTCCGGCAGGCAGGGTTCATGCACTGGGGCCCGGGATTTTGCTGGCGGAAATTCAGCAAACGTCCGATACTACCTACAGGATCTACGACTGGGACCGTGTGGATGCAAATGGAAAACCCAGGGAACTGCATACCAAAGAAGCCCTCAAAGCCATTGATTTTGAAGTGCAGGATACCTACAGAACACCCTATGCCCGGCTGAAAAATCAAACGGTAGAGCTGGTGAACGAAAAGTGTTTTACCACCAACATCCTTCATTTTGACAAACCCATGGCCAAAGATTACGACGAACTGGATTCGTTTGTCATCTATACTTGCGTAAAAGGGACAATGCGGATTGAATATCCCGATGGCAGCGAAAATCTGAAGATGGGGGAATGTTTGCTGATCCCCAACGAGATCAGTAATATCAAACTTTATCCTTCGACCGAATCTAAATTACTTGAAACTTACATTCTGTAAGTTTTAGTTTTATAAAAAATTTTAGTTTTGCCGACACATTAATTAAATGTTTAACTAATTAACCGATTAACTATGAAAAAGTTTTTTTTGCTAATCATTGCAATCTTTGCCTTTGGGACGGTTTTTTCGCAAAACGAGACCAAAGCACTCTTTAAACTGCCTTCGGTAAATCTTAAGACCATTAACGGAGAGCCCTTCAACACCAAAGATATATCCAACGACGGCAAGCCTGTTCTCATTACATTCTGGGCTACATGGTGCAAGCCGTGCATGAAAGAACATGATGCCATCAATGATGTTTACGAAGAGTGGGTTGATGAAACAGGGGTTAAACTGTACGCCATTTCCATTGACAATGCCCGTTCGAGCAATCGTGTGATGCCGACGGTAAACGGAAGAGGATGGGAATTTACGGTTTTGCTGGATCAGAACGGTGATTTTAAACGCGCCATGAACGTCAATGTTCCGCCTCATACTTTTGTTGTAAACGGTAAAGGAGAAGTGGTTTGGCAGCATGTGGGCTATCTCGACGGAGATGAAGAGGAATACATCGAGATTGTTGAGAAAGTGGAAAAAGGAGAACCCCTGAATTAACGGGTCGTATTCCTGAATGTCAAACCAAAAACATCAAAATTTACTAAAGATGAAAAAGAGATCAGTCAAACTTTTTCTGTTACTGATGATGCTCCCCGCCATGTCGTTTGCACAAGGTGTTTTGAGTGGCGGTAAGGTAACGGGCAATGTGCAGGTTGATGCACAATATTACAGCAACGACGATAAACTCGGCATTACGGATTCCACGTTGAATTACAAAAAATTCGGAATGAACGGTTTTGCCAATCTGATTTATACCAATGGTAATTTCTCGGCCGGAGCACGTTTCGAAGGTTTTCTCAACCCGATGCTGGGTTTTGATCCGCGTTACGAAGGTGTCGGGGTACCTTACTGGTTTGCAAAATACAAAGTGGGTACCCTCGAAATGACGGCCGGTCATTTTTACGAGCAGTTCGGCAGCGGTCTGATACTCCGGAGCTGGGAAGAGTGGACGCTGGGGTATGACAACAACATTTACGGATTTGATGCGCACTTTTCGCCCTACAAAGGGGTGATGTTAAAAGGCCTTGTGGGCGTTCAGCGCTATTTCTGGGAACCTTACGAAAGCGGAAGCCGCGGTATCGTCAAAGGATTTGACGCCGATTTTTATTTCAACGACATGTTCGGCGGCATGGCCGACTCCAAAACCATGATAACCCTCGGCGGCAGTTTTGTCAGCAAATACGAGAAAGTGCCTTCTTACACCTTCACTACCGATTCGGCCTATTACACCGTCAACGAGGTAGGCGATACCATCAACTGGATCAATCAGAAGACTTACGAGATGAACCTGCCGCACAATGTAGGTTCATGGGCCGCCAGAGCCAACCTTTCCAACGGCGGGTTTAGTTTTTACGTGGAATATGCCGAAAAAGGAAACGACCCCAATGCCACCAACAGTTACATTTTCAAAAAAGGGCAAGCGCTCTATTCCACATTGAGCTATTCGCGCAAAGGGCTGGGATTGTTTTTTGCCACCAAGTGGATCGACAACATGAGTTACAAATCCAAGCTCACCGAAGCAGGTAATCCGCCAATGCTCGACATCAACTACCTGCCGGCCATCAGCAAAGAGCATCCCTACAGCCTTGCCACCATGTATCCATACGCCACCAAGCGCAACGGCGAATTCGGCGTTCAGGGGCAGATCGTTTACACCATTCCCAAAAAGTCGAAACTGGGCGGAAAATACGGCACCAATATCACCGTGAACTATTCGCTGGCAAAATCCATCGAAAAAGATACCATCACTTCGGCCATTACCAAAAGTATGACGGGAACCGACGGTTACAAAACATCGTTTTTCTCCATCGGTGATCTCACCTTTTTTCAGGATATCAATGTGATGGTCGAAAGAAAATTCAACAAAAAAGTGAAAGCCAAAGTGGCTTATTACAACCAGACATACAACAAAAATGTTATCGAAGATGATATTTTTAATGATGATGAAATGGTTGATGCCAACATCGGTGTAATAGATTTCACCTATAAATTTAACCGCCGCAATTCGTTGCGTACCGAACTGCAGGGTTTGTGGACCCCCGAAGACAAAGGCGACTGGTTTGCCATCACACTGGAGTACAATATTTCGCCCAAATGGTTCTTCTCCGTGATGGACGAATACAATTACGGCAATCCGGCGGAAAAAATGAAGATACATTATTACAATGTTTCCTTCGGCTTTACACAAAACACAACGAGGATTTCGCTCCGTTACGGACGCCAGCGCGAAGGTTTGTTGTGTGTGGGAGGTGTTTGCAGGTATGTGCCCGCTTCCACCGGTTTAACATTAACTTTAACAAGCTCGTTTTAACCTGAAAACCTGAAATAAAATGAAAAAAATATTTTATCCGATTTTTTTGCTGCTGTTAAGCTTACTTGCATGGACAGCCTGCGATAAAATTGACGAACCGCTGACACTTATCGGAGAGGAAGATTTCCCCGAAAATATTGATGACACACTTTTTTATGTTGATTCAACCCTCGTTTCACGGAAACAGGTTCTGCTCGAAGATTTTACGGGTCACAAATGTGTGAACTGTCCCGAATGGGGAATTTTTGCCCACGAATTGGCCGCCGAATTGGATCACAAGCTGATCATCATTTCGATTCATGCAGGATATTATGCCACTCCCGACGCATCGGGTGATTATACTGCCGATTTGCGGACGGATGCCGGCACGCAGCTTTACGAGGATTTTCAGATCTTTGCCAACCCCACCGGTCTGATCAACCGCGACGAATACAACGGGAGCATTCTGGTATATCCCGACTACTGGGAAGAGGCCATCAATACGCAACTGGAAAAAGATCCCGTTGCCACACTTTCGGTGAAAAACAAATATTTCCCGAATCTTAACACGGTGGTGATCGACCTCAATGCGGTTGCTTTATCGGATATCGAAGGTAAATACAAAGTTGCTGTTTATCTTACCGAAGACCATGTGATTTCGCCCCAAAAAAACAACAATCCCGAAGTGGGACCTACACCCGACTGGCTCGACTTTGAACACATGGGCTTGCTGCGCGGTGCCATCAACACGACCTACGGCGCTTATATCTCGGAAAACGGGGAAATGGTTACCGGAGAGATTTATTCCAGGGAGTATATCTATAAGCTCAATGACGACTGGGTGGCTGCAAATTGCAATGTGATCGTTTACCTGTACAATGAAGATACCTGGGAAGTTGTTCAGGTTGCCGAACTCGGCATCAAAACCGAATAGTTTTCATAGCCTCCATATTTTTATTTAAAACCACCTCCATTCCGGGGGTGGTTTTTCTATCTTTGCACCTGAAAAAATAATCTCATTGAACACTTCACCATGACGACAATGAATGAAAAACTCGCCGCATTCGAGCGGTTGCTCAACATTATGGATGACTTGCGGGAGCAATGCCCGTGGGACAAGGAGCAAACCCTGGAGAGCCTGCGCTACCTCACCATTGAAGAAACCTACGAACTCTCGGATGCCATTCTTGAAAAAGATATGGACGGGATAAAAAAAGAGTTGGGTGATCTGATGCTGCATTTGGTGTTCTATTCGAAAATCGGTTCCGAAACCGGACATTTCGATATCAAAGACGTTTTGGAATCCATCAGCGAAAAGCTTATCCGCCGGCATCCGCACATCTATGGTGATGTGAAGGTGAATGGTGCCGAGGATGTGAAAAACAACTGGGAAAAGATTAAAATGAACGAAAAGGGGCGCAAGTCGGTTCTGGAAGGCGTGCCCAACTCCATGCCTGCCATTGTGAAGGCTTACCGGATGCAGGAAAAGGTGAAAGGTGTGGGATTTGACTGGAAGAATACCGCTGATGTGTGGCAAAAGGTTGAAGAGGAGATCAGCGAATTGAAAGCCGAGGTGGAAAAGGGAGACCATGAAAAAATGGAAAAGGAATTCGGCGATCTGCTGTTTTCATTGATCAATTACGCCCGGTTTATCGGAGTAAACCCCGAAGATGCACTGGAGAAAACGAATAAAAAGTTTGCAGACCGCTTTCGTTATATCGAAGAGCAGGCGCAAAAAAGCGGAAAGCAACTCTCGGAAATGACCCTCGACGAGATGGACGGTTTTTGGAACGAAGCCAAGAAAAATGAGTAATAAAGCTTTCATAGCTGTTTTGGTTTTGTTATCCCTCTTTATCAATAAAGAGGGTTTTTCACAGTCATCGCTCGCGGCACCGCAGCAACACTACCTGAAGTTGAACAAGGAGTATTTCCGTTCCTGTCTTACCGATGCGGGAAAAATTGCCGTTGCACCCCTTCACTGGAACGGAAGACAATGGGCCGGCTTTGCCGGTGTTGCCGGGGCCACAGGTCTGGCATACTGGCAGGATGAAACCATCAGGGATTATTTTCAGCGCAACCGGACGGAAGCCAAGGACAACATCGCAAAATACGGCATTGCGCCCCTGGGAACCTATTATCTGGTTCCCATCATCGGAGGAATGTATTTATATGGCGTTGCGGCCAAAAATGCCGGAGCTGAAACGGCAGGATTGCTTGCCGGAGAAGCCGTCATATTGACCGGTGCGTACACCATGCTTTTCAAAATGATTTTCCAGCGTCAGCGGCCCAGCGAGGGAAACCCTCCCGACCCGGACAACTGGGAGGGGCCGTTGGGAGGATTCCGACATGGTTCATTCCCTTCGGGACATACGGCGCTTGCTTTTGCCACTGCCGCAACCATCAGCACTTATTACCATGACAAAAAGTGGGTCGGTATCGTCTCATATACCCTTGCAGCTTTGGTGGGTGTTTCGCGTGTTTACAGCGATGATCACTGGGCTTCGGATGTGGTGGCGGGTGCTGCCCTGGGTTATTCCATCGGAAGGCTGGTGACACACCGGCAGCAAACATCACAAACGGTCAGCATCAACCCTTACAGCAACGGCTTTGCCACGGGTATTTCGTTCACGGTGAATCTTTGATTTGCAGGTTTAGCGCTTTTTTTCGCCGTAGTAAAGTGCGACGAGCCTTTGCGCCGCCACATACGAGCTGATCTTATCGGAAAGCACCTCTTCGCGGACAGCATCAAGGGCGGCTTTCATCGTTTTGTTCAGGTAAAAATCGTTTTTCAGCTTTTGATCAATGGCATCAAACATCAGCATCAGTTTTTGTTCCTGCCGTTTTTGTTCGAAAAACCCGTTGGATTTGGTCAATGATTCATATTGTTTGATGGTGTCCCATACCTCTTCAATCCCTTCATGGGTCATTGCCGAGCAGGTTCCTACTTTGGGTACCCATCCCGATTCGGTCGGAGGGTAAAGGTGTAGCGCATTTTGGTATTCGGTTTTGGCACGCTGTGCTTTTTTCAGGTTGTCGCCGTCGGCTTTGTTGATAAATATGGCATCGGCCATTTCCATGATGCCGCGTTTGATACCCTGCAACTCGTCGCCCGCACCCGGCAGCATCAGCAAAAGAAAAAAATCAACCATGGCGTTGACGGCCGTTTCGGATTGACCCACACCGACGGTTTCCACAAAGATCACATCAAATCCGGCAGCTTCGCACAAAATGATGGATTCTCTGGTTTTGCGGGCCACACCACCCAGCGACCCTGCCGAGGGAGAGGGCCGGATAAAGGCGTTCTTGTCGGTGGCGAGCGCTTCCATCCTTGTTTTATCTCCGAGGATGCTCCCTTTGGTGCGGCTGCTGCTGGGATCAATGGCAAGCACGGCCAGTTGATGCCCCGAGGAAGTAAGCTTTTTTCCCAACGCCTCGATAAAGGTGCTTTTCCCGACGCCGGGCACTCCGGTAATGCCGATCCGCAGCGAACGGCCCGATAACGGAAGACATTTCTCGATCACCTCCTGTGCAATCTCCTGGTGATTTTTGTTGGTGCTTTCTATCAGGGTGATCGCCCTGCTCAACATGGTCCGGTCGCCGTTGATGATCCCCCGGAAATATTCTTCCGGGAGGAACAATTGCCTGCTGATCTTTTTGTAACGATCAACGGCCGATTTGCTTACCGATTCGGGTTGTTCCACTCCCTGATTAACTTTCAGTGCCGAATCGTGGTGCTTATGGTGTTTGTCTCTCGTCATTTAAATAATGTATCGCGACCGGAATTGATCATTTCCTTTGATGCAAAATTATCAAAATATTCCAATTTTACTTTTTCGTTTAATAAAATGAAAATGTCCGTTCCAACAGATGAACAAACGGTAAGCGCAACCGGATTGTCCCGGCCGAAAAAAAAGGCCGTCTCCCGTAAGAGACAGCCTTAAAATAAAAACAGTGCAAATCCACAAATTATCTCGTTACACTTATTTTTCGAACAACAGCACTGTTGTTGCCAACGATTTTCACCATGTAAATTCCCGGCTCGAATGTTGAAACATCAATTTTTTGCGTATCGAATTCGCATTTCGTATGGTATTGCAGGTTACCCGACAAGCTGTAAATGAATACCTCTTTTTCTGCTGCATTTTCAATAAAAATATGTTCTTTCGCAGGGACGGGATAAATACGAATTGCGTTTTCCATTGTCTGACCTGCTATTCCCGTGTTGATGTCGCCGAAGCCCGACAGCGGAATTTCCAGATAGCCGTTGTTGGGGTCGTTGCTTTCGATGATCAGGTTGCCTTCGTACAACATTACCTCCGTCGGCGCAAAGGTCACTTCGATTTCTGCCGATTCTCCGGGGAACAGGCCGAAACTTGTAAGGTCCGGAGAAAATGCTGCATTGGAAGAGACAACGGAAAGTACATCAAGTACGGCAAATCCGGTGTTGGTTACGGTAACGGTTTTGGCAGAGGTCGTATAAACCATGGTGGTATCAAAAACAAGCGCCTCCGGGGAAACGTTGATCACAGGTTCTTCGGGAAAGCCTGCTTTACGCAATATTACTCCGTTGGAGCCACACATGAATCCGGTATAATTGTTTGTAAAGATGATCCGGTAAAAGTCGGCATCGGAAACCGGTGTGAACGCTTGGTTCCATGACGTACCGCCGTTGGTTGTTTTCATCACCAGTTCCGCTGCTCCGGCCACCCATGCCGTATCCTGATTCCAGATGTACGGGTCCCAGATCAGATCCTCTTCGCTGGTTTCGTAAAGTGACCATGTGTCGCCGCCATCGAGGGTTTTGTAAATGTGACCGTAATCGCCGGAGGCAAGCCCGTAATCGCTGTTCAGGAAATGGACTCCCGTCAGCAGATAGTCGGAACTGGTGGTGGAATGTACCTGTTCCCATGTATAGCCGCCATCGGTGGAACGATCAATAATGTCCATGTCGCCCACGGCAAACAGCGTGTTCTCATCGGCATAGGCAACCATCATCGGGCTCATGTCTTCGCTCATTCCGGTGGCCGGTGTCCAGGTTTCGCCGCCGTCTTCGGTAACAAAGATTCCCGATTCGGCAGTGGCGACCACACCGTGCGAAATATTCCGGAATTCAATATCGGTGATGGCGGTAATACCGGCTTGTATCACGATGGTTTCCCACGAGTATCCGCTGTTGACCGTTTTGATCAAATATCCGTTCATGCCGCCTGCATATCCTGTGCTGGTGCCCGTGAACGACATTCCCATCAGCACGGGGGTGTTGTCGGGAGATACTTTCGTCCATGTATCACCTCCGTCGGTGGTTTTGAGAATGATGCCGTTGCCCGTATATGAATCTTCCTGCCCGATGCAAAAGCCGATCTCCTTTTGTCCCAGGGGGAACTGAATATCCGTCAGGTTATAAGAATCAAAACCGGTGTTGATCCATTCCCATCCGTCAATGAGGCCGGTTGCGCCTGTTCCCGAAAGTTGGATTTCGTACGGGTCGCCAAAAATGCTGTTACTGATAATTTGCATCGTTCCCTCGGTGGGGCCCGGCACTTCCGGAATAAATGAAACGGTCAATTCCTGTGTTTCGCCGGGCTCGATGGCAAGCGAAGTGATATCGGTGGTGAAAACCGGATTGGTAAAAGTGATGCCGGTGATGTTCAGGGTTGCATCTCCGGTGTTGGCCAGTGAGATGGTTACCGAAGCGGTATCGCCCACGTAAGTTTCCTCGAACTCAATGGAAGTGGCGGGAACATTAAGTATCGGCCCGGAAAGCCCGGCTTTGCGCATCACCACACCATGCGACCCGCAGATAAATCCAGTGTAATTGTCCGTGAAGGTGATCCGGTAAAAAGCCCTTTGAAAGTTTCCTGCATAAGCCGAATTCCATGTGTTTCCGCCGTCGGTGGTTTTGTAAACCAGTTCGGGAGTTCCCGAAACCCATGTCGTATCCTCATCCCAGATGAATGGGGTATGCAGCAGGTCATCAGCTCCGGGGATCATCTGCGTCCAGGTATCGCCGCCGTCGGTGGTTTTGTAAATATGTCCGTAATCGCCGGCCGCCATACCGTAATCGGCGTTAAGAAAATAGACCCCGAGGAGGATGTTGTCGGGATTGCCCGTCATATATACTTCCGACCATGTGTAACCACCATCGGTGGAACGGTTGATGCGGTCTTCGTTGCCAACGCCGAAAACAGTGTTATCGTCGGCATAAGCCACCATCTTGGGCTGAACCGTATTTCCCGAGGCCAGCGTCCAGCTTTCGCCGCCGTCGTCGGTAACAAATATTCCCGAGTACAACGTGGTCACGATCCCATTCATCACATCCCTGAACTCAACATCCAGAATCTTAAAGATTCCGTATTGAACAAACAGGGTGTCCCATGTGGCTCCGCCGTCGGTGGTTTTGATGAGGTATCCGTCAAGGCCGGCTGCATATCCGGTGTTGATCTCGGGGAATGAACAACCGTTGAGCCACGGAATGCCTTCCGGCGTGATTTGTTCCCAGGTATCACCGCCATCGGTGGTTTTGATCACCAGCCCTTCGCCGTTATATGTGTTGGCCTGACCGACGCAATAACCGATCTGGTTTTGTCCTTCGGGAAATTCGATATCTGTAAGGATGTAGTCAAATCCCGTTTCGATCCATTGCCAGCCGTCAATCAGTTCGATGACGCCGTTTCCCGACAACTCTATTTCAACGGGATCTCCGAAAATATTGTCGCTGTGTATTTGCATGGTTCCTTCAAAAGTGCCTTCAGCCGGCGGGGTGAAGTTAACGGGCAGTTCGCCGCTTTCGCCCGGCTCGATGGTGAAGGATGTGTATCCGATGCTGAATGCCGGATTGGTAAATGTGATGTCGTTAACCGTGAGTGTTTCGTTACCGGGATTGGAAAATGTCACCATCACCGAAGAGGTTTCGCCCACGTAGGTATCTTCAAACTGGAGCGATTGCGGCGTCACTTCCAGAATCGGCCCGTCGTAACCTGCTTTGCGCATTACCACGCCATGCGACCCGCAGATATAACCGGTGTAATTGTCCGTAAAGGTGATCCGGTAAAAAGCCCTTTGATAGTTTCCGGCATAAGCCGGCAGCCATGTGTTGCCGCCGTCGGTGGTTTTGTAAACCAGTTCGGGAGTCCCCGAAACCCATGTCGTATCCTCATCCCAGATGAATGGGGTATGAAACAGGTCGTCGTATCCGGGGATCATTTGTATCCAGTTATCACCGCCGTCGGTGGTTTTGTAAACATGTCCGTAATCGCCGGCAGCCATGCCGTAATCGGAATTAAGAAAATATACGCCGAGAAGAATGTTTTCCGGGTTTCCGGTGGTGTACAGCAATTCCCAGTTGTAACCACCGTCCGTTGACCGGTAGATCCTGTCTTCGTTACCCACTCCGAACACCTTGTTTTCATCGGCATACGCCACCATTTTAGGAGGTGTATCCAGTCCGTAGGCGCTCGACCAGGTTTGGCCGCCGTCTTCGGTTACATAAACTCCGGAACCGATTGTACTGACGATCCCATGATTTTCGTCCCGGAACTCCACATCCGAAATTTTATAGATGCTGCTTTGTACTTCAATGGTTTCCCATGTCGTACCGCCGTCGGTGGTTTTGAGCAGATTGCCGCCCCAGCCGCCGACATATCCCGTGTTGAGGTTGGGGAATGAGATGGCCGTCAGCCAAAGTGTGCCGGCCGGAGTCATCTGTGTCCAGGTGTCGCCGCCATCGGTGGTTTTGATCACCAATCCTTCGCCGTTATATGTGTTTGCCTGACCAACGCAATATCCGATCTGGTTTTGCCCTTCGGGAAATTCCATGTCGGTCAGAATGTAATCAAATCCGGTTTCTATCCATTGCCATCCGTCTATCAGCTCAACTATGCCATTGCCTGATAACTGAATTTCAACCGTATCACCGAAGATGTTGTTGCTGATTATCTGCATGGTTCCTTCGAAAGTACCTTCCGAGGGCGGTGTGAAGTGCACGGGCAGCTCACCGCTTTCGCCGGGATTGATGGTAAAGGTGGTGTAATCAATGCTGAATGCCGGATTGGTAAAGGTGATGTCGCTCACATTGAGCGCTTCGTTTCCTGTGTTGGCAAATAGGATATTCACCGAAGAAGTTTCACCGATGTAGGTGTCTTCAAATTCAACCGTTGTGGGTTCAACTTCCAGTATCGGTCCGTCCAGTCCTGCTTTGCGCAAAACCACACCATGAGAGCCGCAAACAAATCCGGTATAATTATCGGTAAAGAGAATCCGGTAAAAAGTCCTTCCGGCAACATAGTTGAATGCGGGTGACCAGTTCATGCCGCCATCGAGTGATTTGAAAATCCCGTCGAATATGCCGACCACCCAGGCGGTATCCTGATCCCACATAAACGGCGCATGAAGTACCGCATCACCACCTGCATTGTAAAGCGTCCAGGCAAGGCCTGCGTTGGTGGTTTTATAAACATGGCCGAAATCGCCGGAGGCGAGGCCGTTGTTTTCATCAAGAAAATAGACACTGGTCAACGTAAAGTCGCTGTTGCTGGTACTGTACATCTGTGCCCAGGTGTATCCGCCATCCAAAGAGCGGTTGATGATATCCATCGATCCCACGCCAATAAGGATCGTGTCGCTGGCATAGGCTACCATATTAAAAGGTGTGGTATAACCCGTTGCTGCCGTCCATGTCTGACCGCCGTCTTCGGTGACGAACACACCCTGGGAAAGTGTTGCGACTATGCCGTGGTCGGCATCCCGGAACTCAACATCCATAATGCGCGAAATCCCGCTTTGAACGAACAACGTATCCCATGTGCTGCCGCCGTTAGTGGTTTTGATCAGGTAACCGTCAAGACCGCAGGCATATCCAGTATTGATCTCCGGAAACGAAAGGCCGTTGAGCCATGGAATGCCGTCGGGTACGATCTGCTCCCATGTATCACCGCCATCGGTGGTTTTGATCACGAGCCCTTCGCCGTTGTAAGTGTTTTTCTGGCCCACGCAATACCCGATCTGATTTTGCCCTTCGGGAAAGGCCATGTCGGTAAGGATATAATCATAAGGTGTCTGTATCCATTGCCAGCCCTGGTTCAGTTCGATGGTGCCCGTGCCTGACAATTGTACCTCGTACGGATTTACCGGATTGTTGCTGAAGATTTGCATGGTCCCTTCGTAATATCCGGGAGACGACGGTGAAAAATAGATGGGCAACTCACCGCTTTCACCCGGGTTGATGGTGAAAGAGGTGTAATCAATACTGAATGCAGGATCGGTAAAAGTAATGTCGGTAACGACCACCGGATCCGTTCCGTTGTTGGCAAACAGGAACATGGCCGAGGATGTTTGCCCCACATAGGTTTCCTCAAATGTGTATGGGTTTGGAGTTACGCTTAAATCGGGACTCATGGGCCCGAACAACTGATTGTCGCTTGCCGTTGCATTCACTGTTAATGCAAAAGCAGCCATTAAAATAATTGTGTGGATTGCAGTTCTCATTGTTAATTTATTTGTTTTGTTTATCATTGTTAATTGTTTCATCATTTTGCAAACTTTCTAAAATTTTTTTCAATGCTGCATTTTCAGCATTGGTGCGTTCAATGATCTCATCAAGTTTTTTCTTGATCCATTCTTTGTAGTTGCCGCTTTCCTGGACCGGTTCCTTATTTGTCGCCATTTTTTTTGTGTAATTATTTTTATGTGGCAAAAGAATATATAAATAGAATAATTCAAATAAGATATCCCATTACAAAATATTTACAGGGTTGATTTTTTAAATTATAAAAAATATACAACGTTGATATAAGTCTTTAAAATCAATGAGTTAAAACGGATTTAGCCGGGGCGTCGAACATTCTTTGTATTTCAATTTCAATATTCTGGATAACATTTATTTACAAGGTATTAAAACAACTTTCAAAAGGCTCATATCATCACCGGATAAATATGTAATTACTGTTTTCGCCCTGATTGATCGCAAATGAAAATATTTTGTAATTCCCTGAATAGCTGTACAAAAAGCCGTATTGTTAATCTTTTGTGAGCAGGGGTTTAAACCGTGTTAATCTTTTGTGAGACTGCGGCCGGCCAAATTTGGTGTCTCAACATGTATTATGAGCCTGATACCATAAACATATGCTGTTTTTTTGTGGCTGCTAACCAATAAATGTTTTTCAAATGAGAAAAAGCGATCCAAGCAATTTTAAATTTTTATTCACTAACTTTAAATACCATTTAAAAATGAGAAAAGCGATTTTACTTTCGTTTCTGGTATTTTTAATTGGCAGTGCCACATTTGCACAGACCAATTATGATACCATCAGTGTAACCTACACATCCGGCGACATCGGAACCACACACCTGTTCAGGTATGATGGTGACACTTCAAGTTGTCCGGGCGTGATGAACGTTCCCGTACCTAACGGTGCGATCGTAGTGGGCGTTGATGTTGAATATGAAATGACGGCCTCATCACCGCAAAGAATGGTGGACCAGCGTTCACAATTGTGGTGTACCTCTCCGGGAGGATCCAGAGAAGCTGAAGTTACACACGGTTCGGGATACAGCCAGGGAACATTGGCATACAGCCGTACCGGTTTGGACATTGCCACAGGCATTCAGCCTATTTTCGGCCTCGGGGTTGACTTTGAACTGCATGCCGGAACAAATAACTATAGTGCTCCGGATAGTTGCACCACCGAGTTTAACAAAGTGGACAACAACACATGGACAGTTAAAGTAATTTATCTGCCCAACGGTTCTCCCGGTTTTGCAAGCAATCCGGATCCCGAAGACGGCGCCATGCTCATCAGCACCAATCCGACACTGACATGGGACTTCGGTAACAATACCGATACTTATGACCTTTATTTCGGCACCGACAACCCACCGACCACAAAAGTTGTTGACAATGCCGCAGCAAGTGGTTCCTCAGGATCATACTCCCCCACCGACCTTGATGTCTCCACGGAATATTTCTGGATGGTGGTTTGTAAAAACGCCGTTAACGAAACTCCCGGACCGGTTTGGTCATTCAATACCAATTGCGGGACAATAGAATATCCTTATTTTGAAAATTTTGACGAAGTAACCCCCGAAGCACTTCCCAATTGCTGGATAGCGTTATCACCTTCAACGAATCCTTACACCAAGATCGTTACCGGTGCTTCAAACAAAGCACACTCCCTGCCGAATCTGGTTAAATTCAAAGCTGACGCCGAGCCCAATCCGAATCTTGTTCTTGTTCTTCCCGAAGTGGAGAATGTTTCGGACATGGTATTGTCAATGTACGGAAAGAACGATGTGAACTGGAACAACGGACAGCCTTACACCTTTCCGTTTGAAATCGGAACCGTATCCGATCCTTTTGATATCACGACTTTTGAAGTTTTCGATTCTTACATCCCCGGGAAAAACTGGACATTAAAAGAAGTTTACTTCAGCGATTATACAGGTACAGATAAATATATTGCCATCCGCGGAGCAGTTGCCCAGTACGCCTCCATTTACCTTGATGATGTTACGCTGGATATGATCCCCGATTGTGTTAAACCGTTGGATCTGGAACTGGATGATATTACTACCGATGCAGCTACCATAAGCTGGACAGACCTTTTGGGAAGCCCCGGAACATGGCAGCTCGAATATGACACTACAGGATTTGAACTGGGAACCGGTACGCAGGTGATCGTTAACAGCAATCCAGCAACCATCAACGGACTTTTGGACGCTACCTATTATGATGTTTATGCCCGTTCCATCTGCGGCGTTGGAGATACAAGCGTTTGGAGCTGGCCCATTACCATCCTCACCGAATGTCTTCCCAAAGACGTTCCGATTTTTGAAGATTTCGGATTGAAACCTCCTTATCCTTTATTGCCGACCCTTCCGTTGTGCTGGTCACAAATAGAAAATGTCGCCACCAATAACGGCGGTATCTTCCTCACCAGCTCCGCAAGCTACACCGGCAATACCGGCATTGGTGTGGTAATGACTCCCGACGGTGATGCCGACGCACAACTGATTCTTGTGGGCCCGGAACTTTCTCCCGAAATCGGAACCCTTCAGGTGAGTTTCTACGGCAAAAGAGGAACCACGGGCGGCGATGATGCACTCATCGTGGGTACCATTTCCGATCCCGGCGATTATACCACTTTCCATCCTTACGATACCATCACCGGAATGACCATAGACTGGCAGTATTATACCGTCTATTTTACCGAATACACAGGCGATGACGCTTACCTCGCATGGAGATATGATGCCGAACAGTATCCCGAAAGAAAAGTCTATTTCGATGAAATTACCATCGAAGCCATGGCTTCATGTATCATCCCCATCAATGTGGACATCACTTCGGTGTCGCAAACATCGGCAACATTGTACTGGGAAGACATCAACGGAGCAACCGACTGGGAAATCATCGTTGGTGACAATGGGTTCTATCCCGATCCCGATTCGGCAACATTTACCTATGATGTGAACAATCCTTCACCAACCGGTACCGAAACTTATGAAATGACCGGACTGGTGGCTTCCACATTGTATGATGCTTACATCAGAACCGATTGCGGTGGCGACGATTACAGCGAATGGAACGGCCCTGTGACTTTCCGTGCATCTTACGATTACCTGACTTTGCCTGCCACCGAAGATTTTGAAGACGGTTTCGGTATCACCGAAAACGAAGCGGGCAACACTGTTGACTGGACACTGGACACGGTACTCTATGTCAGCGAAAACCACTCGGTACACAATGCTTACACGGCCAGCAACGAGAACATCCTGAACGTTAAAGGGAGTGTTGACCTTACGGGAAAAACCAATGCACTGTTGTCGTTCTATCAAATTGCCAAAACCGATGGTACTTACGACCACTGCTATGTTGAGATTTCAACCGACGGCGGCTATACTTACGATCAGTTGCCCATCTCCACTTATCAGGGACAGGGTAATTACCGCGAAGAAGGAGTTTACAATAATCCGGAAGGCCCCAGTTTTGATGAGGATTCTTATCCGGATACCTGGGGAAAATACAATGAGATACCCGATAACACCTGGTGGAAGAAAGAGTATTTCGACCTCTCCGACTACACCATGTATGATAACGTATCTTTCAGATTCAGACTGGTATCCAACAAATACACCAACAAATCAGGCTGGTATATTGACAATATCGAGATTGCCGAAATCGGTGCTCCCGGTTTCACGGTTACACCGTTAAGCATTGACGAAGATGTGATCCTCGGCCATACTGCCGACGTTGACATGACCCTCGGCAACACGGGTAATTTCCCCGTTTCCTATACGGCAAGCGTTGTTTATGACGAAACCGTTTTACTGGACGAAAATTTTGACGATGGCATTCCCGCCGAATGGTCGGTTGTCAACAACGGAACCAGCGATACGGTCTGGAGAATGAACACTGCTTATCAGACTTATTACACTTTCGACGGAACACCGTTTGCTTTCTGCAACGGTCAGAAACCTTCGGGCCAATACGATCCGATTGTGAATACCGACCTGGTAAGCCCGGCAGTGGATGCTTCGGCTTACACCAATTTACGGTTGGAATTCGATCAGGCTTTTCTCGATTATTATCAGCCCGGTGATACGCTCAGAGTATTTGTTTATGACGGAACCGACTGGGTGATGATTTATGAAATGTTTGATGCTACCGATGGAAAATTATCATACAATGCCAACGGTGTACATAAAGTGTACAATGTTTCGGAATATGCCAATGCCAACTTCCAGGTTAAATACGAATACGTTGTTGCCAGTGGAACAAAAGGATATTACACCGCCATTGACAATGTCAAACTGCGTGCATCCGATGATCCCATCGGTTGGCTGACCATTGACGGTGCAGAAGCCGCTTGCGGCCTTATTGCCCCCGATGCCGATAATACGCCTACCGTACTGACGGTTAATCTGGACCCAACCGACATGGCTGCCGGAACATACACTGCCGAAATCGGACTCACATCTGCCGACCCGGCCAATCCTTCGGTTACGGTCCCCGTTACCATGAATGTGTTTGAAGCATACAATGTTAATTTCTATTGTGTTGATGTCGACGAAAATCCGCTCGAAGGTGTTTGTGTTATCCTTGACAACGATACGCTTGTTACGGGTGCCGACGGTGTTGCACAATTTGTTGATAATCTTGCCGGAACGTATGATTATCAGGCTTCAAAAGAACATTACATCACTGTTAACGGTTCGGTTACCGTTGTTGATCAGGACATCAACGATACCCTCGTAATGGAACTCGAGCCTTGTACACAGCCCTGGGATTATACCATTACGGGACGTGTACATACGATCAATATTCCTCCCGAAGCCAATCCGAACGTTTACGGTGAGCCGCTTGTTGAAGGCGACTGGATTGGTGTATTCTATGTTGACGACAACGGCGACGAAGTATGCGGCGGCGCAGGTCAGATTGACGAAGACGGCGGCACCGTGATCACCGCTTACGGTAATGACCCGACAACGACCGAAAAAGACGGCTTTGCCGTTGGTGAACTTTTCAGATGGAGAATGTACGTTTGCGGTACATGGACCGAATATCCCGCCGGCGCTACTTACGACGAAACCCAGCCCAACAAAGGTAAATTCATGGATTTGGGGATGTCTGTTGTAACCAGCATGCAGGTAATGGTTTGTCAGTATTACAACCTCTCTGCAGGATGGAACGGCATTTCGAGCTACATCACTCCGTTCAATGCCGATGTTGAGGAGATGTTTGCACCCATCGTTGACAATCTGACCATTCTCCGCAACCTGACACAGGTTTACTGGCCGGAGCAAAATGTTAACACCATCGGCGACTGGGATAATTTATCATCTTATGTACTGAAAGTGGATGATGACCTTGAATTTGAAATTTGCGGTGACCAGTATGCCGGAAACACCCTCGATTTTGAAACCGGTTGGTATTTCATGCCGACACTCGCCCAGTGTGAAGCCAGCGTAATGGATATGTTTGCCGATCATCTGGACGATATCGTTATCATTCAGGAACTCATCAGCACCAAAGTATTCTGGCCGGCAGCAGGCATTTACACCCTTGAAAATTTTGTGCCGGGCAGAGCATACAAGATCAAAGTTGTGAATCCCTTCAGCGTGACATTCCCCGACTGTGCCGACAAAGGTGCCACACCTTCGTTATCACAGGTGAACAGCATCAACACTTTCTGGGGTGAATTGCAGATGACTCCTTCAACCGAGGTTGTTGCTTTCAGGCCGTCAGCCACTACCGAACTGATGAAAGGTGATGTGATCGGTGTATTTGGTCAGAACAACCAGCTTTACGGTTACATGGAAGTGACCGGAACAGGAATGGCCCAGTCCGTCACATTGTTTGGTGATGACCTCACAACAATGGCACAGGATGGTTTCACCGAAGGAGAAGCCGTAAGCTACAAACTCTATCGCAGTCAGACCGGCGAAACATTCGACCTTACCGTTGAATACGACAATGCAATGGAAAATACTTCGGGTAATTACTATACCGGAAGTTTTGCAGCCATCAAAGGAATGACCATGGGAATTACCGGTATTGGAAATGTTGAAGGCGCAAGCATCGAAATGTATCCCAACCCGGCTAGCGACATGGTTTACATCAACCTCAACGGTGACAACAGCACTGTTCATGTTGATATCATTGATGCCGACGGTCGTATCGTGATGAGCAAAGAATTCAACGGCAAAGCCGAATTGAACATCAGCGCGCTTGACGGCGGGGTTTATTTTGTAAAGATCAACTCCAACACCATGAATGAAATCAAGAAACTTGTTATCAAGTAGCTTTTCATAAACGTTAGGTTTTAATTATTCAAACCCCGTCATTCATTTGGCGGGGTTTTTTTCATTGTATTACTTTTGTGCCCGAATCAACAGGAATTTATTAAATCATACAATCCGCTATAACCGGTGAAGCCTAACCTTTCAGATATTG
The DNA here is from genome assembly GCA_029934065.1 of Bacteroidales bacterium. GTDB lineage: Bacteria > Bacteroidota > Bacteroidia > Bacteroidales > 4484-276 > 4484-276. The sequence continues at coordinate 25,888 of JAOZMX010000009.1, forward strand.
ACATCAATAATTATACTTATCCGCTGACCGATGACCGGATCGCTAAATTTCCCCTGGAACAGCGCGACATGTCCAAGTTGCTGGTACATAAGAACGGAAAAATTATTTCGGATGTTTTCAGAAACCTGCCCGTCCATTTGCCTGACCGGAGTTTTCTGGTTTTGAACAATACCCGTGTTGTGCGTGCGCGGTTGTTTTTCAGAAAACCCACCGGTGCCCTGAT
>JAOZMX010000009.1:26210-35742 GCA_029934065.1 Bacteroidales bacterium
ATACCCGTGTTGTGCGTGCGCGGTTGTTTTTCAGAAAACCCACCGGTGCCCTGATTGAAGTGTTTTGTCTGGAACCGGTTGAGCCCACTCCCGAAATCCAGTCGGCTTTTCAACAAAGAGAAAGTGCCGTTTGGAAGTGCCTTGTGGGTAATGCCCGGCGGTGGAAAGGCGGAACGCTGGTACGTGAATATGATGACAATGGTACAAGAATCACTTTATCGGCCGAAATAAAGGAAAGAACCGGGGATGCGTTTTTACTGAAATTTTCATGGAACCCCCGGGAGCTTACCTTTGCCGAAATGCTGGAGCATACCGGAAAGATTCCCTTACCGCCCTATTTTCACCGTGAGGCCGAAGAGATTGACAAAACACGTTATCAAACGGTGTATGCCGCCAACGACGGTTCGGTAGCCGCACCCACTGCCGGGTTGCACTTTACCGATGAGGTTTTCGGCTTGTTGAAACAAAAGGACATCCTTTACGATTATGTGACGCTGCATGTGGGAGCAGGCACTTTCAAGCCCGTGGGCGAAGGAGGGATTGAACAGCATGAGATGCACACGGAGCAAATTGTCGTCGGCAAAGCGTTGATCGAAAAACTGTTGCGACACCGGCAAAATATCATTGCTGTGGGAACCACTTCGGTGCGGACGCTGGAAAGCCTCTATTGGTTTGGTGTAAAATTGCAGCACGACCCTGAAGCACATTTCAATATCAAGCAGTTCGATCCCTATGATGAAACAATTGATCATAAGCTTCCGCCGGAAAACGCACTTGAAAATGTGTTGAAATATATGGATAAAAACCGCACCGACCAGCTTTCGGGGGCAACGCAACTGATGATCTTTCCCGGGTACCCCTATCGGATAATCAACGGAATGGTCACCAATTTTCATCAACCACGCAGCACATTGCTTTTGCTTATTGCCGCATGGCTCGGCGACAAATGGAAGGACATTTATCAATATGCTTTGGAAAACAATTATCGTTTTTTGAGCTATGGCGACAGTTGCCTGTTTATGTAGGAGGTACTTGCCAAGTAAAACCAACCAGTTGTTGATGTGAAAAGTAAAAGGGAAAAAGTTATGGGTTAAGGGTTAGGCACAAAAGAGCAATTACCCTGACTTTCCGGCGGCCGACGCAAGGAGGTCGCTGGAAACGTCTGGAAAGAGGAAGAAGTAAAAAGTAAAAGGGCAAAAGTTGGTAGAACCCCCAATCCCGACACGTCGAGGACAAGTATCGAACACTGATTAATGAATGATGAAGTATTTAAGTGCAATGAACAGGACTTTCCGGCGACCGACGTCAGGAGGTCGTTGGAAACGTCTCAGGAAGAAGTCGGGGATAAAAAAATCGTATTTCCCTTTACCCGTAAATCGTCACCAGCAATCTCCGTCTTCCGCCGTGGTTGCGGAATTCACAAAAATAAATTCCCTGCCAGGTTCCCATGTTCATCCTGCCGTTTGTGACGGGAATGGTTAACGAAGGCCCTGTGAGCACCGATTTGATATGAGCCGGCATGTCGTCCGCTCCTTCCAAGGTATGCCGGTACCACGACTGATTCTCAGGGGCAATAAAATCGAAAAATTTCTCAAGGTCGTATCGCACCGAGGGATCGGCATTTTCGTTGATGGTCAACCCGGCAGAAGTGTGCAGCACAAAAATATTGACCATCCCTTTATCGGGAAGTTGCGGCAGGTTTTGTTCGATCAGATGCGTGATCAGATGAATCCCCCGGCCGAAGGCAGGTAATCGTATTTCAAATTGATTGATCATTTTGCAAAATTAAAAAGAGCTTCGAAAAACTTCAAAGCTCTTTTTTTGATGTTAAATATTTAAAAGCATTCCGTAGGATGCTATTTTTTCGGCTTGATACCGGCTATTTGTTCCAGCATATCCGTAGTGATCGATTTGGGACGTTCCAGAGGATAGAGCAGCGCCCTGTCCCAGATCAGGTTTGCGGCAATCCCGATGGTACGGCCAACACCGAAAAGTACCGTGTAAAAGTCGTATTCGGTCACACCGTAATGCCATTGGATGACACCCGTTTGTGCGTCGAGGTTAGGCCACGGGTTTTTGGCTTTGCCTTGTTCTTTCAAAATAGGCGGCACAACTTTGTAAAGCAGGTCCACATATTTGAACAAGGTATCGTTGGGCATGTGTTTCAAACAAAACTCACGCTGGATACTGTAGCGCGGGTCGGTCTTCCTCAATACGGCGTGGCCGTAACCCGGAATAACCTGTCCCGAATTGAGCGTATCCCAGACGAATTGTTTCATCTCTTCCTCGGTGGGTATTTCATCGCCCATCTTGTCCTTCACACCCTGCAACCAGCGGAGTACCTCCTGGTTGGCCAGTCCGTGCAGCGGGCCTGCCAGGCCGTTGATCATGGCCGAGATCGACATGTAAACGTCCGCCAGCGTACTGCCCACAAGGTGACCTGTGTGTGCGCTGACGTTTCCGCTTTCGTGATCGGCGTGGATGATGAAATGCAATCGTGCCACCTCGTCGTAAGGCGCAGGCTTCATCATCATGTGGGCAAAGTCGGCTCCCATATCAAGGCTCGGATTGGATTGTACCCTTTTGCCGCCCCTGTAAAGTTTGGCGTAAATGTACGAAGCGATCTCGGGCAATTTGGCGATCAAATTGAGCGAATCTTCATACATGGGGTCCCAAAGGTCGAGCTTATTGATGCCGGCTTCGTATTTTTTTGAGAAAAACGACTCGCGGTGCATGGTCAGGATGGCACTCGAAAAAATTGTCATCGGGTGACTGCAGCAAGGGAACGAATCAATGACCTCGTAAATATACCGGGGGACAATACGTCTTTTTCTGAATTCATCCACCACATCTGAAATTTCACTTTCGGTGGGAACATCACCGGTCAATAACAGATAAACGAGGCCTTCAACATAGGGCATCTCCGCCCCTTTGGGTTTGGGTAGTTTTTCGAAAACCTCGGGAAGCGTGTAACCACGATACCTGATGCCTTCGTTAGGATCGAGGTATGAAATGTCGGTAACAAGGCTTTTCAGACCCCGCATACCTCCGATTACCTGTGCAATGGTAACCTTGTCCACAACAACATCACCATACTCCTTTATCAACTTTGTTGTCCGGGGGCGGTGTTGCTGGATTTTGTCGTGTAATTTTTCCTTTAAACCTGCCATTTTTTTGTTATTTTAAATTATTAAATCAGTTGAGTTCATTTTTCACATTCATGTTGTTCCGGGATAAAAATCATTATCCTTTCAGTTTGTGTTTCAGATTTTCGTCCAGTGCATCAAGAAATTCTTCCGTTTGCAGGTAGTGTTCCGGTTTAAGGTCTTTGCCGTGAATAAGCAGCGCAAGGTCTTTGGTCATTTTTCCCGATTCCACGGTTTCGACGCACACTTGTTCCAGTTTTTCGGCAAAATCCATCAATTCGCGGTTGTCGTCAAATTTCCCGCGGTAATGCAACCCGCGTGTCCATGCAAAGATAGAGGCGATCGGATTGGTTGATGTGGGTTTTCCCTGTTGATGGAAACGGTAGTGGCGCGTAACCGTGCCGTGGGCAGCCTCCGCTTCAACGGTTTTGCCGTCGGGAGTGAGCAAAACGGATGTCATCAGTCCGAGCGAACCGAAGCCCTGTGCCAGGATGTCCGATTGCACATCACCGTCGTAGTTCTTGCATGCCCAGATAAAACCGCCCTCTTTTTTGATGACTTGTGCCACCATATCGTCAATCAGCCGGTGTTCGTAATAATTTCCGTTGGCTTCGAATTTTGCTTTGAATTTGTTGTCGTAAATTTCCTGGAAAATATCTTTGAAACGGCCGTCGTATTTTTTCAGAATGGTATTCTTGGTCGAAAGGAACAGGTCTTGTTTTTTCTCCAGTGCCATGTTGAAACAGGCATGTGCAAAACCTTTGATGGATTCGTCGGTATTGTACATCGACATGGCTACCCCGTCGCCTTCAAAATGATAGACCTCTTCACGGATGGCTTCGCTGCCGTCGTCGGGAACGTAGGTCAGTGTGAGGGTTCCTTTGCCTTTGGTTACGAAATCCGTGGCGCGGTACTGGTCGCCGAAAGCATGACGACCGATGATGATCGGCTTTTTCCAGCCGGGAACCAGTCGCGGTACGTTTTTCATCAAAATGGGCTCTCTGAAAACAGTGCCACCCAGAATATTTCTGATGGTTCCGTTGGGCGATTTCCACATTTTTTTCAGTCCGAACTCTTCAACGCGTGCCTCGTCGGGTGTGATGGTGGCGCATTTTACCCCCACCCTGTATTTTTGAATGGCATGGGCTGCATCTATGGTTATTTGGTCATTGGTTTCGTCTCGCTTCTGAATGCTCAAGTCGTAATATTTGAGATCAATATCAAGATAAGGAAGGATAAGTTTTTGTTTGATCATTTCCCAGATCACCCGGGTCATCTCATCACCGTCCAGCTCAACCACCGGATTTCCGACAATAATTTTCTCCATTTTGAATACTTTTATTTTTTGATGTTTTAAGTAATAAATCTGTTAATTTCTGAAATTAGCTGCAAATGTAAAAATTGTAGCCGTATTTTTTCCTTTAAATTCATATTATTTACATATTTTTTTTCTTTTCAACAATTCGTGTCCTGAAATGTGTCGGAAGAAGTTGGGAAAATAATTGTGAAACGCAGGGTATAAAAGGATTTCAGGTATTGAAATGCTTGTTCCGGGAGCGGATTTTAAGCACGGATTTCATCATATTTTTTTAAGGTAAAAAGGGGAAATATTTTCAAAAAATTTTTTTATGCCGGTTTTTTTCGCAGAAATTGTTTCTAAAATTGGGAAATTCCAATACATTTTCTAAATTTGGCGAAATTTAATAAATATGAAGCCATTCACTGTATTTATTGTTGAGGATGACCCGTTTTACGGCGAGATGCTGAAATATCATATCAGTTTGAATCCGGATTATATTGTTGAAAAATTTGAAACGGGGAAGGAATTTTTAAACAGCCTTTACAAAAATCCTTCCGTAGTTTCACTCGATTATAGTTTGCCTGATATTTCGGGGTTGGAGGTATTGAAAAAAATCCAGGAGTTCAATCCCGACATACCGGTGATCATTGTTTCGGGACAGGAGGATGTTTCAACGGCCGTCACGCTGCTCAAGCACGGTGCCTACGATTATTTTGTGAAGGACGACGACACAAGAGACCGGATATGGAATGTGCTGAAGAACATCAAGGCGAAATTTGACCTTGAGAAACAGATCGACGTGTTGCAGGAGGAGATCGGAAAGAAATACAAGTTCGGCGACAGTATCAAAGGCAACAGCAGCCAGATCAAGGATGTTTTCAAGTTGATAGAGAAAGCCATTCAGACCAACATCACCGTTTCCATCACCGGCGAAACCGGTACGGGAAAAGAGTTGGTGGCCAAAGCCATCCATTACAATTCGAAGCGCAGCAAATATCCGTTCGTGGCCATTAACGTTTCGGCCATTCCGGGAGAATTGATCGAAAGCGAGATGTTCGGCTATGAAAAGGGTGCGTTTACCGGTGCCACCACGCGGAAGCTCGGAAAGTTTGAAGAGGCCGGAAAGGGAACCATTTTCCTCGACGAGATCGGTGATATGAATCAGGACATGCAGGTCAAGTTGCTGCGCGTTTTGCAGGAGAAAGAACTTACCAGGATCGGGGGACATCATGTGGTGAAGGTCGAATCGCGGCTCATTGTGGCCACCAACCGCAATCTGGAGGAAGAGGTGCAAAACGGGAACTTCAGGCAGGATTTGTATTACCGGTTGTTGGGGCTGCCTATATTTTTGCCCCCTTTGCGCGAACGGGGAAACGATGTTTTGGTCCTCGCCAAGCATTTTGCAGACAATTTTTGCAAGGAAAATAACCTCCCCACGAAAACATTTTCCGGGGCTGCACAGGATAAATTGCTCACTTACTCCTATCCGGGTAATGTGAGGGAGCTCAAAGCCATCACCGAGCTGGCCGTGGTAATGTGCAACAGCGACACCATTGATGAAACGGACATCTCATTTTCCTCGGGAGGAAAAAGGGGGAATTTCCTAATGGACGAAGAGGATACCCTGAAAGGTTATACCCGGAAGATCATCAGGGCTTATCTTGACAAATATGACAACAACATCATCAAAGTAGCCAAAAAACTCGATGTGGGCAAATCCACCATTTACCGTATGTTGAAAAATAATGAATTGTAGAAAAAATGTCGGAAGTTAAAAATTTTGATTTGGGATATTTGTCGGAATCGGTTGGTGACGACGAAGATTTTTACAAAATGCTGGCGATTTTTACGGAGTCAACACCGAAAATCCTTTCCGAGTTAAACGAAAGTTATATTACAAACGACATGAGAGGCGTTGCCGATTCGGCACATAAGCTGAAATCCACTATTGATATATTAAGGATCAATGAATTGCAGGATCAGATCCGCAGGATCGACAGGCTCCCTCATGTGATCGAAAACAAAAATGAACTTCCGCAGATCATCAGCCACATCATGGATGTCATGCATCGGGTCTTGTGGGAAATCCGGCGGGATTATTTATCGTAAACCACATTGCCGTTGTTGTCGAACAGACCGGAAAACGTTTTTCCCGGAGCCAGCCATATTGTTTTTATCCCGTATGATTTTGCCGCAATCGAGTTTTGCAATGTATCGTCAATAAACAGGCATTCACCGGCGCGCAAATTATTTTCACGAAGAACAAGATTAAAAAAGCCGGCATCGGGTTTTCTCATCCCGCACCTGAACGACCAGTAGGTTTTTTCGAACAGCGATTCAAAATCAAAACCATAGGTTTGGTAAAACTGCGGAATGTAAACACGGTAATGAATGATGTTGGTGTTGCTCAGGATGAAAAGCCGGTATTTTGTTTTCAGCCGCATCAGCAGGTCAACCGCGTCGGGGTCGTACTCCCCGAGGATACTGTTCCATGCTTCGTCCGTTTTGCCGGGAGGGAATCCGGGAGGCAGGATTTTCGTTAACCTTTCCCTGAATTCAGCCTCATCAATACATCCCGTTTCAAACTCCCTGAACAAAGGGTCTTGTTCCGCCTGCGAATAGAACCTGTGAAAATCCTTTAGCCCGAAGCTTTCGAAGACCTCTTTTTGCTTGTCATGGTCAATGCGGTAGATCACCCCGCCAAAGTCCAGAATCAGCGCTTTTATATTTGCCGTTGAGCTCATTTATTGATGATGAAGGAATAATTTTTTTGCAAAAATATCAGAAAAAAATTCTTGGTTATTCCCGGTCAATATTATAATTTTGCAACCCTTTTTTACGAAAGTAAAATTTCGGGCCTATAGCTCAGTTGGTTAGAGCACTTGACTCATAATCAAGTGGTCCCTGGTTCGAGCCCAGGTGGGCCCACCGCAACAAACCGGAAATCATCGTTTCCGGTTTTTTTATTTTGGATGTAATGAATGATAATCATTACTTTTGCTGAAAAATAATGTTTTATGCTGAAATCAATGACGGGCTTCGGAAAGGCTTCCTGCGAATTGCCCGGTAAAAAAATCTCCGTCGAAATCAAGGCCATCAACAGCAAACAGCTCGATTTGATTTTGCGTCTTCCGGGTGTGTACAAAACCAAAGAGTCTGAATTGCGAACGTTGTTAATGCAAAAGCTGGTGCGCGGAAAAATTGAATTGATCATCGCCGTTGACCAGTCGGGATCGGCCGAAAATTATTCCATCAACAGGCAGCTGGTAAAGAAGTATTTTGCAGATGTGAAAATGCTGGCCGATGAACTCAATGTTCCTGTTGGAGAATATGCTTTTTCATCTTTGCTGAAAATGCCCGATGTTTTAAAACCACAGGAACAGGAGCCGGACGAAAACGAATGGGAACAGATTTTGGCGGCGGTTGAGGATGCCGTCGGACAATGTGATCATTACAGAATCGCGGAGGGAGCCAAGCTGGAAAAGGATTTTATCAACCGTATCGCTCTGATCCTGAAATTCCTCGACAATATCTCTCCGTTTGAAACCCAACGGATAGAGAAAATGAAAGAACGTTTCAGGAAAGACTTGAGTGATGTTGTTAATACAAGGATGATCGATGAAAACCGGTTTGAACAGGAGATCATTTATTACCTTGAAAAAATCGACATTACGGAAGAGAAAGTCAGGCTGAAAAACAACTGCGATTACTTTTTGCAAACATTGGCCGAAGACGAATCCAACGGAAAAAAACTCAATTTTATCAGTCAGGAGATCGGACGGGAAATCAATACCATCGGTTCAAAGGCCAACGATTCGGATATCCAGAAACTGGTGGTGCAGATGAAGGATGAGCTGGAAAAGATCAAAGAACAATTATATAACATTTTGTAAGCTATGAGCGGGAAGCTGATCATCATTTCCGCCCCGTCGGGCTCGGGAAAAACGACCATCGTAAAGCGCATACTCGATTCGGACCTGAAGCTGAAATTCTCGGTCTCGGCATGCAGCCGCAAACCGCGCAAAAACGAAGTGGACGGCCGGGATTATTATTTTCTTACCGTTGACGAATTCAGGAAAAAGATCGACAATGACGAATTTGTGGAATGGGAAGAGGTGTATGAGAATAATTATTACGGAACGTTGCGCTCGGAAGTGAAACGCATCTGGGACAGCGGATACCATGTGATTTTTGATGTGGATGTGAAAGGTGGCTTGAAGATCAAAAAGCAATATCCCGATCTTTCGCTTGCTATTTTCATCAAAGCGCCTTCGATCGACGAGTTGGAACGCAGATTGCGTTCACGCTCGACCGATGATGACGAAACCATCAAAAAACGCATTGCCAAGGCCGAATACGAAATGTCGTTTGCGCCGAAGTTTGATCTTGTGATCGTTAATGATGATCTGGAAAAAGCCGTTGGCGAAACGTATGACGCCATCAGGAATTTCATCAATCAATAATGTGTTGGAGCATTGATAACCCATGAGCAGTAGTGAGAAAAAAATAAAAACAGGACTTTTTTTCGGATCGTTCAATCCGGTACATATCGGCCATTTGATCGTTGCCGCCTATATGCGCGAGTTTTCCGACCTCGATCAGGTTTGGTTCGTCATTTCGCCCCACAATCCCCTGAAAAAGAAAAGTACGCTGCTTGCCGATCATCACCGGCTGATGCTGGTAAAGACCGCCATTGAGGATGACCCCAAATTCAGGGCCTGCGATATCGAGTTCAAAATGCCCCGGCCCTCCTATACCATCGATACCTTGACTTATCTCGATGAAAAATACCCCGGGCACCGGTTTGTATTGATCGCCGGAACCGATATTCTGGCCACGTTTCACAAATGGAAAAACTTCCGGGTGTTGCTGGAGCAGTATCAGATTTACATTTACAGCCGTCCGGGATACAATGCCGGAGATTTTGCCGGACACCCTTCCATCAATTTTTTTAACGCCCCGCTGATGGAAATTTCATCGAGTTTTATCAGGCAGGCCATCAAAAACGGGAAAGACGTACGGTATATGTTGCCGCCGAAGGTGTGGCAATACATCCGTGAGATGCATTTTTATGAGAAATAACCCG
>JAOZMX010000279.1 GCA_029934065.1 Bacteroidales bacterium
TAGTTCAACGTCTGTGTAAAAGTACCATTACATTTATTTTTTCATTACTACGGGGCGAAGTTACATATATTCCGCCAAATTGGAGGAATAAATGTAACTTTTTACTTTTCATCAGGAAATATTTCGTCAAGTGGATTTTTAAATTTGTTGAAATTTGTCTTTGCCACATGTGTATAGATCTCAGTTGTTTTTGAACTGTTATGTCCGAGAAATTCCTGAATGTATCTTAAATCGGTTCCGCTTTCAAGATGATGGGTAGCAAATGAATGACGTAGCATATGAGGGGTTACGGTTCGGTTTATTCCGGCTTTTTTTGCAGCCTTTTTAACAACATTTCCCACACTCTCAAAACTGTATTGATCGCCCTTTTGCCCTTCAAATAACCACTTATCAGGTTTGTATTCTATAAAGTATTTTCGTAAAAGAGTGAGCATAAATTTCGAAAGCCCGACATACCGGTCTTTGTTACCTTTTGATTGTTCTATTTTGATTAGCATTTGCTGCGAAAGAATATCGGTAATTTTAAGGTTGAGCAACTCGCTCCTCCTTAATCCCGCCGAATACAGCAAGCTGATGATGCATTTGTGTTTTAAATTATCTGTTACATCAATCATCTTTTTTATTTCGGCGGCAGATAGTACGTTTGGCAATATCTTTTTCTTTATCGGTCGCTTGATATCGATGTACATTTTTTCTCTGCCAAGTACTTTTTCATAATAAAACTTGATCGCATTAATCCTTTGGTTTTGTTGGCTTGCTGAAATGTTTTTTTTCCTGATTAGCTTTAGAATGTAATCGTTGATCTCTTGTACAGTGATTTTTTCAAGGTGCCTGTCGTTAAAGTATCTGATAAAATCTTCAAAATAGTTAATGTATGTAGCTTTTGTGCTTTTACTGTATCTTCTTTGTTCAAGGTTATCGCGATATGCCTGAGGGAGTTTTACTTTTGTTTTTGCGGTTTTACTTGTTTTTGATTTTATCTCTTTCGATTGATGATCTTTCAATGCCTTGTAATTTACAAATGCCTTTTGCGAAAGAATGTCAAAGACTGATGATAAATGAAACTCCTCTTTTTCGATGTACCACGCTTTTTTACTTTGGCTCCACCTGATTCCGCTGATCTTTTTGATCTGATTGATCAAATCTTTGTTATAAGGAAACCGGAAGGTGATCACTTCCATTCCTTTGTGAATTTCGTTGTTGAGTAATATTTCCGGCTTTTCCTGCAAAATACGATGGTTTTTAAGTGATGCAAACCGGGGAAAACTTCCCGGAATTTCGGGATTTAAGCTTGGCTGAATGCACGTTATCAGGTTGTTGGGCTCTATTTTTCCGGTTTTACTTACCTCTTGATACAGCTCCGCCCCGTCAGTTACATTTTTGGCATTTAAACGGCTGACAAACAGGAACCAAAGGTAATAAATAATTTGAATTAAAAAAGAGAGCTTTAAAAAAAGTTCGGGGATTGGTTTTAAGGGGGCTGTAAATCAGGGGATTTCAGATTGAAGATTAACGATTTCCCTGACCGCCGAAGCCTTGGCGAAGGCGGTAGATTTTAGATGTGACCTGCTAACGGATGCGCTGCACAGTTGGGACAGATTGCTTCGCCCGATAAATCGGGCTCGCAAAGTCCGTTTTTCAATTTGACTTTTAATCAGTGATAATTGAATGTTAAATGTTGCTTATTTCTATCACACTCACCTTCCACTGCCAATATGCTTCCACCCTTAACCTCTTAACACTTAACTCACAACCCCTTCACCCATAACTTTTTACTTTTGCCTATTGCCTTTTGCCTTCATCATTCAATATTTTCCCCTTTAAATTTCTTCATAAATAAATGATGATAAGATTAACCGCCCCAGTAAAATGCGATCCTTGCACCGTACCAGTTGCTGTCGCCAAGGAATTTGTAATTACCCTGAATGTCAAATTTTCCGAGCCTTAATCCGGCGGCAGGGATCAATCCCCATTCGTTGATCCCGGTAAAATATCCGCCTCGTGCTTCGATGTACAGGATAGAGATGCTTGCTTTGAGCCCTGTAGTAAATTCCCAGACCGACATGTTTCCGCCTACAACCTGTTCGTTTCCGTCTTCATCCAGAATGATCTTTTCGTCTCCGCTCAAACTGTTCCATCCCAGATCGAAACGCCATGCCAGATGCTTACTGAAATTGTAATCGATGTTTCCGTAAATACCCCATCCGAAGTCGTATTCATCGCCAAGGCTTCCCTGCGGGAACATCACCTGAAACGAATTGCCCGAAATCAATTTCTTTTCCGGTGCGTTCTTTTTGTCTTGTGCAAATGTGTTGCCTGCCAGCAATACCAGCAGAGCGAATAATGTAAATGTTGCTTTTCTCATTGTGGTCAAATTTTTAATTTTACTTTTTGTTGTTTTCACCATTGATCAATTGATTTGTTTGTTACAATCCGGTGCAAAAATGATAATTAAGTATTGAATTACCTAATAAAAGAGGGTGTAAAAAGCTGACAAAGGGAAAAATGTTTCTTTAGAGGATGTGGTACAGCGTGTTGAAAATTGCTTTAGATTTGGTTTAAAAACGCCGCGAGGGTGATAAACCGGTTGTCTGATCGTCCATATCTTGCCGGTTCAATCGCCATTCCTGATCACAAACCATTCCTGCGAATGGGGTGGGATTTCCATTTTTATCGGGATGTTATAATTCCGGTCTGCTTCCATGATTTTCTTTTCGCCGTTTTGTGTGGTGATTTCAACCTTATCCTTCAGGCCGGTGTAGTAAATGTTAATGTCAATCTCGCGGCGGATGGTGTCTGAAAGCGGATTGTAAACCATCAGCAAGCCCTTTTCGTCGCCCTGCGGGTTGACATGCAGGATGGCGTCGTAGTCTCTGCCGTCGGGGCGGCGGATGTGGATGATGTCGCCGTCCAGCACGGCGCGGTGTGCTTTGTAAAAATCCACCCACTTTTTCACGATTTGTCTGGTTGTGTCGGTGTCGTAAAGCTCGTTGCCGCGCCAGGCTGCCTGTACGCCGGAACCGAAAAGGTTGGCCAGCCGTTGCCGGTAATCCGCCAGGTGTTCGTGCAAAGGCTCGTAAACCGCAGCCTCGCCTCCGCCGTGATATTGCGTCAGCGGAACGTGCATCCATCCCATGGAGGGTGTCTTGACCCATGTGCCGTCGTAGATGTTTTGCCGCTCGATGATCTCCTGTTGTTTGCGCGGCAGCGACCAGTTGGTCTCGCGGT